>JAEUMG010000318.1 GCA_016793355.1 Hyphomicrobiales bacterium
TTCGCTCGCCCTTGCCGGGCGTGGCGGCGGTGCCGCTCGCTTCCTAGAGCGCATAGCGCGTGTAGTGGGCGCCTTCGGCCGGCATCGGCGCGATATGCATCTGGCGCCGCGCCGGCTCCATGATGATCGTCGCGACCGTCGCCGACAATGATCCCGCATCGGGATCGAAGGGCGGCCGGCACACCGCGAAGGGCGTGCCGAAATAATCCGCCAAGGCGCGCTTGACGTCGTCGATCCCGATCGGACCGTCGGGCAATAGCTTCTTCACCCGCCAGTCGCGATAGAGGCTTTCCGGCACGTCGTGAAGTCCCGCCTCTTTCAGTTTCGACAGGGCAACAGGGCTCACCCAATGATTGGCGTGAACCAGCAAGCCGTTTTCGGGATAGAGCGGAAAGACCTCGTCCGGCGCGCATTCGAAGTCGATCGCGAAGCCTTCCGCCCAGCTCACGATCATGTTGTTCGAGCAGGCCTTGGGCGTCGTCGCCGCGACGCGCATGGCGAGCGCCAAGTGCTGCTGTTCGAGCACCTTGCGGCGGATGAGGGGCAAAGGGATTCCGCTTTGCCTGTAGTCGCGATCGCTCTCGAGATAATTGGCCGAAATGGCGATACCGGCCGCATTGAAACCCGAGCGCGCCAGGCCGCCGGCCTCGGTGAAGGTCAGAATGTCGGGCCCGTCCTCGCGGCGGATGGCGAGCACGATCGCCGTCTCGGCGCATTCGGCAAGCCAATCCCAATTCTGCGCGTGGATCAATTCGCCGGTGGAACTGCGCTCCGGCATGACCACGAGTCCGGTGCAGCCATCGGGCTTGGGCTCATGCAGGCGCGCCATTGCGACGATCTCGGTGCGGCAATTGATGAGCACGATATCGTCGAGCGGCAGGCGCGCGCCTTCGGCAAGACCATTCATCTCTTCGAGATAATGCGCGCCGAATTTTTCGATCTCGGGGATGAAGCGATGGATGAGCGCCGACGGGTTGCCGAGCCCGAGCCCCGCGAGCCGCTTCCTGTAGAGATCGGCGCTCATCGCGACGCGCTCGCGCATCGCCTCGCCGTAAGACTGGCCGCGTGCCAGAGGGCTCCCCGATATCTCGACAAACGGAAAGGCTTCGCTCATTCGAGCCGCTTTTCCATGAACACCGAATAGGGATCGTCGGTCGGGTAGTCCGCATAGGGCCCGCAGGCGACGAAGCCATATTTTGCGAAGAGCCCAAGTGCCTCGGGCTGAAGCGTTCCGGTCTCGAGCTTGACGAGCGCAAGGCCATGCTGTCGCGCATTGTCTTCGAGCGCGGCAAGGATGAGCTTGCCGAGCTTCAAGCCCCGCGCTTCCGGCGTCACATAGATGCGCTTGATCTCGCCATAGGCAGGGTCGCGATGCCAGAGTGCGCCAGTGCCGATCGCCTTGCCCTCCTGCCGCACCACGAAGAAATGGATGTCGGGCCTGGCCAGTGTCTCGATATCGACGAGATGATTGCTCTCGGCCGGATAGAGATCGTGGAACATCGCATCGAGGTCGCGCACCAGTTTCGCGACATCCGGCTGGCGCGGATCTTCCCGCGCGATCGTAATGCCGCTGCTCGTCACGATCAGGAGAAGGCCTGGATGCCGGTCTGGGCGCGCCCGAGGATGAGGGCATGCACGTCATGCGTGCCCTCATAGGTGTTCACCGTTTCGAGATTCACCATGTGGCGGATGACCTGGAACTCGTCCGAAATGCCGTTGCCGCCATGCATGTCGCGCGCCGCGCGCGCGATCTCCAGCGCCTTGCCGCAGTTATTGCGCTTCATGAGTGAAATCGCCGGCGGCGCCAGCGTGCCGTTCTCCAGCCCGCGGCCGAGCGCCAAGGCGCCATGCAGGCCGAGCGCGATTTCCGTTTGCATGTCGGCAAGCTTCTTCTGGATCAATTGATTGGCGGCGAGCGGTCGGCCGAACTGCTTGCGGTCGAGCGTATATTGCCGCGCCCGGTGCCAGCAGTCCTCCGCCGCGCCCATGACGCCCCAGGCAATGCCGAAACGCGCCTTGTTGAGGCAGCCGAAGGGGCCGCCAAGGCCCTTGGCATTGGGCAGCAATGCGTCTTCCGGGATTTCGACATTGTCGAGCACGATTTCGCCGGTGACCGAGGCGCGCAAGCTGACCTTGCCTTCGATCTTGGGCGTCGAGAAGCCCTTGGCGCCGCGCTCGACGACGAAGCCGCGGATCTCATTGTCCTCGGTCTTGGCCCAGATCACCGCGAGATCGGCGATCGGCGAATTGGTGATCCACGTTTTGCTGCCATTGAGGACATAGCCGCCCTGCACCTTCTGGGCGCGCGTCTTCATGCCGCCCGGATCGGAGCCGGCATCGGGCTCGGTCAGGCCGAAGCAGCCGATGAGTTCGGCAGTGGCAAGCTTGGGCAGGTATTTCTTGCGCTGGGATTCCGAGCCATAGGCCTCGATCGGGTGCATGACGAGCGAGTTCTGCACGCTCATCGCCGAGCGATAGCCGGAATCGACCCGTTCGATCTCGCGCGCCACAAGCCCGTAGGCGACATAGCCCAGCCCCGAGCCGCCATAGGCTTCCGCCGTCATGACGCCGAGAAAGCCCATTTCGCCGAGCTCGTTCATGATCTCGCGGTCGAAATGCTCCTTGCGAAACGCTTCCTGGACGCGGGGCTGCAGCTTATCCTGTGCAAAGGCGCGCGCCGAGTCGCGGATCATGCGCTCGTCCTCGGTGAGCTGCGATTCAAGATCGAGCGGGTCCTGCCAGTTGAAATCGCTGACCGGCGCGGGTCCGTGCGCCTTCCGTGCGGCTTGACTCATGGGGTGTCTCCCTGGATTTGCCCTCTAACTGCGCGGAGCCGAGGGGCTTGTCAAATCGGGCTTGCGGCCGGGCATTCCGGCATTCCGGAGATCGGGCGGAGGTGCGTGCAACGATCTTGCCCGCGCTCGTCATACACCCGTCACCGGCGCTTTCTAGCTTCCCTCGATCAACCTCACCGGGAGTTCCGATATGAAGCGCAACGACAAGCCTTTCCAAAGAGCGAATGCCTCACGCCTGTCGCGGCGGACG
>JAEUMG010000334.1 GCA_016793355.1 Hyphomicrobiales bacterium
CGAAGGTGCGAACGGCACTTACACGCCGATGAACGCGCCGCGCATCTCCTATGCCTCGCCGCCCTATTCCGGCGCGCTCGCTCTCAAGCTTGCGGTCGCCAAGCTCGAAGGCAAGGACGTGCCCAAGCGCGTGACCCTGCCCTTGCCGCTCGTCACCAACGAGACGATCAAATACTGCAAGGAAGGCACCTGGCAGGAAATGAAGGACGGCTGCAACGCGTTCCCGCCGGCGCTCGTTCCGAATCCGGGCTGGTTCGCCTCGATTTTCTCGGAAGAGACGCCAGAAGTCGGCCTTGCCGCAGCACTCGTCGGCCAGCCGGAAATGTAAGACGACTTAGACCAATCCTCCCTGGATGGAGGGCGGCGGAAGAGTGCCGCCCTCCGTTTTTACTTCACCTGAACCGGCGGCCTTCCGCGTCATGAACGCCACGACCCACGCAATTGCCCTTCATGACATTCGCAAGGCGTTCGGTGCGACGGTTGCGGTCGACGGGGCAAGTTTCGCGATCGATCGAGGCTCGGTCCACGCACTGCTCGGCGAGAATGGCGCCGGCAAATCAACCGTCGTCAAACTCCTCTCCGGCCTGATGCTGCCGGATTCAGGCAAGATCACCATCGATGGTGCGGAGGCGAGGCTCGATTCAGCGCGCGCCGCGCATCGCCACGGCATCCAGACGGCCTTCCAGGAAATGACCCTGGCGCGCGACCTGACCGTGCTCGAAAACATTCTCTTGAGTCATGCGCCGGTCAATGCGCTGGGCCTCGTCGAATGGGGCAAAGCGAAGGCCCGCGTCGCAGCACATTTCGACGCGCTCGGATTGACCGATATCGATCTGCGCGATGAAATTCGCGATCTCGACCTCGCGGTCAAGCAGAAGATCGAGATCGCCCGCGCCCTCTACCGCGATCCGAAGATTCTCCTTCTCGACGAACCGACATCGAGCCTTTCCGGCCGTGATGTCGACTGGCTCGGCGAGATCATCGCGCGCGAGCGCGACAGGGGCGTCACCGTCGTCTTCATCTCGCATCGCCTGCATGAAGTCCGCGCCTTTTGCGATCACATGACGGTGCTTCGGAACGGCCAACACATCGCCACCGCCAGGGTTTCCGAAGTTCCGGATGCCGAAGTCATCAAGATGATCGTCGGCCGCTCGATCGGCCAGGCCTTCCCGCCCAAACCCGCCGAAAAACGCGCGCACGGCAATGTCGTGCTGAGCGCGCGGGATGTAACGGCGGGGCGCGCCAGGAACATCACTTTCGATCTCCATGCCGGCGAAATACTCGGCATTGCCGGGCTCCAGGGCATGGGCCAGCTCAGCCTCTTCCTGTCCTGTTTCGGCATGGCCGAGATCGAGAAAGGCCATATCGAGGTCGATGGCCATCCTGTTGTCATGACCACGCCAGCCGACGCCATCAGCGCGGCGATCGGTATCAGCATGATGCCAGAGGATCGCAAGACCGAGGCCCTCTTCCTCAAGCTCAGCGGCAAGCACAATGCCTCGATCCCGGTGATCTCCCGCTTCTCGCGCATGGGGCTCATCGACGGGAAAAAAGAGACCGAAGCCGTCAGCGAAGTCTTCCGCCGGGTCGAGGTGGACGAGCGCGCCTTATGGACGCGGGCCGGCGCCTTTTCGGGCGGCAATCAACAGAAAATCGCGCTGGCCAAATGGCTTCTCGCCGAAAGCCGCGCCCTGCTCCTCTACGATCCGACGCGCGGCATCGACGTCGGGACCAAGCACGAGATCTATCAATTGATGCGTTCCTTCGCGGAAGCGGGTGGCGCGGTGCTGTTCTACTCGACCGAAATCCCCGAACTCGTTCACCTCGCCGACCGCGTTCTCGTGCTCTACCAGGGTGCCATCGTCGACCAGGTCGAGGACGATCGGCTCGACGAGGAAACGATCGTTCAGGCGACCCTGGGCGGCCACGCGCCCAGCATTGCCGGACAAGCCGCATGAGCCGCGCCGCGACCCTAGCGCGAAGCGGTTTCGCGGGATTGCGCTTCACACGCATGCGCGGCCTGCTGATCGCGATCGCGGTTTTCATTACGCTCCTCGTCATCAACGATCTCATGAGCCCCGGGCCCATGAGCTATTTCGAGGTTAGTTTTCTCTCATCCGGTGGCGCGACGCTCGCGATCGCCGCCGCCGGCCAGACGCTGGTCATTCTCTCGGGCGGTTTCGATCTATCCGCCGGCGCGGTCATCTCCTTGGTCAATGTCGTCCTCGCCACTTACATGCAGGACTCGCCATCGAGCATTCTCGTCTGGTCGGTTGCCGGCATCGCCATCGGGCTCCTCACCGGTGCCTTCAACGGCTTCTTCATTGCATTCCTGCGTCTGCAGCCGATCGTCGTGACACTGTCGACGATGTTCATTGTGCAGGGACTGACGCTTCTCGTCATGGACAAGCCTGGCGGCATGATACCTGCCGGGCTTTCCTCCGCACTCGTCGGAGATGCGATACCCGGCATCCTGCCGATGCCCATCGTTCTTTTGGGCATCATCCTGCTTTTGTGGCTGTGGCTGAAGCACACGCGCTTCGGCATGTCGATCTACGCGATCGGCAGCGACATGGAGGCCGCCCGCGCCCAGGGCGTCAGGGTCGATTGGGTCCAGTTTTTTGTCTATGTTCTCGCCGGCGGCTGTTACGGCTTCGCCGGCGTCTTCATCAGCGCGCAGCAGGGCGCGGGCGACCCGCTGGGCGGCAACCCGATGTTGCTCCAGATGTTTGCCGCCGTCGTCGTCGGCGGTACCGCACTGGGCGGCGGTCGCGGCGGCCCGGCGGGTTCGATCATCGGCGCCTATGTGCTGATGATCGTCGTCAACATTCTCCTCGTCTTCAACGTATCCGCCTATTACTCGACGATTGCCGAGGGGCTGATCCTGCTTCTCGCCGTCTTGTCCGGTGAAATCCGCCGCAATTCGCGTCTCGTTCGACAGGCGCGTTCCTGGATCACCCGCTTCAACGCCTGGCGCGCGGGCAGATTGCCGCATCAGGGCGATCGCGGTGTCCGGCAATTGCGCCTTCCCGCATCGGCCAAGGAGAGATCGGCGAAGCCTGCGCTCGCCATGCCGTCCTTCCTCGTCCGTCACAGCGAGTCGATCCGCTATGCCTTGCCGGCCTATGTGTGCTTCGTGCTGGTCGTGATTGCGACACAGCTCGTGATCGGCCAGGCGCTCCTGAGCTGGAACTACTACAACTCCCTCATCGTCATCTCGTCCTTTCTCCTGATCCTCGCCCTCGGGCAGGGAACGGTGATCCTGACCGGCGGCCTCGATCTCTCGGTGCCATGGACGATCGCATTGTCGGGCATCCTGTTTGCTGGCTTCCTGAGCGGGCAGGACGCGCCCTTGATCTGGGCCTTCCCGCTGGTTCTGGCGCTTGGCTGCCTGATCGGTGCGGTGAACGGTTTCGGCATCACGATGCTCGGCATCTCGCCCATCGTCATGACGCTCGCCATGAACGGCATATTGCAGGGCGCGGCATTGCTTTACTCGCAAGGCACCCCCGCCGGCTTTTCATCGCCTCTGCTGCGCTGGATGATGACCGACAAGACCGGCTGGTTCACGCCGATCGTTCCCTTGGTGATCCTGTTCGTGATCCTCGCCGCGATCCTCCTGACCCGCACGCCCTTCGGGCGCCGGGTCTACGGCATCGGCAATGGCGAGCGCGTCGCGGCGCTTTCGGGCATCTCGGTCGAACGCACCATAATCGCGGTCTACATGCTCTCCGGCTTCTGCGCCGCCTTGGTCGGCTGCCTGCTCACCGGCTTCTCCGGCCAGGCGAGTCTGGGCATGGGCGATGAATATCTCCTGCCCTCGATCGCCGTCGTTGTCGTCGGCGGCACGCTCATCACCGGCGGCCGCGGCGACTATATCGGCATGGTCGGCGGCGTGCTGCTCCTCACCGCGCTGCAGACGCTTCTCGCCGGAACCACTTTGCCTTATGCATCGCGCGCCATCATCTTTGGCCTTGTCGTCCTCGGTGCCGTGCTTGCCCTGCGAGAGAAACAATCATGACTCCAGCCAAACCCATTGAAGGCCAGCGCGTCATCGTCACGGCCGGGGCATCCGGCATCGGCCGCGCCATCGCCGACACGCTCATCGCCAATGGTGCCCAGGTCGCGATCTGCGATGTCTCGGATGAATTCCTGGCCGACTTCCGGAAGGCGCATCCGAAGGCCCACGCCGTGAAGGCCGATGTCGCCGCTGACGAAGACGTAGCGGCACTGTTCGAGAGCGCCGGAAGGGCACTCGGTGGTCTCGATGCCTTGATCAACAATGCCGGCATTGCCGGGCCGACCGGCCGCGTCGAGGACATCACGCCCGCGCAATGGCGCCGTTGCATCGAGGTCTGCCTCACCGGCCAGTTCCTCTGCGCCCATCATGCCGTGCCGATGATCCGCCAGGCGGGCGGCGGCGCCATCGTGAACATGTCTTCGGCGGCCGGCCGCTTCGGCTATGCCTTCCGCACCCCCTATTCATCGGCCAAATGGGGCATCATCGGCTTCACCCAGAGTCTCGCCAAGGAAATCGGCCCCGACAATATCCGCGTCAACGCGATCCTGCCCGGTATCGTCGAAGGCCCGCGCATGACCGGTGTCATCCGCGACCGGGCCGCGCAGATCGGCATCTCCTATGAAGAGATGGAGAGCCGCTATCTCGAAAAAGTGTCGCTTCGCCGCATGGTGAGCCCGCAGGATGTGGCCGACATGGTGCTGTTTCTCTTGTCCCCGGCGGGCAGGAACATTTCCGGCCAGTCGCTTGGCGTCGACGGCAATGTCGAAGCTCTCTGATCGGAAAAGCGCATGAGCAAGGTTGCAGTCATCGGCACAGGATTGGTCGGCAGGGCCTGGGCGATTACCTTTGCGCGCGGCGGCTATGATGTTGCGCTCTACGATCGGGATCCGGCCGCCGCCGATCGGGCGATGAGTTTCATCGATTCCGTCCTCGACGATCTCAATTCCAATGATCTGCTGAATGGTCAAACGCCGGTAGCAGTCCGATCGCGCATCTCGAAAGCGACGGCGCTCAAAGCCGCGCTCGCCGATGCCGTGCATGCCCAGGAAAACGCGCCGGAAGACCTTGCGATCAAAAGAGCCCTCTATGCCGAACTCGATGCCGCGGCACCGCCTGAGACCGTGCTGGCGAGCTCGACATCGGCCTTGTTGCCCTCGCACATCTTCAAGAGCCTGCCGGGCGCCAGACGATGCCTCGTCGTGCATCCGATCAACCCACCCTATCTCATACCGGCCGTCGAAGTCGTGCCGTCGCCCTGGACCGATCCGGACATCGTGACCCGCACCGCCGATTTCATGAGGAGAGCGGGTCAGGCGCCCATCGTGATGAAGCGCGAGATCGACGGCTTCGTCATGAACCGCATGCAAGGGGCGCTCCTCGAAGAAGCCTTCCGCATGGTGGCCGACGGCTATGCGAGCGTCGAAGACATCGATATCGGCCTGCGCGAGGGCCTCGCCTTGCGCTGGTCCTTCATGGGGCCGTTCGAGACCATAGACCTCAATGCGCCGGGCGGTGTCGGCGATTATGTGCGGCGCTATCAGCAAATCTATGAGAGACTGTTTCCCAGCATGCAGCGCCGCGTCGACTGGGCCGGCAAAGTGCTCGAAACCGTCGAGCGCGACCGCCGCGAAAGGCTGGCCGAGAAGGATTTGGGCGAACGGGCGCGGTGGCGCGACCGCCGCCTGATGGCGCTGATCGCCCATAAGCGGAAAGCAGCCAGGGATATCGGATCGTAAGAGGGCATCATGGCCAAGACACGCAAAGTCATCATCACCTGCGCGGTGACGGGCTCCATTCACACTCCGTCAATGTCGCCGCATCTGCCGATCACCGCCGAGGAGATCGCCGATGCCGCGATCGGCGCGGCGGAAGCCGGTGCGGCCATCGTCCATCTTCACGCCCGCGATCCCAGAGACGGGCGGCCCGACCAGACGCCTGAAGCCTTCGCGCCATTCCTGCGAGTCATCAAGCAGCGCTCCGATGTCGTCGTGAACATCACGACCGGCGGTGCCGCAACCATGACGATCGAGGATCGCGTGCGCCCGGCCGCCACCTTCAAGCCGGAAGTCGCCTCGCTCAATATGGGTTCGATGAATTTCGGGCTCTATCCGATGCTCGAGCGTTTCAAGACTTTCAAGTACGAATGGGAGCGGCCATACCTCGAGGGCTCGCGCGAGCGCATCTTCAAGAACACGTTCAAGGATATCGAATATATCCTCACCACCTGCGCCGAGAACGGCACGCGCTTCGAAATCGAGTGCTACGACATCGGCCATCTCTATACGCTCGCCCATTTTGCCGATCGCGGCATCGTCAAGCCGCCCTTCTTCGTCCAGAGCGTCTTCGGAATCCTGGGCGGCATCGGTCCGCATCCCGAGGACGTGGCGCATATGAAGCGCACCGCCGACCGGCTCTTCGGCAATAATTATCGCTGGTCGGTTTTGGGTGCCGGCCGCAACCAAATGCCGATCGCCACACTCTCGGCCGCCATGGGCGGCAACATCCGCGTTGGCCTTGAAGATTCGCTCTGGCTCGGCCCCGGCCAATTGGCGAAAACCAATGCCGATCAGGTCAGGAAGGCGCGCCAGATCGTCGAAGGCCTGGGCCTCGAAGTCGCCGGCCCAAATGACGCGCGCGAGATTCTCGAACTCAAGGGCGGCAGCGCGGTGGCATTCTGATGTTGAGGATCGAAGTTTTCAGCGACCGCAAGGAAGCCCTTGGCGAAGGCCCGCTCTGGGACGTCAAGGAACAGCGGCTCTACTGGATCGACTCATATGGCCCAACGGTTCATCGCGCCGACGCCAAGGGCGGCGACGCTAAGAGCTGGACCATGCCCGAACCCATCGGCTCGCTCGCCTTGCGCGAGAAGGGCGGCGCCGTCGTGTCATTGCGCTCGGGCTTCCACTTTCTCGATTTCGACACCGGCGAAGTAAAGCGCATCAACGAGACTCATCCGGGCGAACTGCGACCGCGCATGAATGACGGCAAGGTCGATCGCCAGGGCCGCTTCGTCGCAGGTTCGATGGATTTCCACGAGACCCATCCCGTCGGCAAGCTCTTCCGGCTCGATCCCGATCTCTCTGTCCACACGCTCGATACCGATATCGTCTGCTCCAACGGCCCGTGCTGGAGCCCTGACGGCAAGACCTTCTACTTCACCGACAGCTATACCCGCGCCATCTGGGCCTATGACTACGATACCGAAACCGGCAATGTCCGTTCGCGCCGCACCTTCGCGACCTTCGACAAGATTGGCGGATTCCCGGACGGTGCCACCGTGGACTCCGAAGGCTATGTGTGGAGCGTCGCGGTCTATGCCTCGCGTCTGGTGCGCTTCGATCCCAATGGCGTTGTCGACCGCATCGTCGGCTTGCCCGCATTTTCGGTCACGAGCGTCATCTTCGGTGGCGCCAATCTCGATGTGGCCTATGTCACTTCGATGGCGCGGCCCTATGAGGGCGAGTACCACAAGGAGCGCGAGGCCGGCATGACTTTCGCAATCTATGGCCTCGAGGTGAAAGGCATCCCGGAACCGAGATTCAGAGGCTAGAGGAGACACACCGATGCGGATTGAAGTAGTCGTCGACGTCAAGACGATCCTCGGCGAGGGCCCCCTGTGGGATGTTGGTCTCGAACGCCTCTTCTGGATCGACAGTTTCGGCGGCGTCGTCTATCGCGCCACCCATGACGGACGCGAGGTTCGCGCCTGGGACGTTCCCGCCAAGATCGGCTCGATCGCCATCCGCAAGGACGGCAATGGCGCCATCTGTTCGCTCGCCAATGGCTTCCACGCGCTCGACTTCAAGACCGGCGACTGCACGCTGATCCACGATCCCGAGCCCGACAAGCCGAACAACCGCATCAATGACGGCAAGGTCGATCGCCGCGGCCGCTTTATCGCAGGCTCCATGGACACGATGGAGGAAGGTCCGAACGGCGCCTTGTATCGACTCGATCCCGACTTCAAGGTGACGAAGCTCGATTCCAACATCATTGTCTCGAACGGTCCGTGCTGGAGTCCCGACGACAGGATTTTCTACTTCGCCGACAGCTGGTCGGGCGAAATCTGGGCCTATGACTACGACATCGACACGGGCTCGGTGAAGAACCGCCGCACTTTCGTCAAGCTCGACACCTCGACGGGTGGTGCGGCCGACGGCTCGACCGTCGATTCGGAAGGCTACCTCTGGAACGCGCAGGTCTATGACGGCAAGCTCATCCGCTACGCACCGGATGGCAAGGTGGACAAGGTCATTGACATGCCGGTGAAGAAGGTCACCTCCGTAAATTTCGGCGGCCCGAAGCTCGACATTCTTTACGTGACCTCCATGGCAAAGCCGCCCCTGCCGCGCTTTCCCGGCGATGGCGTGCTACGCGGCAGCCTCTTCGCCATACACGATCTTGGGATCAAGGGCGTGCCGGAACCGCGCTTCGGCGCCTGATGC
>JAEUMG010000044.1 GCA_016793355.1 Hyphomicrobiales bacterium
CGCGCGACCAGAAGCGCGCACTCGTCAAGGAATTGACGGACGGGTTCCTGCGCGCCTGCGGCGGGAAACCGGAAAGCGTCACGGTGGTGATCGCCGATGTCGACAAGGAAGACTGGGGCACCGCCGGCGAATTGATGGCCGACAAATATCCGGACAAGTAGATGATGCCGACACCGATCCGCTCCGCCTTCTCGGTCGAAGGTGATGGACCTCCGCTTTTCCTGATCCACGGCATCGGTGCCTCACGCCATTCCTGGGACGGTCTCATCGAACACCTCAAAGGCGAATTCCGCTGCATCGGCTACGACCTGCGCGGACATGGCAAATCGCCGATACCGCGGCCGCCCTACTCGCTCGATGATCTTGTCGAGGATCTCGAAGCGCTTCGTGCCGAACTGGGTATCGAGCGGGCGCATTTCATGGGGCATTCGCTGGGCGGCATGATCGGGCCTGCCTATGCGCGGAAATTTCCCGAGCGGGTGATCTCGCTCGGTCTGCTTTCGACCGCGGCGGGACGGACGGCCGACGACAGCGCGAAGGTCAAGGGTGTCGTCGCCGCAATGCGGCAGAAGGGTATCGCACCGGTGCTGGAGACCCTGAAAGACCGGTGGTTCACGCCGGAATTCGCACAAGCCAGGCCGAAGGTCATCGCGCGGCGCATGAAGCAGGTGATCGACACCGATCCAGAGGTATTCCTGAGCGTTTTCGACATCTATGCCGAGACAGAAATGGCGCCGTGGCTGCATGAGGTGGACAAGCCCGCTCTGGTGCTGACTGGGGAGAATGACGGAGGCTGCAACCCGCGCCTCAACCGGTTCATCGTATCGCGGCTTCCCCGATCCGAACTGGTGATCCTCCCGGTTCTGCGCCATGCCATTCTGCTCGAAGCCGCCGACCGGGTTGCACCCCCTGTCCTCGCCTTCCTGCGCAAACACCGGTCGACGTGACCGAATCGGCGATTGGGCATAATGTTCCTGGCGCTGCGAATTCGCCCCGATTGGGCTGGGCGGGCGCGGCGGGAAACTGGAGGGACAAATGGGACTTGAAGGTTTAATTGTTGCGCTGATCATCGGCGCCATAGCCGGCTGGCTGGCCGGCGTGGTCGTCAAGGGCGGGGGCTTTGGCCTGATTGGCGATATCGTCGTCGGCATCATCGGCGCGATCGTCGCCAGCTTGCTTTTTCCCACTCTCAACATATCGTTGGGAGGCGGCTGGATTGGTTCAATTCTTGCCTCGGCGATCGGCGCAATCATCGTGTTGGTCATCGTCAAGGTCATAAAGCGAGCCTGACGAGCTAGTCGCACCGCGGCCGGAACCGAACCGGTTCCGGCCACGCCTTTCGAGGAGTGTGTCGTGGCGTATCCGATGCCGAGTGATCCGGACGTGATCGCGTTCATCGAGAAAACTCTGGCCTTCTATCCGGCCGATAGTTTCGGTTATTCGACGGCGCAGAACCGCGCGCTTTATGATCGCTATGCCGCCGCGTTCCGCGCGCCTCGGCCTGTCTCGGTCGCGACCGAAGATTTCACCATCGCCGCAAGCGAGCCCGCCCGCATGGTCCCGGCGCGCCGCTACCGGTCTGCCCAACATGCACATCCAGATGTAGCGGTCCTCTATCTGCACGGCGGGGGCTTCGTCCTTGGCGGGCTCGACAGCCACGACGATGTCTGTGCCGAAATGGCTGCGACAACAGGCATCGATGTCGTGTCGATTGACTATCGCCTTGCGCCGGAGCATTTGCACCCGGCCCAACTCGACGATGCCGAGGCCGCGTATCTCGGACTCGGCGAGCACTATCCTCGCCTGATTGTCGCCGGAGACAGCGCCGGGGGAAACCTCGCCGCTGCCTTGTGTCTGCGTTGCAAAGCCCATGGTCACAGGCAACCGGTGGGTCAGATCCTCATCTATCCAGGCCTCGGCGGCGATGCCAACAAGGGCTCCTATCTCGAAAATGCCGAAGCGCCGTTGCTCACCCGTGCCGAATGCCTCCATTATGCCAAGGTAAGAAGCGGCGGCGTCGAGCGCGCCCAGGTCATCGATCCCGAAATATCGCCATTGCTCGCAGGTAGTTTCTCAGGACTCGCCCCGGCTTTCATTGTCACAGCCGACATCGATCCCTTGCGCGACGACGGGTCGGATTATGCGGCCCTGCTCACGAAAGCCGGCGTCGCAGCGGAACATCGCAACGAGCCTGACCTCGTCCATGGCTATCTGAGGGCGCGGACCACGTCGCGCCGGGCGGCAGAGAGCTTTGCCGCCATCTGCGCGGCGGTTTCCCGGTTTGCCCAGGCTGCCAGGCCTGGGTGAAAATCGGCTTTGCTTTTTTCACCTGCGTGTCCATACTGGCGCCAGGGAGACGCCATGGCCGAAAGGGCAGTATGGGCGGCCGAAGTCGGAGGAACCGACGCAGCGGCCAATCACGATTTCGTTGGGAATGCCGTGCGCGACTTGCGCATCGCCAAGAACAAGACGCTGGCCGAACTGGCCCGCGCCAGCGGGCTCTCCGTCGGCCATCTAAGCCAGATCGAACGCGGCGTGTCGAGCCCGTCGGTCAAGTCTCTTCATGCGATCAGCTGCGCGCTCGATGTCACCATAAGCTGGTTTTTCCTCCCCGCCGATCCGGCGAGCGCCTATGAGCGTGACTATATCGTACGGCAAGAGCATCGACGGGCCTTGTCCTTCAATGGCGGCGTCAAAGATTCCCTGCTCTCGCCCAATCTGAGCCGCGGGCTCGAGCTCATCCTGTGCGAGTTGCCGCCCGGCGCCGAAAGCGGCAGCGAACCTTATTCACATCGCGGCGAGGAA
>JAEUMG010000058.1 GCA_016793355.1 Hyphomicrobiales bacterium
CGGCCATCAATTCGCCGGCGGTGCCCCAGTCTTCCTTGTCGACATCGGCGATCACCACCGTGACGCTTTCCGGTTTCCCGCCGCAGGCGCGCAGGAACCCGTCCGTCAATTCCTTGACGAGTGCGCGCTTCTGGTCGCGCGAGCGACCCTTGAACATTTCTACCCTGATGACCGGCACGCTGTTCTCCCCAAACTAGGCGACCTTTTGCTTCGGCACGAAGTGCGGCAGCACATCCGAACCAAATCTCTCCATGCACTCCAGCGCCTCATCGTTTGAATGCCCGATATTGACATTCATGATGAAGTCATTGACACCGAGCTCGTGATAAAGGCCGAGGCGATCGATCATCTCGGCCGCCTGGCAGATGATGATGCTCTGTTTGAACTCCTCCATAGTTTGCTTGAGCGGCAGATGCCGGATGGCCCCATTTTCGACGATGCCGGGTCCGGTGAAGACATTATGGAACCGGCCATAATAATCATAGGCGAGTCCGAGCTTGGCACGCGCATCCGCTTCCGACTTGGCGACGCAGCAGACGCGCGACAGCGCCAGGCGCAGATGCTTGCCGGCGGCGCCGAGCGACTGCTTGCCGCGCATGAAGGCATCGACTTGTTCCTTCATCTTCTCGACCGTGGCGTTGAGCGGCGTGGTCTGGATATGGAACCCGCGCTTGACCGAAGCCTCGATCGCTTCCGGTATCAGTGCCGCCATCATGATCTGCGGCATCGGCTTGGTGACCGGCCGCGGCATGACGGTGATCGGCTCGAAATTATAGTACTTGCCCTTCCAGGAGACTTCTTCGCGGGTGAACAGCGCCATCAGTACATCGAGCGATTCATCGAAGCGCTCGCGCGATTCCTCGATTGGTTTGCCCATACGCGCCATTTCATAGGCAAATGCGCCGCGCCCGACGCCGAGGATCAGGCGCCCTTCACAAAGGATGTCGGCCTGGATGGCGCTTCCCGCAAAGACCCGCATGTCGTGAAGCGGCAGCACGCAAACCGAGGTGACTATCTCCAGATTGCGGGTGACAGAGGCAACCTTTACCGCCATCTGCAAAGGATCGGGCACGAGCAAAATGTTGATCAGGTGATGCTCGGGGATCGTGACGCCACGATAACCAAGCCGATCGGCATGCTTCGCTTGCGCGATCATGTCGGCATAGAGCCGGTCGCCGCCATAATTTGTGTCGGGATAGTAGGCGGACAGGAAGTGATTGAATTCCATCGGAGTTCCGACTCGTTGCAGCCTCTACATCCTCCATGCCCGCCTTAAGGGCGGCCATGCTGATCTGGGATCGGGGGGTTTGATCGTTCGAAAGCACCGTGTCAGAATTTTAAGTGTTTGAAAAACGAATGTTATTGCTAATTATGTTCGAGAATACCGAACTAAGCCAATGAACCTCGAAGGACTTAAGACTTTCCTTGCCGTCGTCGAGGCCGGCAGCCTCATCGCCGCATCGCGGCGTCTGAACGTGACGCAATCGACCGTCACCGCGCGCATCAACGCGCTCGAAGACGAGATCGGCCAGAAGCTCCTTCACCGCAACAAGTCGGGCGCAGAACTCACCTCGCCGGGCTTCAAGTTCAAGCGCTATGCCGAACTCATGGTGCAGCTCTGGCGCCAGGCGCGTTACGAGGTC
Organism: Hyphomicrobiales bacterium; assembly: GCA_016793355.1. Lineage (GTDB taxonomy): Bacteria > Pseudomonadota > Alphaproteobacteria > Rhizobiales > Aestuariivirgaceae > JAEUMG01. Next base: position 1,644 of record JAEUMG010000058.1, read on the forward strand.
TCACTGCCCAAGGGCTTCTTGGGCGTCTGCAATCTCGGGCTCGATTTTGACCTCTGGGACGATGCGGGTCGCGCATTCCTGGAATTCGTTCGCGCCGAAGCGCCGGGCGTCGCGCTCGCCATCTGGCCGGGCGAACAGCGCCAGCTCGATCGCTGGCTGTCGATCGGTCTCATCGATGTCGCCTTCTGCTATGCGCCGCAAACGGGAGGAAATTTCGCAAACCGCACGCTTTTCGATGACGAGCTCATTCTCGTCTCGGACAAGCCGATGCTGGAACCCGACCTCGGTCCTTCCTATGTCTATGTCGATCACGGCGACGAGTTTCGCCGGCTTCACGCTGCCGCTTATCCCGGCGACACGACATCGGCTCTCACCATCGCATCGTCGCAATGGGCGACCGACCATATGCTGCGCCTGGGCGGTTCGGGATACATCACGAGGCGCCACGCGAAAACATTGCTTGAGACCGGTCGCCTCCATCAGGTCGCGAATGCCCCGCACTTCACCCGCCGCGCCTATCTCGTAGAGGTCGCGCAGACAACGGCGGCATGGCACTGGTTCGAGGCGGCGATTGCGGCTGTGCATGCCGCCTGCCATAGAGCCAATTGCAACTTTGGAAAATGATCGCTTGAACGACCTGCCGGTAACACCCTTGGTACGCTCGCTGCCGTCGAGCGTCCCCTTTGTCGGGCCCGAGACGCTCGAACGCCGGCGCGGCGGGCCGTTCCGGGCCCGGCTTGGCGCCAATGAAAATGGCTTCGGCCCGGCGCCGTCCGTCGTTGCGGCAATGGCCGCCGCAGCCGCGCAAAGCTGGAAATATTGCGATCCCGAAAACCATGACCTGAAGCAGGCCATTGCCGCACACTTGGGCGTCGCGCCCGAGAATGTCGTTGTGGGAGAGGGGATCGACGGGCTCTTCGGCTATACCGTGCGCATGTTCGTCGAACCCGGCATCGCCGTCGCGACCTCGCAGGGCGCGTACCCGACCTTTAATTTCCATGTCGCCGGCTATGGCGGCCGGCTCGTCACCGTCCCCTATGCGAATGACCGAGAGGATCCCCAGGCGCTTGCCGATCTTGCGCGGCGCGAAAAGGCACGGCTGGTTTTCTTCGCCAATCCCGACAATCCCATGGGGTCATGGTGGCCGGCTGCGGACGTCACACGCCTGATAAGCGGCCTGCCCGACGGTGCCGTGCTCTGCCTCGACGAAGCCTATGGCGAATTCGCGCCGGAGGGCACCTTGCCGCCGCTCGATGTGTCGGATCCGCGCGTCATCCGCTTCCGCACCTTCTCCAAGGCTTATGGTCTTGCCGGGCTGCGTGTCGCCTATGCGGTGGGCGAGAAAGACGTAATCAAGAGCTTCGACAAGGTGCGAAATCATTTCGGCGTCAATAAATTGGCGCAGGGAGCAGCCGTCGCAGCGCTTGCCGATCAGCGCTACTTGCATGAAGTCATCGGTAAGGTGAAAGAAGCCCGAGAACGCCTATCGGCCATCGCCCGCGACAATGGGCTCAAACCTCTCCCTTCTGCCACCAATTTTGTCACGATCGATTGCGGCCGTGACGGCGCCTTCGCCCGCCGTGTCCTGGAGGAACTCGCAAGGCGCGACGTATTTGTGCGCATGCCGGGCGTGCCACCGCTTGATCGCTGCATCCGCATTAGCGCCGGCCCTGCCTCCGAACTGGATTACCTGGCGAGCGTCCTTCCAGACTCACTAAAGGCGGCGAGGGGCTCATGATCGCAACCAGCACGCATAATGCGCCCGCGCCCATGGAGGGGCGTGGTGCCTATAACCGCAATTCGCGCGTTCAGGCGGCTGGGTTTGCGGCGGCTATCCCGTATTTCAAAGAGGCAGCGCGCGTCTGCTCGCTCGCCGCCGCACCCGCGCCGATCGCAATTGCCGATTATGGTGCCTCGGAGGGGCATAATTCGCTGGTACCCATGGCGGCGGCGATTGCCGTTTTGCGGCAGCGCGTGGGCGCGGAGCGCGCCATCTCGGTCGTCCACACCGATCTTCCCGACAGCGATTTCAACGCGCTTTTCCTGACGCTCGCCAATGATCCCGAGAGCTATGCCCGCGGCAATGCTGCCGTCTTTCCGTCCGCCGTCGGACGCAGTTTCTACGATCAAATACTACCGTCCGAGAGTGTCACGCTCGGCTGGACCTCCTGGGCCGTGCAATGGCTCAGCCGCATTCCGGAGCCGATCCCCGATCACGTCCAGGTTGCCTGTAGCAGTGACTCAGCCGCCCGCACTGCCTATGAAGCACAGGCCGATGCGGATTGGCGCACCTTCCTCACCCACCGCGCCCACGAATTGCGCGCCGGCGGCCAATTGGTGGTTCTCACCATGGCGCTGACCGATGACGGCGATTTCGGCTACCGCGCGGTGCTTGCCGCCATGTATGGCGCGCTGATCGACCTCGTGGCCGAAGGCAAGCTGAGCGATGCCGAGTTAATCCGTATGGCGATCCCGACCGTCGGACGCGGTCGCGCGCAGCTATTGGCGCCTTTCGGCGCAAACCGGCATTTCGCCGGGCTTTCGATCAAACAGCTCGACATCTTCCTGGGCGAGGATCGCATCTGGGAGCAATATGAACAGGACAGGGACGCCGCAGCCTATGGCGCGCGCTGGGCGGCATTTTCGCGCGCTTCCGTTTTCCCAACCATGGCGCTGGCGCTCGATGATGCGAAGAATGCTGTGCGCGTGAGCGCTTTTCTCGATGATACAGAAGTGCGTATGGCGGCGCGCCTTGCAGGGCATCCGGAGCCGTGCGCCATTCCGCTGGCCCGGCTACGTCTGTCGAAAGAATCGCGCTAACTCTTCGGGACGGTATCGCGGCTTGCGAGCTTCCTGACGAAGCGCACCGCCAGCAAGCAGAACAATACCACGAGCGCCAGCGCGATGAAGGGTGCGGCCAGAGCCACCAGCGACACGATCAATGCGCCGCCAAGCTCGGCGGTCGCGATAACCGGATTGCCTATCCCGGCCGTGAAGGCGGTCGAATGCGCGCG
>JAEUMG010000077.1 GCA_016793355.1 Hyphomicrobiales bacterium
CGCAAGACCGCACGGTGGAGCGGCTTCGGCACCCGCTCGACGGTCCCGCCCTCGACGAGGCCGATCATGGCGAAGAGCGCCATGACATGGCCGATGAGCGGCAGGCGCTGGTGTTCGATGGCTGAGGCCCTGTCCATGGCGACCCTATAGAACACAAAAGGAACTTTGTCCAGTCCCCGATCCCGTATTCTGCAGAAATTTTTCTCGCCCCTCCCGCATCGTCTTCTCCGCGAAGGACGGGAAGACGGTACGAGGCGCGAATGTTGCTTCTCCTCGCCGCCTTCGGCTATTGAACCCGCCCATGCGTTTCGCCTCCGGCAAAGAGTTCCTCGCCTGGCCGTCCAAGGCCGTGACCATCTTCGGCATGTCCGGAGTCGGCAAGACGACGCTTGCCCGCCTGCTGCAGCGCGGCGACTGGTTCCAGTATTCGGTCGATTACCGAATCGGCACGCGCTACATGGGCGAGCATATCGTCGACAATTTCAAGCGCGAGGCGATGAAAGTGCCGTTCCTGCGGCAGCTCCTGCTTTCGGATTCGATCTATATCTGCTCCAACATCACCTTCGAGAATCTGAGCCCGCTTTCGACCTATCTGGGCAAGCCCGGCGACCCCGCCAAGGGCGGCATCCCCTTTGCCGAATACAGGCACCGGCAGAACCAGCATCGCGAAGCCGAAATCGGCGCCCTGCACGACGTGGCCGAATTCATCGAGAAATCGCGCGACATCTACCAGTATCGGAATTTCGTCTGCGATTCAGGCGGCAGCCTTTGCGAGGTCGTCGATCCCGACGATCCCGACGATCCGGTCCTGCGCGGCCTCGCCGATCACACGCTCATGCTCTATATCGAGGGCAATCCGGCGCATACGCGCATGCTGGTCGAGCGCTTCCGCCAGAATCCGAAGCCCATGTACTACCAGCCGCAGTTTCTCGAAGCCAAATGGGCGGAATATCTCGAGCGCAACCGGATTTCCGATCCCGACAGCGTCGATCCCGACGACTTCGCGGTCTGGGGCTTCGAGCAGCTGCTGCATCACCGCATTCCGCTCTACCAGGCGATCGCGCGCAATTTCGGCTACAGCGTGAAGATGGAAGACATACCCCGGATCGACAGCGAGCAGGCCTTCCTGAATCTCGTCTCGCAGGCGATCGAGCGGCACCAGTAAAGAGCGAAGCCAATGCCCATCAGAATCCCGAACGATCTTCCCGCCCGCACGACGCTCGAGCGCGAAGGCGTGATGATCATGACCGAGGCGACCGCCGCGCGCCAGGATATCCGGCCGCTGCGCATCGGCCTCCTCAATCTGATGCCCAACAAGATCAGGACCGAGACGCAGTTCGCCCGCCTCATCGGCGCGACGCCGCTTCAGGTGGAACTCGTCCTGATCAAGATCACCAAGCACACGCCGAAAAACACCCCGGCCGACCACATGATCGCCTTCTACCGCGACTGGGAAGCCGTCCGGCAGGAGAAGTTCGACGGGCTGATCGTGACCGGCGCGCCGGTCGAACTGCTCGAATTCGAGGACGTGACCTATTGGGACGAACTGCGCCGCATCTACGACTGGACGCAGAGCCATGTGCATTCGACCTTCAACATCTGCTGGGGCGCCCAGGCCGGCCTCTACCACTTCCGCGGCATTCCCAAATACGCCCTGCCCGCCAAGGCGTTCGGCGTGTTCCGGCATCGCAACCTCAATCCGTCTTCGCCGATCCTGCGCGGCTTCTCCGATGATTTCTCCATACCCGTGTCGCGCTGGACCGAGGTGCGCCGGGCCGATTTCGCCGGCCAGCGCGATCTCGAGATCCTCATGGAGTCGGACGAGGCAGGCCTTTGCCTTGTCGAGGATCGCGCCCATCGCTCGCTCAACATGTTCAATCACATCGAATACGACACCTCGACGCTTGCCGAGGAATACTGGCGCGACACGAAAGCGGGAAAGCCGATCGCCCTGCCCCGCAACTACTTTCCGGAAGACAACCCCAACGCCCCGCCGGAGAATCGCTGGCGCAGCCACGCGCATCTGCTGTTCGGCAACTGGATCAACGAGGTCTATCAGTCGACGCCCTTCGATCTGCGCGCCATCGGGCGCGAAACCCAATCCCGGCCTGAGCGAATGGCGATGCCGGCCTCCTGACCGGCGATTTGCTGCAGTGCACGCGTGCCTGCGTCACACTTGTTTCAAGTTTTGGGTTCAACAGGAGCGGACTGGCGTCATCACCTGATTTGCTCGCGAGCCCGTTCTCAACATGCTTAAGCTGTTTCTTCTGCGCCATGCCAAGTCGAGCTGGACCGATCCCGGACTCGACGATCTCGACCGTCCGCTGAATGCGCGCGGACTCCGCGCCGCCGCCGCGATCGGCCGCTTCATGCGCCAGTCGAAGCTTTCGCCGGAACTGGTCTTGTGCTCGCCGGCGCGCCGCGCCCGCGAGACCTGGAAATTCGTCGCCGAAGAACTGCGCACCGCGCCGCGCGTCATCATCGATGAAGGCATCTACGACTTCGGCAATGGCGGCCGTCTGCTTGAAGTCGCGCGCAACATGGCCAATGGAGCGACCCCGCTCATGATCGTCGGCCACAATCCATCGATGGAGCGCCTCGCCGTGCGGCTCATCCGCAAGGGCGATCCGAAGCTCGTCAAACGCCTCGAGCAGAAATACCCGACCGGCGCCCTGAGCGTGATCGAATTTCCGGGGACGAAGTGGTCGGACGTCGCCGAAGGCGCCGGCGAGCTCGTGAGCTTCACCCGCCCCGCCGATCTCGAGGTCGAAGCGAAATAGCCCCGGAAAACGCCGTAACGGCATTCCCGACTTGCCAATTCGATCTCCCCGCCCCAACTATCGGGCGGTCCACGGAAGTCAGATTGTGAAGTTTTCCGACATTATCGATGGCGGGCGGATCGCAACCGGCGGCATGCGCGATTTCGCCACCGGCCTCGTCAGCCCCGTCCTGCGTCTCGGCGTCACCGGCCTCGCGCGCGCCGGCAAGACCGTGTTCATCACCGCCCTCGTCCACGCGCTGCTCAACGGCACGCGCCTGCCGGTCTTCGAGGCCATGGCGGGCGGGCGCATCCTCAGGACCTATCTCGAACCGCAGCCCGATGACGATCTGCCGCGCTTCGCCTATGAAGATCACGTTGCCGCTCTTACCGGCGAGGGCCGTCACTGGCCGGAAGGCACCCGTCAGATCAGCCAGCTGCGTCTCACCATCGATTACAGTCCGCGCGGCCTGATCGCGCGCAATTTCGGCTCCGGGCGGCTGCACCTCGATATCGTCGACTACCCCGGCGAGTGGCTGCTCGATCTGCCGTTGCTGCGCACCGGCTACGGAACCTGGTCGCGCATGACGATCGCGGCGAGCCGCAAGCCGCCGCGCAGCGACATCGCCGCCGACTGGCAGGCACATCTGGCGACGCTCGATCCGGATGCGCCCGCCGACGAGCAGCAGGCCCTGATCGCCGCGCGGCTGTTCACCGACTATCTCGCCCGCGGCCGGCGCAGCGACGTCTCGCTTTCCATGCTGCCGCCGGGGCGGTTCCTGATGCCGGGCGATCTCGCCGGATCGCCGCTGCTCACCTTCGCGCCGCTCGATCTTCCGCCGGGCGCCGCCATTGCAAGCGGCTCGCTCGCCGCCCTCATGGAGCGCCGCTACAGTGCCTATGTGTCGAAAGTGGTGCGGCCGTTCTTCTTCGGCCATTTCGCGCGCCTCGACCGGCAGATCGTGCTTGTCGACGCACTCGCGGCCCTGAATGCCGGCAGGCCCGCGGTCGAGGACCTGCGCAACGCGCTCGAAGCGGTACTCTCCTGTTTCCGTCAAGGCCAGAACAGCTGGAGCTCGATCCTCTTCGGCCGGCGCATCGAACGCATCATGTTCGCCGCCACCAAGGCCGATCTCCTGCATCACACTAGTCACGACCGCCTCGAAGCGATCGTCAAGGAGATCGTGACCGAGGCCATGGCGCGCGCCCAATTTGCCGGCGCCGATCTGGGCGTTGCCGCGCTTGCCGCCATCCGCGCGACACGGGAAGCGACCGTGAAGCAGAGAGGCGAGATCCTGCCCTGCATCGCCGGGATACCGGAGGCCGGCGAGACGATCGGCAAGCTCGCTTTCGATGGCAAGACGGAAGCGGCGATATTCCCGGGCGATCTCCCCGCCGACCCGACCGCGGTCTTTAAGGAGAATCTCGAAGGGACGCTCAAATTCGTGAAATTCCGGCCGCCAATCCCGGGACCGCAGGGCTTCCCGCAGATCCGCCTTGATCGCGTGCTGGATTTTCTGATCGGAGACCGCCTCGCATGAGCGAACACCCGCGCCAGCCGATCGGCTTTGCGCTCGAAACCGACGCGGAGCAGCAGGCGAGCATCAAGCCCTCGTCCGGCCGGGCGCGCGCATCGATCGAATTTGCGCCGGACGTGATCCAGCCGCCCGCCGTCGTACCGCCCATGGCGACCTTGCCGCGGTCACGAAAATTCCGCTGGGGTACGATCCTCTTGTCCGCCGTCGGCGCGCTCATCGTCATGTGGGCGGGGCTCGGCATTTCGCAGCTCATCGAGAGCCTTTTCGCGCGCTCGAACGCACTCGGCTGGGCGGCAAGCGGCCTTGCCGCGCTCGCCGGCCTTGCGGCCCTGGCGATCGCCGCGCGCGAGATCTGGGGATTGATGCGGCTGGAAAAGATCGAACGGCTCCAGGCCGACGCGGCGCATGCACTCAATTTCGACGATCCAGAGTCTGCAAAGCGCGCGATTTCCTCGATCAAATCGCTCTATGCGGGCCGCGCCGATACCGCACTCGGTCTCAGGACCCTGGCCGAACTCGACACGCAGGTGATCGACCCTGCCGACCGCGTCAGGCTCGCCGATCGCGAAATCCTCAAACCGCTCGATCTCGAGACGCATCGGATCATCGCCCGCTCGGCGCGGCGCGTCACCATGCTGACCACGCTGACGCCCGCCGCGGTGCTCGACATTCTATTCGTCGCCGCGCAGAACCTGCGCATGCTGCGCGAGATCGCGACGCTTTATGGCGGCAGGCCTTCGACGCTTTCGACCCTGCGCCTCGCCCGCATGGTAATCAGCCATCTTGCCGTTACCGGCAGCCTCGCGCTCTCCGACTCGCTCGTCCAGCATATGATCGGCAAGGGTCTTGTCGGCAGGCTTTCGGCTCGCTTCGGCGAAGGCACCGTTAATGGTATCCTGACGTCGCGGATCGGTCTTGCCGCCGCCGATGTGTGCCGTCCGATCCCGCAAAGCGCCGAGACCAAGGAAACTTTGGCGGGTCTTGTCCGCGAGCTGGTGACCTTCCGGGCCGAAGCGGCGCGTGAGGCGGATGAGGGTCCGAAATCCGGGTCATAGCGACGGATTTGCCGCCCAGGCTGCGTCTTACTCTCGACAAAGCAAGCAATGGAGTAAGGAATGATGAGCAGGAAAAAGACGATGCTACTGATCGCCGGCGCCGCCGGTTTCGCCGGCATCACCGCACTGGCCGGCTTTGCCATGGCGGATATGGGCG
>JAEUMG010000109.1 GCA_016793355.1 Hyphomicrobiales bacterium
GAAGTTCATCCCGACGTCCTCCTGGTGCCGATGCTCGCCTTCGACCGGCGCGGATACCGCCTCGGTTATGGCGGTGGCTATTACGATCGGACCCTCGCGGCCTTGCGGGTCCTCAAGCCGATTACCGCGATCGGCATCGCCTATTCCGGGCAGGAAATCGCCGAGGTGCCGCATGGCAGCTGGGATGAACCGCTCGACTGGATCATGACGGAGCGCGGCGCTTTCCGGACGGAGCGCGGCTGAGGTGCGGCTGATCTTCCTGGGCGATGTCGTCGGGCGCACAGGACGCGATGCGGTCCAGCGCGAACTGCCGCTCCTCAGGGAGCGTTACCGGCCCGACCTCGTCGTAGTGAATGGCGAGAATGCCGCGCATGGCTTCGGCATCACCGAGAGCATATTCGATGCTCTCATCGACGCCGGTGCCGATGTCGTGACACTCGGCAATCATGCTTTCGATCAGCGCGAGGCCCTGGTCTTCATCGAGCGCAAGCCGCAATTGCTGAGGCCGATCAATTATCCCGCAGGCGTGCCCGGGCGCGGTGCCGGACTCTTCACGACGTCCAGGGGCCAGCGCGTGCTCGTCATCAATGTCATGGGGAGGGTGATGATCGAGCCGCAACTCGACGATCCTTTCGCAGCGCTCCAGCGCGAATTGGATTCCTGCCGTCTGGGCGAGGCCTGCGACGCCATCCTCGTCGATTTTCACGCAGAGGCAACGTCGGAGAAAATGGCGGCGGCGCACCACGTCGACGGGCGGGTGAGCGTCCTGGTCGGAACCCATACCCATGTACCGACCGCCGATCACGCGATCCTCAAGGGCGGCACAGCCTATATCAGCGATGCGGGCATGTGCGGCGATTATGATTCGGTCATCGGAATGGCCAAGGAAGAGCCGCTGACGCGCTTCATACGCAAATTGCCGGTCGAGCGGCTGAAGCCCGCAGAGGGGCCGGCAAGCGTGTGCGGACTTGCGGTGGAAACCGACGACGCAACCGGACTGGCCCTACATGTCGGGCCGATCCGCATTGGCGGGACGCTCAGTCCCGCCGAACCCCGCTTCTGGTAGGGGGCCGCTAGCCCCCTGCGACTAAAAGCGCTTGTGGCGGGGCCCGTCACGCCGTTAGTATACTCAATGAGGCGTTGGAACCCTGCTTGAGGTGGCACTCGCTGCTGGCGAGACAGAACCACCAAGGCACCGGCGCCAAGGGGAGGAGTCGACTTCGGGAGTCTTTGCCTGCGCGGTGGCGCGGGCCTGCTGATGTTGCATCCTCCATGGTTGAAAATATCACACCCGGCCGGTCTTCGGCCGCAGGGAGGTTATGAATGAAGAAACTCTCAAGCCTGCTGACAGCCGCGCTGCTGGCCGGCGTTGCCTTCGCGCCGACGAGTTCGGCTTGGGCGGACGATCTCACCATCGTTTCGTGGGGCGGCGCCTATTCCGAGAGCCAGCGCAAGGCTTATTACGAGCCCTATATGAAAGAGGGCCACAAGATCACCGAGGAGGAATATAACGGCGAAATCGCCAAGATCCGCGCCATGGTCGAAGCTAACAACGTAACTTGGGACGCGGTCGACGTGGACACGCAGACGGCGCTCGCCGGTTGTGCGGAAGGCATCTTTGAAACCATCGATTGGGGCAAGCTCGGCCTCGATCGCGCCAAGTTCATCGGCGGCGATCTGCAGGACTGCGCGGTGCCGACGATCGTCTATTCTACCATCATCGCCTATGACACGACGAGGCTGAATCCGGGACCGACGACGATCGCCGACCTGTTCGATCTCGAAAAGTTTCCGGGCAAGCGCGCCTTGCAGAAGAATCCCTTCGTCAATCTTGAATGGGCGCTGATCGCCGACGGCGTTCCGCAAGCCGATGTATACAAGGTGCTCAACACGCCGGAAGGCGTGGATCGCGCCTTCAAGAAACTCGATACGATCAAGCCGCATGTGATCTGGTGGGAGGCGGGCGCCCAGCCGCCGCAAATCCTCGCCGACGGGCAGGCGGTCATCGTCTCGGCGTGGAACGGACGCATCTACGGGGCGGTGAAAAACGACAAAAAGCCGTTCCAGATCGTCTGGGACCAGCAGGGTCTCGACTGGGACTGGTGGGCGATCCCGAAAGGCACGCCGAGGCTCGACGCTGCCTATAAGTTCGTTGCGTTCGCCTCGAGCCCGGAGCGGCAGGCTGACCAGACCAACTACATTTCCTATGGCCCGGCCAACATGGATGCGGTGCCCAACATCAATCCGGACGTGCTGCCGAGTCTGCCGACGGCGCCGGACAACATGAAAACGGCGCTCATCGTCGACCCGCAATTCTGGGCCGACAAGGGCGAGGAGTTGCGCGAGCGGTTCAACGCCTGGCTCGCTCAGTAGGCTGACGACAGCAGGGGAGGGAATGATTCTCCCTCCCTTTTCTCCGGAGGGTGGCACATAGCGATGGCTCTTGCCGAAGCGCTGCCTGGCAGCGATCTAGTACGTACTGTCGATGGAACGCCGCTGCGCGTCAGATTGCGCCAGGCGGAAAGGCGGGAGCGGCTCAAGGCAATTGCGCTCATCGCGCCGCTCTTTTTGTTTGTGCTCGTCACATTCCTTGTGCCGATCCTGGTGATGCTGTTCAACGCGATCCACGATCCGGACATCAAGAACACCTTGCCGAACACCGTCGCGGCGCTTTCCACTTGGGATGGCAAGGAGGTTCCCGACGAGCCCGCCTTCGAAGCGCTGGCGCGGGATCTCAAGCAGGCGCACAAGGACAAGACCATAGCGCTGCTCGGCAAGCGCATGAATTACGAATTGTCCGGCATCCGCTCCAAAGTGATAGCGACGGGGCGCAAGCTCGACGGTGTCGAGCAGGGTCCCTGGAAGGAAGCGGTCATCGGCGCAGATCCTGCCTGGAACGACCTCGCTACCTGGGCGGTGATCAAGCGGGGTTCGGGCAGCTACACGCCCTTCTACCTGTTGAGCATGCTGGATCTGCGCCAGGACGTGGACGGGTCCATCGTCAGGGTGTCTCCTGACCGGGCGATCTATGTGGACATTCTGATCAGGACGATCAGCATTAGCGCGCTCGTGACCTTCTTCACGCTGATTCTCGGCTATCCTGTTGCCTATCTGCTGGCGACACTGCCACAGCGTACGGCGAGCATTCTCATGATCTTCGTGCTGCTGCCGTTCTGGACGTCGCTCTTGGTGCGCACGACGGCGTGGTTCATCCTGCTCCAGGACAACGGCGTCGTGAATGATTCGCTGGTGGGCCTCGGTCTCACCGACGGGCCGCTGAAGCTCATCTTCTCGCGCTTCGGCACCGTCGTTGCCATGACGCATATTCAATTGCCGTTCACGCTGCTCCCCATTTACAGCGTGATGAAGACGATTTCGCCTTCCTATATGCGGGCCGCGAAGTCGCTTGGCGCAACTCCCTTTACCGCATTCGTAAAAGTCTACATGCCGCAGACCCTGCCAGGGGTCGCTGCAGGGTGCCTGCTCACCTTTATCCTGTGCCTCGGCTACTACATCACGCCGGCGCTGGTCGGCGGCCCCACCGACCAGATGGTGTCGGGTTTCATCGCGCAGGCGATCAACCAGGAGAACAACTGGGGCAAGGCCTGTGCCTTCGGCACGATCCTTCTTGTCGCTACTCTCATTCTATACTTCGTCTACAACAAGCTCATTGGCATCGACCGGATGAAGCTGGGTTAGCGGCATGACATTTCCGGCATATATGACCATCGGCGAGAAGGTGACCTATATCGGTCTGCGGGTCTTTGTCGGCCTCGTTCTGCTGTTCCTCATCGCGCCCATCCTGGCGATCATGCCCCTGTCGTTCAATTCCGAGTCCTTCTTCAGCTATCCCATGCCCGGCTATTCGCTGAAATGGTATGAGGACTTCTTCTTCAACAGTCGCTGGCAAGCCTCGTTGCGCATGAGCATCATTGTCGCTCTCGCGACGACCTGTATTGCGACTTTCCTCGGTACGCTGGCGGCGCTGGGCCTGGCCCGCACCAACATCCCGGGGCGGGCGGCGCTGATGGCCGTACTGATCTCGCCGATGATCGTGCCACTTATTATCGCCGCGGTGGGGATGTTTCTGTTCTATTCGCGACTCAATGTGGCCGGAACGCTGGCCGGTCTTGTGCTCGCGCACACCGCGCTGGCGACGCCCTTCGTCGTGATCACCGTTACGGCGACATTGTCCGGCTTCGACCGGACATTGATGCGCGCCGGCGCAAGCCTTGGCGCGCCACCAATGACGGTGTTCTTCAAGGTGGTCCTGCCGTTGATCCTGCCCGGCATGATCTCAGGTGCGCTTTTCGCATTCGTTATTTCATTCGATGAATCGGTCGTTGTGCTGTTCCTGGCCAGTCCTGAACAACGGACTCTGCCGAAGCAGATGTTCTCCGGTATTCGCGAGCTGATCTCGCCGACCATCACTGCGGCGGCGACAGTACTGATTCTCTTCTCGACCCTGCTGCTGATAACGGTCGAACTTTTGCGCCGCCGCAGCGAGCGGCTGAGAGGCATTACGAATTAGATCAGCTTCTCAAGCCGCGCATACTGGAGAAGCATGATGGTCTTGGCGTCGATGATGCGGCCATCGGCGATCATGCCGAGTGCTTCTCTCGCGTCTATCTCAAGGACCTCGATGTCTTCGCCCTCATGCTCGGAGCCGCCGCCACGGGAGATGCGATCGGCGGGAGAGTACTCGGCTATAAAGCAGTAGAGCCGCTCGCTGACGCTGCCGGGGCTGGTATAGGGTGAGAAGACGAGGCGCGGACGGCCGATACGATAGCCGAGTTCCTCTTCAGCTTCCTTGCGGATGCAGCTTTCCGGGTCCTGCCTGTCCAGCAGACCCGCGCATGCTTCGATGAGCATGCCGTTTTTGCCGTTGACCCAGGCCGGCATGCGGAACTGGCGAACCAGAAGCACGCGCCCGCGTCCGGGATCGTAGGGCAGGAGCGCCGCGCCATCGCCGCGATCATACACCTGCCTGATCTGTGTCTCATGGCGGCCATCGCCGCGGCGATAGTCGATTGTGTATTTTGTGACGACGGACCACTCGTCGAGAAGGACTTCCTTCTTGAGGATCTGGATGCGGTCGTCGTCTTCGGTCATCCCAGCGCGCCCCGCTGCATGCGGTCGTGCGATGCACCTTCCGGCTCTGCCAAGGCAAGCCGGGCCATCTCGTCCATCAGGATCAACGCCTCATCAAGCCGGCTCACTGACTCGGCGTGCTTGCCAACCGCCAATGCACGGTCCCCGGCGGCAAGTGCCGTTTCGATGCGACCGCCGATTTCGGTCAGCGTCGCGATCGCTTCGACCGCGCCGCGCGTGGGCGAAAAGCGTGCGAGCGAACTGACTCGTCGCAAGGCGGAACCTGCCGCCGTTCCCGCCATGCCTTCCGCCACGAAAGAAACTTCGTCCACCAGCCCCTGCGTCGCCGTCATTCGGTCCCTCCACCACGCACGGGCTGCAAACTGGGCCGGACGCGCTTAATGTCCCGTTAAACGCCTCGGGCGCCCTTGGCGGGCGCGGCGAGAGGGGTCTATAAGGCCCGAAACGCGATGAGGACGAGGCATGGCAGGCCATTCACAATTCAAGAACATCATGCATCGCAAGGGCAAGCAGGATGCGATCCGCTCGCGGCTGTTCTCGAAGCTCGCCCGCGAGGTGACTGTCGCTGCGAAGTCCGGCTTGCCCGATCCCGAGAAGAATCCGCGCCTGCGGCTGGCGGTTCAGAATGCCAGGGCCGAGAACATGCCCAAGGACAATATCGAGCGTGCCATCAAGAAGGCGATGGGCGGCGATGCGGAGACCTATGAATCGATCCGCTATGAGGGCTACGGGCCGGGCGGTGTGGCCGTCATAGCCGAAGCCCTGACCGACAATCGCAACCGCACGGCGAGCGCCGTGCGCTCGTTGTTCCTGAAGTATGGCGGCAATCTCGGCGAAACCGGCTCCGTCTCCTTCATGTTCAATCGTGTCGGCGAGATTTTCTACAAGCCGGCGGCGGGGTCCGCCGACGCCATCCTTGAAGCGGCGATCGAAGCCGGGGCCGACGACGCCCAGTCGGATGAGAGCGGGCATATGATTACCTGCGCTTTCGAGAATATCGGTGAGGTTTCGGCCGCGCTCGTGGCAAAGCTTGGGGAAGCCGAGTCCGTCAAGGTGGTGTGGAAGCCGCAAACCATGGCGCCGGTCGACGAGGAAAAGGCGCAAAGCCTGATGAAGCTCATCGATGCGCTCGATGAAGATGACGACGTGCAGAACGTATTCACGAACTTCGAAGTGTCGGACGAAGTCATGCGCAAGCTGACGGCGGCATGACGCCCTAGTTTGCGCTTCGTGCAACGGGCGGGCGGGCATGGTAACTCTCGGCCATGTCCGCCGTTGTGCGAATCATCGGGATCGATCCGGGCCTGCGCAATGCGGGCTGGGGGATCGTCGAGATCAGCGGCACGCGGCTGTCCCACGTCGCCGACGGCCGTATCCGGTCGAACGGCGAGGCGGCGTTGTCGGAGCGCTTGCTGCAGATCCATTCGCAGTTGCTCGCGATCCTGCGGGAATTCGCACCGCACGAGGCGGCCATCGAAGAGACATTCGTCAACAAGGATGCGCGCGCGACCCTGAAACTTGGCCAGGCGCGGGGAGCTGCCATGCTGGCGCCGGCGCTGCTCGGCATTCCGATCGCCGAATACGCGCCGAATGTCGTCAAGAAG
Organism: Hyphomicrobiales bacterium; assembly: GCA_016793355.1. GTDB lineage: Bacteria > Pseudomonadota > Alphaproteobacteria > Rhizobiales > Aestuariivirgaceae > JAEUMG01. Next base: position 6,717 of record JAEUMG010000109.1, read on the forward strand.
TCGGTGGTTGGAGCGGGGCATGCCGAGAAAGCGCAAATCCGGCACATGGTGCGGGTGCTCCTGCCCAAGGCGAGCCCCGAAAGTTCGGATTCAGCAGACGCGCTCGCGATTGCCATCTGCCACGCGCATCACCGGAATATGCGCGCAACTCGTTCTTGACACGTTCCCTCTGCGTGGCGATAGGTGATGGTGGAAGGTCATCGCATGAGCACCATTGGCAAGCGGCATCAACCGCGATGTCAGGCCGGAGATAAGGGAACGGTAGTGTCATGATCGGCAAGCTGAAGGGGCGGATCGACAGCAGCGGGCCGGACTGGGTGATGATCGATGTCGGCGGCGTCTGCTACCAGGTCTATTGTTCGGGCAAGACGCTTGGAGCACTGCCGGGTGCAGGCGAGTTCGCGGAAATCCATACCGAGATGCTGGTGACGCAGGACATGATCCGGCTTGCCGGGTTCGCCACAAACGGCGAACGTGAATGGTTCCGGCTGCTGCAAACGGTCCAGGGTGTCGGCACCAAGGTTGCGCTCGCCATTCTGTCGACCCTTGCGGCCGGCGATCTCGCCAATGCCATCGCGCTTCAGGACAAGGCAATGGTGGCGCGCGCGCCGGGAGTCGGGCCGAAGCTCGCGCAGCGGATCGTCAGTGAGCTGAAGGACAAGGCGCCAGCCTTCGCGCCCGCCGATACGAGCCTATCGCGGCTTTCGGCCGAACTCAATGCGCCGCGCCCGACGGCCGCGGCGGATGCCGTCTCCGCGCTCGTCAATCTCGGCTATGGTCAGGTGCAGGCCGGCGCGGCGGTCAGCACAGCACTGAAAAAGGCCGGCGATGAGCCGGCGACAGAACAGCTGATCCGTCTCGCCCTTAGAGAACTCGCAACAACATGAACGCGCGGCTCATCGATCGCGAGGCCAGGCCCGAGGATCAACTCGATACGCATCTGCGCCCGCAGCTTCTCGCCGAATTCGTAGGGCAGGGCAGGGCCAAGCAGAATCTCAAAGTCTTCATCGAGGCGGCGAAGGGACGCGCCGAGGCCCTCGATCATGTGCTTTTCGCGGGGCCGCCCGGGCTCGGAAAGACGACATTGGCGCAGATCGTGGCGCGCGAACTCGGCGTGAATTTCCGCGCCACGTCGGGGCCGGTCATCGCCAAGGCCGGCGATCTCGCCGCGCTGCTCACCAATCTCGAAGAGCGCGACGTTCTTTTCATCGATGAGATCCACCGGCTTAATCCGGCGGTCGAGGAAGTTCTTTATCCCGCGATGGAGGATTTCCAGCTCGACCTCATCATCGGCGAGGGACCGGCGGCGCGATCGGTGCGTATCGACCTTGCCAAGTTTACTCTTATCGGCGCCACGACGCGCACCGGGCTTCTCACGACGCCGTTGCGCGACCGTTTTGGAATACCGGTCCGTCTCGAGTTCTACACGGAAGAGGAACTCCTCGATATCGTGCGTCGCGGCGCGCGGGTGTTGAGGATCGCGATGAGCGAGGAAGGCGCGTCCGAGATCGCGCGGCGTTCGCGCGGCACACCACGTATCGCCGGAAGGCTACTCAGAAGAGTGCGCGATTTTGCCTCCGTCGAGGGTGCGGGCACGATCGACAAGACAATCGCCGATCGCGCGCTCAGCAATCTCGAGGTCGATGCGCGCGGCCTCGACTCCCTAGATCATCGCTATCTCACCTGCATTGCCGTCAATTTCGGCGGCGGTCCGGTCGGCATCGACACCATTGCCGCATCGCTCTCGGAGGCGCGCGATGCGGTCGAGGAAATCATCGAGCCCTATCTGCTCCAGCTCGGTTTCATCAATCGCACGCCGCGCGGCCGCTTGCTGACGCCGCACGCCTTCCGGCATCTCGGCCTTGCCGTGCCGCAGCGGCCCGAGATCACGCAAGGCACATTGCAACTCGATAGTGACGATCTCTGAGCGCCGTTAACCCTGCTTCGCCATTTACATCGCGCGTTCGTTACGTTAGGCCATTCTCATTCTGGCTGCGGTTGGTGAGGCTCACATGGCGCGACTCGGTTCGGACAAGGCGGCAGACTTGCTGCGAAAGCTGCTGAAGTCGCGGGAAAGTGATGAAGGATTCGTCGCCGCCGAATTGGTTGTTGAGGCATCATCGGGAAAACCCGATGAGGACGCCGACCGCGTCTATGTACTCGTCATCACCGTCGAAGATCGCGCGAGTTTTCATTTTCCGGAGGAGCTGAGGGCCGATGGCATCGATTTCCTCGTGCGTATCGAAGAAGGACCACCGGCCAAGCTCCTGGCGCCCGACCAGAGCCGCCTGCCGGTTCCACCGCGCGGCAGGATCACCGGCGGCGATGCGATCTGGAATCCCAATGGCGGCTGGGGAACCATGGCCTTCGCCACTCCAACCCTGACATTCGTCGATCATCAGGATGTGAGGCAGGTTGTCAACAATGCCGTGGTGAGCTGCAATCACATCCTCGCCATGCTCGATCTTGCGCAGCTCAACGACCAGATCGTCACATTCAGAAAGCAGGTCGATCTGTGGCTCGAATACTATTGGCCGGTGCAGGATGCCGCCTATTCGCCGGTCGACATCGCGGTTGGGCAGTCGAGTAACCTTACGGCCTTCGCTCAGAACGAGGTGCGCGGGCTTGGGCAAGTACGCGGCGTGACCGCGGCTGTTGATCGCGAGCGCGTGTTCAAATGCGGCGCCGCCACTTCCATCACGACGGCGAGAGATGATGGCGTCGGCGCAATCCGCATGCCCTATTACAAAGACCGGACGGTCTGGTTGCGGAAGACGACGCCCGATTTCGCCGATGTCGGGGATTCGGGATCGGCGGTGCTCAATTCCAATCGCGAACTCATAGGTTTTGTCGTTGCCGGCCGTCAGACCGCCGCTGGCATCGTCACCTACTACCTGCCGACCGCGCCGCTCAATGCCTCGCCCAGTGCTGATCCACTGCTGAGACTTTCGCTTTCCTGAGCAAAGGAGTTCCAAGATGGCCAAGGTTCGCCCAAAAATTCCGAATCGAAAGCCCGGCGAGCCGGGCGACCGCAACCCCGATCTTCGCGAGCCGCGTCCCTCCGAGCGCGACCCGGTCTTCAAAGAGATCGGAAAAATCATCACCGATGAATGGCTCGCCGCCGCCGCCGGTAAACGACAGCTCGACCGCGACAAGCTGCAGCAAGCCATATCGGCCCAGCTGCGACTCGCGGGCGACGACGATCCCATGGGCGACGTCGAGATCGGCATCATCGTCGACCCCAAGCCGGAACAGGGGCGCAAATTCGTGTGGATCGTCATTCCCTATCCCGAACACCCGAATGGCACCAAGCCCGAGGACTGGCAGAAATATTACGAGAAGCCGCAGGTTCAACAGCAGCTCGGCGAAGCCGTGTTGTTCGGCTGCGGGCGGTAGACGAAGCGGGACCGGCTTGGGCTCGCCGCCTTCCGATGCGTTGTCGGGCTCAATCGGGCCGGATGGCATTCATCGCAAGCTGATCCGCGTCTATTTCGAGGACACGGATTTTTCGGGTGCCGTTTACCACGCCAATTATCTCAGGTTCTGCGAACGCGGCCGCACGGACTGTCTACGGGTAATGGGAGTCCATCACCATGAACTGCACAAGGGTGAGGGCGGCGGTCTCGTTTTCGTTGTGCGGCGGATGGAATGCGATTTCCATAAGCCGGCCCGAATCGACGATCTGCTCGAGGTGAGAACCGTCTGTCTCGAAGCCGGCGGGGCGCGCGCAGTGCTGGGCCAGAGGATCGTGCGCGGCGAGACCTTGCTCTTTGAGGCCCGGGTGACCGTTGCCCTGGTTGGCGCGGACGGGCGGCCGCGGCGTTTCCCGCAGGGTTTGGCGTGTGCCTTCAAGGCATTGCAGCCAAGGCCGGATTAGGCAAGGTCCGTGGAACCCGCCGCTAACGCTATGTTTACCACGCCTTGCTTCCCTGTTGCGTGATCAACTCCGCACTGGCGTGGGGAATCGGCCCAAAACATAGAAATCGCCGCAGTTTCGACAGATTTGGCCTGTTTCAGGGCGCGTCCTGCCACGTGCGCGGGAGTGCGGCGGATTCGGGCGCCGGGTTTGCGGTGGGAAAGCTGGAATGGAAGTAGAAGCCGTACAGGGCGTTGCCCAGACGGGCGGCCATATCTCTTTGTGGCATCTGGTGTGGCAGGCGAGCTTGCCCGTCCAGCTCGTCATGCTGGGCCTTGCCATTGCTTCCGTTTGGTCATGGGCGATCATCTTCGAGAAGTTTTTCGTTGTCCGTCGCGTGAACGCCGCCGATGACCGGTTCGAGCAGAGCTTCTGGTCCGGCCAGTCGCTGGAAGACCTTTACCTAACGCTGGGTTCACGCGACACGATGGGCCTCGCCTCGATCTTCATGAGCGCCATGCGGGAATGGAAACGCAGCCAGGAAAGCGCACTGAGGGCCGGATTCCAGGGGGTCCAGAAGCGCATCGAAAAGGTCATGGACGTGCAGATTCAGAAGGAAGTGGGCCGTGTTGAATCCCGCCTGCTGTTTCTCGCAACGGTCGGCTCGGCGGCGCCTTTCGTAGGGCTATTCGGCACGGTCTGGGGCATCATGACGAGCTTCCAGGCCATTGCGAATTCGCAGAATACCAATCTTTCGGTCGTGGCGCCCGGTATCGCGGAGGCGCTTTTTGCAACCGCTCTCGGCCTTCTCGCCGCCATACCAGCGACAATCTTCTACAATAAATTCGCTGCCGACACGGGGAAAATCGGCTCTCGATTCGAGAACTTTGCCGATGAGTTCTCGGCGATCATTTCACGCCAGTTGGACGAGCGGATCTGAGGATGGGCGCAGCGGCAGGGGGAGCAAAGGGCGGGTACACGCGGCGCGGCAGCCGGCGCAAATCCTCCTTTGCGGCGATGAGCGAGATCAACGTCACGCCGCTTGTCGACGTCATGCTGGTGCTGCTCATCGTGTTCATGGTGGCCGCCCCCCTGATGACCGTCGGCGTGCCGATCGAACTTCCACAGACCAAGGCCAAGCCGCTGCAGGGCGACACCGAACCGATCACGGTGACCGTCACCGCGGAGAATAAAATCTACCTCCAGGAGACCGAGATCGATCTGGAGACTTTGACGCCCAAGCTCCAGGCTATCGCCCAGAATGGCTATGACGAGCAGATATTCGTCCGTGCCGACACCAACGTGCCCTATGGCGCGGTGATGCAGGTCATGGGCTCGCTCAATCAGGCGGGGTTTCGCAAGATCGCTCTGGTAACCGGTTCTGAAACGGCAAAGAAGGCCGAGGCGAACTGACATGCGCTGGAGCCTCACGACATCGATCCTCATGCACGCGGCGATCCTCGCTTCGGCGTTGATCGTGTTGCCCAATCCGGATGCCTTCAAAGTCGAGCCGCAGGATACGATTCCGGTCGACATCGTCTCGATCGAGGATTTCTCGAAGCGCCAGGCGACTGCGAAGAATGTCGAGCCGCCCAAGCCCGAAGAAAAGATCGCGCCCAAGAAGCAGGAAGTCGTCAAGGACGTGAAGCCTGCGCCGGAAATCGCCGATGAGGTGAAGACCGCGGCGCACGAGCCGGTGGCAGAGCCGCCGGAGCCCAAGCCCGAGGAACCCAAGAAGGAAGAGCCGAAACCGGAAGAAGTCAAACAGCCGGAACCGGATCTGCTGAAGGAGCTGATCAAGGAGACGGCAGATACGCCGGAACCGAAGAAGGAAGAGCCAAAGAAGGCCGAGACCAAGAAGGCGGAAGTCAAGCCGAAGGCGAAGCCCAAGCTCGACAAGCCCGAGAAGAAGAAGCCTGAGAAGAAGCTCGACGTCAGCGAAATCGAGAACTTCCTCAACAAGGTCGACGACACCAAGACGGCGCCGCAAAAGCCCGCCGACGAGGAAGGCGCGCCAAAACAGGGCGAGTTCAACATGTCGGGCGTCGACGCGCAGCTCGCCGCGACGATCGCCGATGCGCTGCGCAAGCGCCTGAGCGAGTGCTGGGCGGCACCGGCCGGCGCGCGCGAAGCCCAGATCGTGGTCAAGGTCCGTTTTTCGCTTAACCCGGATGGCACGGTGCAGGGGCAACCGCAGGTTCTCAACTCCAGTTCCGACATTTTGTTTGCATCGACAGCGCAGTCGGCGGTGTCCGCGGTGCTCGCCTGCCAGGCCTATGATTTTCTGCCGCCGGACAAGTATGAAGTCTGGCGTGACATAACGATCAACTTCAACCCCAACATGATGTATCCGACATGATGGGCCCAAGAGGATCCATGCAAATCTTTCGTTCGCCTTTTTGGGCGCCGCGCTTCGTTGCGGCGATTGCAATTCTTGCCGGACTGATGTCGCTCGCGCTTGTTCCGCGTACGGCCGATGCCATCGAGATCGATGTCACCCCCGGAAATATCAACCCCTTGCCGATCGCGCTGCCGTCCTTCCTCGGCACATCGGGCGAGGCGCAAGAACTCGGCGCAAATATTACCTCCGTCATCGCCAATGATCTCAGGCGCTCCGGATTCTTCAATCCCTTGCCGCCCGAGTCCTATATCGAGCAGATCACGAGCTTCGATCAGGAGCCGCGCTTTGCCGACTGGCGCCAGATTCAGGCAAAGGCGCTGGTCACCGGCCAGGCGGTGATGGACGGCGGAAAGTTGCGCGCCGAGTTTCGATTGTGGGATGTCGGCAGCCAGCAACAATTACTCGCCACGCAGTTCACCACGAACCCCAAGAACTGGCGTCGCACGGCGCATATCATCGCCGATGCGATCTACAAGCAATTGACCGGAATTGACGGTTATTTCGATACGCAAGTCGTCTTTATCGATGAATCCGGACCGAAGAACAAGCGCGTCAAGAAGCTCGCGATCATGGATCAGGACGGGGCGAATGTCCGCCTGCTGAGCGATGGCCGCGATCTTGTCGTAACGCCGCGCTTCTCGCCCAGCTCCGGCGAGGTCGCCTATATGTCTTACGGGCGCGGTGACCCGCGAGTCGTACTGTATAACATCGAGACGAAGCAGCGTGAGATCGTCGGCGAGTTTCCCAATGTGAGTTTCGCCCCGCGCTTCTCGCCGGATGGTCAAAGCGTCATCATGAGCCTGCTCGAAGGCGGCAATTCCAACATTTATGTACTCGACCTGCGTTCGCGCCAGGTAAGGCAACTCACCAATACGCCGGCCATCAATACCGCCCCTTCCTATTCGCCGGATGGCAGTCAGATCGTATTTGAATCCGACCGCGGCGGTACGCAGCAGATTTACACGATGAACGCCGACGGCTCGAACCAGCAGCGTATCAGCTTCGGGGACGGCCGCTATTCGACTCCGGTGTGGTCTCCCAAGGGCGACTATATCGCTTTCACCAAGATGTATCGCGGCCGGTTTGCGATCGGGGTGATGCGGCCGGACGGCTCCGGTGAAAGATTGTTAACCGAAGGTTTTCATAATGAGGGTCCTACATGGGCTCCAAATGGACGCGTCATCATGTTCTTCCGCGACCAACCGGGTGAAAACGGCGGGCCCAAGCTCTATTCGGTCGATATCACCGGCTACAACGAGCAGCAGGTGCCATCGCCGGGATTCGCGTCCGACCCAGCCTGGTCGCCTTTGCTCAATTGAGCGCGGTCGGGCCGGAGCGGACATACTGGAGAAGAGATCGGTTTGTGCATGATCTCACCGGCGGGTATCGCAAGCCAGCCGGAACATGCACCAGGGCCGGGGGGCCCAAAAGCGGTGGAGCGGGGGATCGCTTCCGCCAGACGAAGTGTGAAGGAGTGGGATTGATGTTACAACGCATTGCGCATTTCAAGCTCGCGCTGATCTGCTGCCTCTTTCTGGCGGTGGCCGCGTGCTCGAAAAAGGCGACCAACAATCTTGAGGCGGGGATGGGTGCCGCGCCCGGCACCGAGCAGGAATTCACGACGGTGGTCGGCGACCGGGTGTTCTTCCTCGAGGATCAGTCGACACTCACGTCCGAAGCGCAGGAGACGCTGCGCCGCCAGGCAGCATGGCTCAAGAAGTACCCTGACGTCACGGTTCAGGTCGAAGGCCATGCCGACGAGCGCGGTACACGCGAATACAACATCGCCCTTTCCGCCCGCCGCGCCACCGCGGCGCGGGAATTCCTGATCGCGCAGGGCGTTCCGGCCAGGCGCATTTCCTCGATCGCCTATGGCAAGGAACGGCCGGTCGCCATGTGCGATGCCGAGCAATGCTGGTCACAAAATCGCCGTGCTGTGACGGTCATTACAGGCGGTGCACGGACGAGCTGATTTGGGTCGGGGGAAGGGAATCTTAACCCTACCGGACCAAAATCCCAGGTCAGAAACCATTGCCGCGAGCGGACGAACGGGATGGGGCGCGCAGAGCGCCCCTCGCCATTTGCGGGACAGAGGAGTGGGACTTTATGATGCAGCGCCTCGCTGGGCTCAAGATTGCGGCGATCTGCCTGTGCTTTGTCGCGCTCTTGGCCTGCTCGAAGAAGAATACGCCCAGCATCGGCGGGAACGCCGCGCCAGGTTCGGTTGAAGACTTCCAGGTCAATGTCGGCGACCGCGTCTATTTCATGGAAGATCAGTCCAACCTGACGGCGGAGGCGCAGGAAACGCTGCGCAAGCAGGCGGCGTGGCTGCGCCAATATCCCTCGGTTACCGTTCAGGTCGAGGGCCATGCCGACGAGCGCGGCACGCGCGAATACAACATCGCCCTTTCCGCCCGCCGCGCCACCGCGGCGCGCGAGTTCCTGATCGCCCAGGGGGTTCAAGGCAAACGTATCGCTTCGATCGCCTATGGCAAGGAACGGCCGGTCGCCATGTGCGATGCCGAACAATGCTGGTCGCAGAACCGTCGGGCGGTCACCGTGATCACCGGGGGCGCGCGCGGCAGTTGAGTTGAGCGTCCCTTATGTGGCGCGGCCGCAACAGTCTTGGCTTTCCTGAAACCCGCCCAAACCCAGCCCCAATTTCACCGCCTTTGACGACCATTGGAAAGGCTCAGGGCAGGCATAAGGCCGAAACGGCCAAGCGGTATCGAGTCATGGTGTCAATGTTCAAAAAATCAGCCACGGCGATAATTCTGGTCGCAGCCTGCGCAGGCTTCGCGCCCGGGGCGCTGGCACAGTCGGCTGAACAACTCAGTGTCCGGATGACGCAAATGGAAGACCAGATGCGTCAGCTCGTCGGCCAGGTCGAGGAACTCACTTTCCAGCTCCGCACACTCCAGCAGCAGATCGGGACGCAGAGATCGGGTGATGCCGGCCAGATGCCTGTGACTTCGACCAAGCGCATGACGGTTGCCGAGATGCCGGCAGCGGGCGGAAACATCGAGCCCATGGGGCAGGGCGGCGGTCAGTTCGAGGACGAACAGCAGGTCACCACCATCGTGACCGAGAACGGCACCGAGGAGCAGGTCGTGCTTCAGAAGGCACCGGGCCCCAAGATTCTCGGCACGCTGCCGGGGTCGGGCTATGACGGCTCGCCACAGGTGAATTTCAACGGCCAGGTCATCGTGCCGGCTGAAGGCGGCGGCGGCCAGATGCCGTCCGAGGTGGAAACCGTGTCGCTCGGGACGCAGGCGGAAACGCCGGACGCTCTCTATGAGCGGTCCTATGAAAGCCTGTTGCGCCGGCAGTTCGCCGATGCAGAAACGGGATTCCGCACGTTCGTGCAGAAGTATGGCGATAACAGTCTGGCCGGAAACGCGCAGTATTGGCTGGGCGAGACCTATTACGTCCAGGGCGATTACCGTCAGGCGGCGCAATCGTTTCTGAAAGGCTATCGCGAATACCCGAAGAGCCGGAAGGCCGCGGACAGCCTGTTGAAGCTCGGCCTGTCGCTGAATCGCCTCGGCCAGAAAGAGCAGGCCTGCGCCGCATTCACCCAGCTTGGCAGCCAGTTCCCGAAGGCTGCGGAAGCGAGGAAGCGTGCCCAGACCGAGGCGAAGCGCGCCGGTTGCGCAGCCTGACCGGCCCGTTACGGCATCAGAGACCCGGAGGCTCTTCAAAGCTCTCGCTGCGCGTCGGCATGTCGCGCTGGCGGTTTCAGGCGGCGGCGATTCGACCGCCCTCATGTGGCTTGTCGCAGCTTGGGCCAAGGCCCAGAAAAGTCCCCCCAAGATCAGCGTTCTGACGGTCGATCACGGCTACCGCACGGCAGCGGCGGCGGAAGCCCGCCAGGTTACTGCCTGGGCGGAGGCTCTCGGCCTCGAGGCTCATATCCTAACGTCGCTTTCCGGAAAACCCGAGTCCGGGCTGCAGCAAAAGGGGCGCGCGGTGCGCTACCGGCTGATGACGGAATGGTGCCGGAGGGCGGGCGCCGACGTGCTGGCGACCGCCCACACCCAGGAGGATCAGGCCGAAACCTTGCTGATGCGGCTGGCGCGGGGCAGCGGAATCGTCGGGCTTGGCGCCATGGCGGCCGAAGGGGTGAGTGAGGACGGGTTTCCGATCGTCCGGCCATTTCTGGAGATTTCGCGGCGTCGCTTGAGGGCGACTTTGCGTGAAGCGGGCCATCCCTGGATCGACGATCCGAGCAACGAAGACACCGCATTCGAGCGCGTAAAACTGCGCAAAATGATGCCTAAACTCGCCGAAATCGGCCTCACAAGCGCGGCTCTGGCGCGTTCGGCACAGCGCTTGGGTCGTGCGGCAAAACCGCTTCTGCAAAGCTCCGAAAGCCTTCTCAAGCGGGCCGCGGATCTGCGGCCGCAAGGCTATGCCTTTGTCAACATTGAAGAATTTCGCACAGAGGAGGCTGAGACCCGCATCCTCGCCCTGCAGGAACTGCTCAAGATCCTTGGCGGTAACAAGCACGGGGCGCGCCTTTCCGAAATCGAGCGCCTGGACGAGTGGATCATGAATGAGACGAGTCAGGCTCGCACACTTGCAGGTTGCAGGATTGCGCGGCGGAGCAAGGTTCTGGTGGTAGGTCGCGAGCCGGGGCGGATCGCGGGCACCCCCGTCGCTCTGCCGGAAAATGGCCGGGTGGTGTGGGACAGACGCTATCTGCTCGAATGGGAAAGCGGGCCGAAGGGAGCGGTCATCGTTCCGGCCGGCCTGGTGGCAGGGCTCGAACGGGTGGATGGGCTGCCGGCCTTTGTGCAGGCGTCGCTGCCGGCGATCATGGCAGAGGGGCGGTCGGTCGGTCTTCCTTTTTCGTTGCAGCCCCCCGCCGGCCTCACCTGCCGGTTTCTCGGCACGAACCTGTTTTCGGCGTTGGCGTAATGGCTCGTTTACATTGGCGCCGTGCTTGGCAAGCGGGTTGCCCACACCTATGTTAACCTCAACCAAATCGGCCGATTTTCGGCCGGACGCCATATCGCCGAGAGGGCCAGAGTGAACAATTTCAGGAATTTCGCCGTCTGGATCGTCATTGCGCTCCTGCTTTTCGCGCTCTTCAGTCTGTTCCAGGGTCAGGCGGCCCGTACCAAGACGACGGACGTTGCCTATTCCTATCTCAAGGACAAGGCCCAATCGGGCGAAGTGCTCTCGATCACCTATTCGGGCGATGCAAGCGTCAGCCAGCTGATCCAGGCCGAACTCACCAACAAGACCACCATCCAGGCTTATGGACCGGTGACCGAATCCGATCTCAAGGAATTCGAATCCAAGGGCATCGCGATCAAGTTCCAGCCGGCGCAGGGCGATTCCTTCCTGACCAGCGCGCTCATCTACTGGCTTCCGACCCTGCTGCTGATCGGCGTGTGGGTATTCTTCATACGCCAGATGCAATCGGGCGGCGGCAAGGCCATGGGCTTCGGCAAGTCCAAGGCGAAGCTTCTGACCGAGCGCCATGGGCGCGTGACGTTCGAGGACGTGGCGGGCGTCGATGAAGCCAAGGAAGATCTGCAGGAGATCGTCGAGTTCCTGAAAGACCCGCACAAGTTCCAGCGCCTCGGCGGCAAGATTCCGAAGGGTGCGCTGCTTGTCGGTCCTCCGGGTACCGGCAAGACCCTGCTGGCGCGCGCCATCGCGGGTGAAGCCAATGTGCCGTTTTTCACCATTTCCGGCTCCGACTTCGTCGAGATGTTCGTCGGCGTCGGCGCGAGCCGCGTGCGTGACATGTTCGAACAGGCGAAGAAGAACGCGCCCTGCATCATCTTCATCGACGAAATCGACGCGGTCGGCCGGCATCGCGGCGCCGGTCTCGGCGGCGGCAATGACGAGCGCGAACAGACGCTCAACCAGTTGCTAGTGGAGATGGATGGCTTCGAGGCCAATGAAGGCGTGATTCTGATCGCGGCGACAAACCGGCCCGACGTTCTCGACCCGGCCCTGCTGCGCCCCGGCCGCTTCGACCGGCAGATCGTGGTCCCCAATCCGGATGTGGTAGGCCGCGAGCAGATCCTCAAAGTCCACATGCGTAATGTGCCGGTGGCGCCGGATATCGACGCACGCGTTCTGGCGCGCGGCACGCCGGGCTTTTCCGGCGCCGATCTCGCCAATCTCGTCAACGAAGCGGCCCTACTGGCGGCGCGTCGGAACAAGCGCATTGTCACGCAGCATGAGTTCGAGGACGCCAAGGACAAGGTGATGATGGGCGCGGAGCGCCGCTCGCTCGTGATGAGCGATGAAGAGCGCCGCAACACCGCTTATCATGAAGCTGGCCATGCGATTGTCGGCCTTGCGGTGCCTTACGATCCTTTGCACAAGGTGACGATCATTCCGCGCGGGCGCGCGCTCGGTGTGACCATGAACCTTCCCGAGGGAGACCGGCATAGCCGCACCCGCGAATGGTGCGAGTCGCGACTTGCTGTGCTGTTCGGTGGGCGCGAGGCGGAACTGATCCTCGGCGGCGAGAAGAACGTCACCAATGGCGCCATGGGCGACATCCAGATGGCGACGCAATTGGCCCGTGCGATGGTCATGGAATGGGGCATGTCCGACAAGCTCGGGCGGGTCCGCTACAATGGCAATGAGCAGGAAGTCTTCCTTGGCCACTCGGTGACGCAGACCAAGAACATTTCCGACGAGACGGCAAAGCTCATCGACCAGGAGATCCGCGAACTCATCGCCAATGGCGAGGCGACGGCAAAGCGTATTCTTTCAGACAAGAAGGAAGCGCTGCATCGATTGGCAGCGGCGCTCCTCGAGCTTGAAACGCTGACGGGCGAGGAGGTGAAGCGGGTCCTCGCGGGTGAGACAATCACGCGCGACGACACGAGCCGGACGCCAAAGCCCGACAAGCCGGCTTCCTCGGTTCCGTCAGCCGGTGGCGCGAAGCGCGGCCATGGCGGCACGGGCGAATTGGAGCCGCAGCCGCAAGCCTAATGCGCCCGATCGGAGTCCGTCCTTCGAGAGTACGGATTCTCCCTCCCCCTTTTGGGGAGGGATCAAGTGTGGGGGTCTTGCTGGCCTCTCCGATCAACCCCTACCCCACCCCCTTCCCACGATGGGGGAGGGGAGTTCATATAGTCGTGTCTCATCTGATGTCGTCATAGGGCCGCCATGCGCCGCTATCTGCGACCGCTTGAGCTCTCCTGGGGTGCGGATGCACGGCGAGCGATTGCCGCGGAGCGCGCCGGGAGACTGGGCGGGTCGGAAGCGATCGCCTTTGCCGCCGCCGAACGAATCGCGCGTGACGGCGACAGGATCGATCGGGACGTCGTCGCCTATCGCGATCTTCGCGATGATCCGCTCCTGCCGGCGATCGAAAGGCCGCGCCCTCTGGCGTACCGTTTTGCACCGCCGGCAGTCATGGGTATCGTCAATGTCACGCCCGACAGTTTCTCCGATGGCGGACTCTACGCGACATCCGGCAACGCAATCGCACATGGCGTGCAGCTTGCGCGAGAGGGCGCGGCGATCCTCGATATAGGCGGCGAGTCGACTCGTCCTGGCTCGGACGGCGTGACCGAGGAAGAAGAAGTCGCCCGCGTGATTCCGGTTGTCGAAGCGCTGGCAGGTGCAGGGCACACGGTCTCGATCGACACGCGAAAAGCTTCCGTGATGCGGAAAGCAGCTCGCGCCGGCGCGCAGATCATCAATGATGTCTCGGCTTTGGGGCACGATCCGCAGAGTCTTGCCATTGCAGCCGAACTCGGACTGCCGGTCGTCCTCATGCATGCGCGGGGCGATCCCAAGACGATGCAGCGCGACCCCGTCTATGCGGATGCCGCGCTCGATGTCTATGACTGGCTCGCGGCCCGCATTGTCGCCTGCGAGAAAGCGGGGATCCCTCGCGACCGGCTCTTCATCGATCCCGGAATCGGCTTCGGCAAGACACTCGAGCATAATCTTGCGATACTCCAGCAGACGACACTGTTTCATGGATTGGGCGTCTGCCTGATGATCGGACTTTCGCGGAAGTCTTTCATGACCAGGCTGACGGGCGAGAAGATCGCGGCACGACGGGTCTCGGGCTCGCTGGGCGGTGCGGTTCATGCCGCCCTCCATGGCGCGCATATGATTCGCGTGCACGATGTCGAAGCGACGCGCCAGGCGCTGGCCGTGGTGAAGGGGATGATAGATCCGGATAGTATGGTTAATGGACCGTGACTTGGTAGCGAAGCCTCGCAAGTTATTTGCCGATTAATCGATTTGGTAGCATGATCTTGATGCGGGAAAGTGCGGCGGGCAAAAGCCGCCGGCAGTGGGTATTGGCATGACACGCAAATATTTCGGAACCGACGGCGTTCGCGGAACCGCCAATCGTTGGCCGATGGATGTCGAAACGGTGCTCAGGACCGGTCTTGCCGCCGGCAGTCTCTATTCGCGCGGCGGCCACCGAAACCGCGTCGTCATAGGCAAGGATACGCGGCTTTCGGGCTACATGCTGGAACAGGCATTGACCGCCGGTTTCCTTGCAACGGGCATGGACGTCTTTCTCTTCGGACCGGTGCCGACGCCTGCCGTAGCAATGCTCACGCGCTCGCTGCGGGCCGATCTCGGTGTCATGATCTCGGCCTCGCACAATCCTTACGACGACAACGGCATCAAGCTTTTCGGACCGGACGGCTACAAACTGTCGGATGCACAGGAGCAGGATATCGAGCGGCTGATCGAGAGCGATCACGGCGCCAAGCTCGCCCCATCCGACAAGATCGGCCGCGCCAAGCGCATCGAGGATGCGCAGGCGCGCTATATCGAGTCCGTGAAACGCACCTTCCCGAAAGATCTGCGCCTGGAGGGATTGCGGATTGTCGTCGATACCGCCAATGGCGCAGCCTACAAGGTGGCGCCTGCCGCCTTGTGGGAGCTTGGCGCCGAAATCATTCAGATCGGCAATGAGCCGAACGGCCTCAACATCAATGAGAAATGCGGCTCGACCGCGCCGGAGCGGATGTGCGAACGAGTGCGCGAAATGCGCGCCGATATCGGCATCGCGCTCGATGGCGATGCCGACCGCGTCATCATTGCGGACGAGCGCGGAGAGGTGATCGATGGTGACCAGCTCATGGCACTCATTGCATCGTCATGGCAGAGCAGAGGCATTCTCCAGGGTGGCGGCCTCGTCGCGACGGTGATGTCCAATCTGGGGCTCGAACGATTCCTGGGCGAGAGGGGCATGGATCTGGCGCGCACAAAGGTCGGCGATCGCTATGTCGTCGAACATATGCGTTCCAACGGCTTTAACGTCGGCGGCGAGCAGTCAGGCCATATCGTGCTTTCCGACTTCTCGACAACGGGCGATGGGCTGATCGCGGCGCTTCAGGTGCTCGCCGAGGTGGTACGCACGGGGCGCCCGGTGAGCGAAGTCTGCCGAATGTTCGAGCCGGTGCCGCAGGTGCTGAAGAATGTTCGCTATGGCTCGGGCAAGCCTTTGGAACTCAAACCGGTCAAGGCTGCAATTGCCGCTGCCGAAACGCGATTGGGCAATTCGGGCCGGCTGGTCATCAGGCCGTCGGGCACCGAACCCTTGATCCGCGTCATGGCGGAAGGCGACGATGCCGGGCTCGTCAGCAGCATTGTCGATGAGTTGTGTTCGGTGATCGCCAAGGCGGCGTAGAAGCCAGTTTTGGTCTCCATGGGCGGCCTTGAGCCGCCCATCCAGTCTGGATCGGCGGGTCGAGCCCGCCGATGGAGGATATCACTACCGCTTCAAGCCTTTCGTGAAGTCGGCAACGTCCTTGGCTGAAAGAAATGCGGCCAGGGCTTCGTCGCCATCCTTCTTGTATTGATCGAGGTCCATGGTCGCGCCAGTGACGCCGGGCAGATAGAGCTTGCCATCGCAATAGAAGAAGTACTCCGTCGTCACCTTGTGGAATGCGAAGGGGCCCTGATCTTCAAGGAAGGCATGGCGGATATAGTCGATGCGTGTCTTGGCGATGCCGTAAGTATTGCGATTGACGATGCTGAGGCGCAATTCGCCGCGGCCCGACTCGCCGTAATCCCCGCGGGTGATTGTGTTTACCCGGCCGTCCTTCTCGCGATAGATCCGCCAGGTTCCGCCCTCGGTCGATTGGACGTCGGACACTTCCCGCTCAAGCGGCTTCATCTTGTCGAGAGAAGCGTTCAGGGCCTGTTCGATCCTGGACAGCGGACAGTCTGCAGCGAACGCCGGACCGCAGAGCAGAATGGCGAGCAGGAGCATGGTCAGGCGGATCATGTCTTTCCTTTCAGACGCGAGGGCGCAAGGCGGCTGGCGGCGATGCCCAGGATAATGAGAACAAGCCCGGCCGCGACATTCCAGTCAAGGGTCTCGCCGAGTGTCAGCGCGCCAAAACCCAGCGCGTAAACCGGTACGAGGTAGTTGGAATAGGCAACGAAACTGACCCCGACGGTACGCATGATGCGATACATCATGAGCGTGGCCAGGGCCGTGGGCAGAATGCCGAGACCAATCACCGCGGCGAAGGCCACCCACGGCACGTCCTTGAGGCCTGAAGGATCGACAGCGACGGCAAAGGCGAGGCCCATCAGGCCGGCGGCAAGACACACGGCGGTGGCTTGCTCGGCAGGGCTGTGGAAGGGAATGCGGCGGGCGAAGAGCCCGTGGACAGTATAGCAGATGCAGCCGAGCAGGATTGCGAGCTCGCCCTTGAGCGCATCGCTCTCCACGGAAAAGGCGGACAGGCGATCCGGGCCCAGCACGATCATCAGACCAACGAAGCCCACGATGAAACCTGCACCCTTCGCGCGTGTCATCGGTTCGTCGGGGAGAAAGAAGTGGGCCGCCACGATGACGAAAAGCGGAATCGCGCCCATCAGCACGCCGGAGAGGCCCGAGGACACAAATTGCGTGCCCCACGAAATCAGAAAGAACGGAAGCGCGTGGCCGATCAGTCCGAGCCACGCAAACCAGCGCCACAGGCCCGGTTCGAACGGCAATTTCCGGCCGGAGGCGTAAAGCACGACAAGCAGAAACACCCCGCCGATCGCCAGTCGCAACGCCATGACCCAGGCGGCATCGAGATGCCCTACGGCAATCTTGGTCATGGCGAAGGACGATCCCCAGGCAACAACGAGGCCACCCAGCGTAAGCCAGTCAAGCAGACGCGGATGTGCCGTTACGGCCGCCGCCGGGGAAATTGTCATGGTTGGGGCTGGTTCACGGAGATGTTTCGAATTCTTACAATTTGATGTGTCTTTCCAGCAACTTCGCAAGGTTGCCTCTTTATCGTCCCATTCGGGCCCGGCTCGTGACACATGGCGGAACTATTCGTTCCGGCCATGGTTGCTGTCCCACTACGACAGTTGGAGTACCGAATGAAGCTTCTAAGACTTGCTCTCCTTTCTGCTGTCATCGGCCTCGGCCTGCAGGGGGCGGCACGCGCCGCCGATCCTTACCAGCCGCCGCCGGTCGTCGTCGAGGAACAACCGGTGGTGAGCGAATCGGGCTTTTATCTGCGCGGCGATATCGGCTGGTCATTCCTAGAGTGGAACGGCGGCAAGGACGACAGCGCCTTCACCGGCGGGGGCGGCGTCGGCTACCGGTTCAACGAGAATCTGCGCGCCGACGCGCGGCTGGAATGGAGCGGCGATTACGATATCGGCAGCGGCGCCGACCTCTCCACCACGACGCTCCTCGGCAATCTCTATTTCGACATTCCCACCTCGACGATCCTGACCCCCTATGTCGGAGCGGGCGCGGGCTGGGGCTGGGCATCGGTCGACAACGGGCCCAGCGACAATGGTTTCACCTATTCGCTGATGGCCGGCGCGTCGATCAATCTCTCCGAGAGCGTCGATCTCGACCTCGGATACCGCTTCATGGACATCACCGTGGACGGGCCGAATGTCATGGATCACCAGATACTGACGGGCGTGAAATTCAAGTTCTGAGGCTCGATCGAGGGTCCTCTGAAGACGGGAGCGGCACCGGAGAAATCCGGGGCCGCTTTCGCTGTATTGACGCCAGGAGTTGACGCGCCGCTCCGAAACGTGCATTGCCATCCCCGGGCTACCCCTCCCCAACGAGGGGCGAGCCATCTGGAAGGATGGATCATGACTGACCTGCCAAGACCGGCCGTGCGGCCGGCATCTGCAAATTTCTCGTCCGGCCCTTGCGCGAAAATCCCCGGCTGGACCCCCGACAAACTCTCCAATGCACTGACCGGCCGTTCGCATCGCTCGAGCGAGGGCAAGGCGCGATTGAAGCGCGCCATCGCCTTGACGCGCGAGGTGCTGGACGTGCCGAAGGACTATCTCATCGGCATCGTGCCGGCCTCCGATACGGGCGCTGTCGAGATGGCCCTGTGGTCGCTGTTGGGAGAACGCGGCGTCGATCTGCTAGCGTGGGAGAGTTTCGGCGAGGGCTGGGTCGGCGATGTCGTCAAACAGCTGAAGCTGAAAGGCTCACGCGTCCTGAAGGCGGCTTACGGCGACCTGCCGGATCTGGCGCAGGTGGATTTCGCGCGCGATGTCGTGTTCACCTGGAACGGCACGACATCGGGCGTGCGCGTGCCCAATGCCGACTGGATCGCCGCGGATCGCGAGGGACTGACCATCTGCGATGCGACCTCTGCAGCTTTCGCTCAGGTGCTCGATTTTTCGAAACTCGATGTCGTGACCTTCTCCTGGCAGAAGGTCCTGGGCGGGGAAGGTGCGCATGGCGTGCTGATCCTGTCGCCGCGCGCGGCGAGGCGGCTTGAGACCTACACCCCACCGTGGCCCCTGCCTAAAATCTTCCGCATGACCTCCGGCGGCAAGCTCATCGCCGGCCTCTTCGAAGGAGAGACAATCAACACGCCCTCCATGCTGTGTGTCGAGGATTACATCGTGGCGCTCGAATGGGCTGAAGCCGTCGGCGGATTGAAAGCCTTGCAGGCGCGGGCCGATGCCAATGCAGCGGTCATCGACAGGTGGGTCGAGCGCACGCCCTGGGCGCATCATCTGGCAAAAGACCGGGCGACGCGATCCAATACGTCGGTGTGTCTCACGCTCGACGGCGGCGAGGCGCTGGCAAAAGCGATCGCCAGGACACTCGAAGCGGAGGGTGTCGCCTATGACATAGGTGCCTATCGCGATGCGCCGCCGGGCCTGCGCATCTGGTGCGGCGCCACCGTCGAGACGGCCGATGTCGAGGCGCTGACGCGCTGGATCGATTGGGCCCAGGCAAAATTCAGCAACTGATCTCACGCCACAGGAGCTTCGCATGGCGCCTCGCGTCCTCGTTTCCGACAAGCTTTCCGAAACCGCCGTTCAGGTCTTCCGTGATCGCGGCATCGATGTCGACTATCAGCCCGATCTCGGCAAGGACAAGGATGCGCTGCTTGCCGCGATCCCTGCCTATGACGGCCTCGCCATCCGCTCGGCCACGAAGGTCAGTCCCAAAATCATTGCGGCGGCCACCCATCTCAAGGTCATCGGCCGCGCCGGCATCGGGGTCGACAATGTCGACATTCCGGCGGCGACCGCGCGCGGCATCATCGTGATGAACACGCCGTTCGGCAATGCGATCACCACCGCCGAGCACGCGATCTCGATGATGATGGCCTTGGCCCGGCAGATCCCGGAGGCCAACCAGTCGACGCGCGCCGGCAAGTGGGAGAAGAACCGCTTCATGGGCGTCGAACTCTTCAACAAGACGCTCGGCGTCATCGGCTGTGGCAATATCGGCTCGATCGTCGCCGATCGCGCGCTCGGCCTCAAGATGAAGGTCATCGCCTTCGATCCGTTCCTCAGCCCCGAACGCGCGGTCGAGATCGGTGTCGAGAAGGTCGAACTCGACGACATATTCCGGCGGTCGGATTTCATCACGCTCCACACGCCATTGACCGAGAAGACTCGCAATATCATCGATGCGGCGGCAATGGCCAAGTGCAAGAGGGGCGTGCGCATCGTCAATTGTGCGCGCGGCGGCCTGGTCGTCGAAGAGGCTCTTTATGATGCCCTGAAGTCCGGCCAGGTCGGCGGCGCAGCGCTCGATGTCTTCGAGACAGAGCCCGCAACCGAGCACAAGCTCTTCGCGCTCGAAAATGTCGTGTGCACGCCGCATCTCGGGGCCTCGACGTCTGAAGCGCAGGAGAATGTGGCCATCCAGATCGCCGAACAGATGGCGGATTATCTCATCACCGGTGCGGTCTCGAACGCGCTCAACATGCCGTCGATCTCGGCCGATGAAGCGCCGCGCTTGCGCCCCTTCATCACACTAGCCGAGAAGCTCGGCTCGTTCGCGGGCCAGCTCACCGACGATGTCATCACCGGTATTGTCATCGAATATGCGGGCGAGGTCGGCGATATGAACACGCGCGCGCTGACGGCCGCCGCGCTCTCGGGCGTGCTGCAGCCGCAGCTTGGCACCGTGAACATGGTCTCTGCACCGGTCGTCGCCAAGGAGCGCGGCATCAAGGTCGACGAAGTGCGGCAGACGCAGCGCGGGGCATATGAGACCTATATCCGCCTGACGGTGAGGACGAAGGAAATGGAACGCTCCGTGGCGGGCTCGGTCTTCTCCGACGGCAAGCCGCGCATCATCCAGATCAAGGGCATCGAGCTTGAATCGGAATTCGGCCCGCACATGCTTTATGTGACGAATATGGACAAGCCCGGCTTCATCGGCGCGCTTGGCACCTTACTGGGTGATGCAAAAGTCAACATCGCGACCTTCCATCTCGGCCGCCAGGCGCAGGGGCAGGATGCCATTTGTCTCGTCCAGATCGACGAGCGGGTGCCGGAAGGTGTGCTGGCGGCAGTGCACAAGCTGCCGCATGTCCGGCAGGCGAAGCGGCTGGCGTTTTAGACGGTCGAGTCTCCAAAGCGCCGCGAGTTTGGCCGGAAGTGAGCCAGACTTGGCCCCAATCCCGCCGCAAGGGCAGTGTGTGCTCCGACCAGCCTGAGGGGGCGTACCGGAGACCACACATGCGCATTCTGGCCGCCGCCTTCCTGCTATCCACCGCCTTTGTCGCTCCTTCATTTGCAGCCGAGATCACAGCGCCCTCGCGCATCGACGCAGTGATCGTCTATCCGCAGGGCGCGGAAGTGCAGCGTCTGGCCGAACTCGCGCTAGAGCCCGGCGAACACACACTGCTCTTTGCCGGCCTGCCGGGCGAAATGCAGGCCGAAACGATCCGCGTCGAAGGCTCGTCTCCCGGCCGAATCGAGATCGGGTCCGTCGATAGCAAACTCGTTTCGGTGCCGTCGACGGCGATCGATGCACAGCGCAAGCGGATCGAGAAGGATATCGAACTGCTCGGCGATGAGCGGGCCGTACTCGACCAGGCGATTGCCGATGCCGAGTTCCAGAAGCGCTTGCTTGAGCAACTTGCGACAGGTGCCATCGCGCCTGCGCCGAAAGAGGGCGACGTGCGCACGGCCGATGCGGCACAGCTCGGCGGCATGATCGATCTCGTCGCGGGGAAACTGCAGGTGATCGGCAAGACGATCCTCGATGCGCGGGTCCGTCAGCGCGAAATCGACCGGCAGGTGAATGACCTCACGCTTCAGCTAGGCGGCCTGGCACCGCGCGAAGTCACGAGCATGCTGGTATCGGTGCATGTCATCGTGCCGGTTGCGACTTCCGGAACGTTCAGACTGCGCTATCGTGTCGAAAATGCCGGCTGGATGCCGATTTACGATGCTCGGCTCGCCTCGCCGGCGAAAGGCGAGACCGGTGCCACGATCGAGCTGGTGCGCCGCGCAGAGGTTCAGCAGGGAACAACCGAGGCCTGGAAGAATGTCGCGCTGACGCTTTCGACGGCGCGGCCAGCCGGTGCCACCGCGGCACCCGATCTCGTTCCGCAGGGCGTAGGTGTATTCGACGAGGGAAGGGGACGCAACTACTCGCGCGATGCAAAAATTCTGGCGCAGCCGGGATTGGACCTTGAAAGTTCCGCGTCCGGTTCCGGTCTACCTGCGCCGCGCAATGTCCAGCAAATCGAAGCCGAAGTGCAGGTCGCCGGCTTCCAGGCGCTTTACGGAATTCAGGGCCGCGTCACAATCGACAATACCGGCACGGCCAAGAAGGTGCGGATCGCGACCGATACGATCGGTGCGAAGCTTTCGGCGCGCGCGGTACCGAAGCTCGATCCCAATGCCTATCTGACGGCGGCATTTACCGTTAGCGGCGAGACGCCCCTGCTGCCAGGCACGGTCACGCTCTATCGCGACGGTGTCTATATGGGGCAGGGGTATCTTCCGCTGCTCGTCCCGGGCGAGGAAACCAAGCTTGGCTTTGGTGTTGACGATCTTGTCAAAGTGAAACGCGCCGAGGTGACGCGCATCAAGGGCGAGGAGGGGCTCATTACCACCTCCAATGTCGACACGCGCGCCTATGATCTTACCGTGAAGAATCTGCATGACTTCCCGCTCGACGTAACCGTCATCGACCAAATGCCGTTCTCGACGAATGAGGATGTGACGGTGGCGACGCTTTCAGGCATGACGCCGGCGAGCCAGACCAATCTCGAGCGCCGGCGCGGCGTGCTGGCGTGGAATTTCGAGTTGGCACCCAAGGCCGAGAGGGTGATCAAGCACGGCTACAAGATCACCTGGCCGAAGGACATGACGGTCGGACAAATGAATTGATACTTTCGAACTACCAACCCCTCTCCCCTCGTCGACCTCTCCCACAAGGGGAGAGGGAAGTAAGAAACGGCAAGATCACTCCCCGTCGGAACTCGCACACAAACGACGTTAGCCGAGTGCGCTCCACAGGACGGCGCCTCCCCAGATGCAGAGGATCAAGCCGGTGAAGCGGCTAATCTGCCAGCGTGGCGGCAGGAGCTTTTCGACGAGGATGTAGGCCGCGAGTCCGGCTATCCATTTCGGCTCCATGACACCGCCATAGAAAAGCACCGCCATCAGGACGGCGCAGCAGCCGACGCAAAATAGCCCGTGGTCAAATCCCATTCGTAGGGCCCCCGACACTCCCGGCCGCCAGTTGCGCGCGAAGGCGAAGAGAGGCAGCTGACATTTGCGCAGGCAGGCCTCTTTCAGCGGCGTCAGCTGATAGAGACCAGCCGCGATCAACAGTATGCCTCCGGCTGTCCGGCTGGTGGTCGCAAACATCGGATTGAGCCGCAGGATGTCGTCGGCGGCCATCTGCAATGCGACCGCTCCCAGAGCAAAGCCCGTCCAGACGAGCGCGTAGCCCGCGGCGAAGGCGAGCATGCGCGCCGGCGCGTCGGTGCCGTCAAGCCGCCGCGACACGGCGCCGAAGGTCAGGATGGCAGGCGCGGCGGAAGGCAGCATCATCGCCAGCATCATCGTCCACCACATCACGAAGAGAAGGACGATCCACTGGGCCGAAACGCGCAGCGGCATCATCATCATGAGCGCGTCGCCCGAGCGCAGCATGAAGTAGCTGCTTATGACGATGACGATGAGCAGGGCGACGAGAACGATGGCACGCTCGCGCCGTGCCAGACTCTCGACCGCCCCGGCGGAACTCACCGGACGATACCGTCGCCCGTCAGATGAAGATTGGCCAGATGAGCGTGCTTGCCGACGGTATCGAGCGCGATCGGCGCGGTCGCCTTAACGGTTCCCGATGCAAACTGCGCTTCGACGAATTCGAAGCTGTCGGCCAACGCGACCTTGGCGCGGTGTACCGCCCCGGTAACCGGATTGCGGATAGGCTCGACCTTCGCGTCGACCACGCCCGGCACGCTGAATCTTCCCGTTGCTTGTGCCACATCGACCTCGAACTCGATCGCCTCAATTCTGGGCTCGTACACAGTGTCGATCATCGATGCAAAGACCTGGAAGAAAGTGGCGCCCGGCTTGGTGTTCTGACCGGACATGATGGCGAGCAGGGCTTCACGCTGTGCGGGTGTGGCGCGGCGGTCGACGATCGGCTGGATCTCACCGTGTCCCTCGTGAATCGGACCCGGCCACGCCGCGACCGCCGCCCATCGCAGGCCGTCAAGCCGGAGGTCGCCGAAGTAGCCTTCTTCGATCTGCATGGCTACGGCGGCGCGGCAATCGCCGTATGTGGGAAGCGCATTGAACTGGCACGGGCAACCATAAGAACAGTTGCAGGTTGCTATTTCCGGCCCGCGAATCATCCATTGGATATCCGCCATGATTGTCTCCTTTGAGCGACCCCAGCAAGCGTGATCTTTAACATAACCGGCGCGCCCGGGGAATTGCCCGTTTTCGCTTTGGACAGGGCAACGGCTGGTGTAGACACTGCCGAACGGCCCCGGCGGACAGACCCGCTTCGGGGCCGTTGCCATGCCGAAGGGAGAGTTTGATGGCGAATGTCGCGGTCGTCGGAGCGCAATGGGGCGATGAAGGGAAGGGCAAGATTGTCGATTGGCTGTCGGAACGCGCCGACATCGTGGTGCGATTCCAGGGCGGCCACAATGCCGGCCACACGCTGGTCATTGACGGCGTCACCTACAAGCTTTCGCTCCTGCCTTCCGGCATCGTCAGACCGGGCAAACTGTCGATCATCGGCAATGGCGTGGTGATCGATCCATGGGCGCTGGCTTCCGAGATCGACAAGCTCTCGGCGCAGGGTGTTGAAGTCACCCGCGACAATCTCCGGATCGCCGGCAACGCCACTTTGATCCTGCCCTTGCATCGCGACCTCGACCAGTTGCGCGAAACTGCGGCCGGAACGGCGAAAATCGGTACGACGGGGCGCGGCATCGGCCCGGCCTATGAGGACAAGGTCGGGCGGCGCGCCATCCGTGTAAACGACCTTGCGGATTTCAGGACCATCGGGCCGAAGGTGGAGCGGCTGCTCGCCCATCACAATGCGCTGCGGCGCGGGCTGGGCCAGCCCGAGATCGATGCGCGCTCGCTCATCGATCAGCTCGCGGAAATCGCGCCGCACGTGCTTGCCTATTCAGATGCGGTGTGGAGCCTGCTCGACGAGGCGCGCCGCGATGGCAAGCGTATACTATTCGAGGGTGCGCAAGGGATACTCCTCGACATCGATCACGGCACCTACCCCTATGTGACATCTTCCAACACGGTTGCGGGCCAGGCGGCTTCGGGCTCGGGTCTTGGACCCTCGGCGATCGGCTATGTCCTGGGTATCGCCAAGGCCTACACGACGCGCGTGGGATCCGGGCCGTTCCCGACCGAGCAGGACAACGAGATCGGCGAGACCATCGGGGCGCGCGGCCGCGAATTCGGAACCGTCACGGGCCGCAAGCGCCGCTGCGGCTGGTTCGATTCGGTTCTGGTGCGGCAGGCAATCAAGACCAGCGGCATTCATGGCATCGCGCTGACCAAGCTCGATGTTCTGGACGGTCTTGAAACAATAAAGGTGGCCGTCGGCTATCGCCTTGATGGACAGGAGCTTGCGCGCCTTCCGGCCGCCGAGGAAGCGCAAGCGCGGGTCGAGCCGATCTACGAGACCCTCGAAGGGTGGCGTGAATCGACGGCCGGCGCACGCTCCTGGGCGGACCTGCCGGCGCAGGCGATCAAATACGTGAAGTATCTCGAAGAACTGATCGAATGCCCGGTGGCGCTGCTCTCAACGAGCCCCGAACGCGACGACACGATCCTGGTGACCGATCCCTTCGCGGATTGACCGGCCGCAAGCCAGGGTGTTCACGACGCGATGGCTGGGGCGCGGATCGCGTCCATGGTACGGCGGCCGGTATCGCGCTCATGCCATGCCCCGAACGTCGCTTGCCAAATCGCCGCCAGCCGGGCGAAACTGCGGTCATGCTGAAACGCCCCGATCAGGAGCTAGCCATTCGCCCGGCGAAGACCGGCGATGTTGCTCAAATGGCGGCGCTCGCAGAGGGCAAATCATCCGCCGCATTCATTCGCAACGTGCTGCACCGGAAATCAGCCTGTGTTCTGGTGGCGGCTGCTGGGAAACGGATTCAAGGGTACGCCGTTGTGCTCTTCCGCCCCGCGACATCGGTGGCGCGGATCCATTCGGTTGTGGCCGACCCAGAGCTTCGCAGCCGCCATGTCACCGACGCTCTTGTCCGCACCGCCGAGGAGGAAGCGCGCAGGCGCAGCGCCATCTTCCTGCGCATCGAGATTGGCGCCGAAGCCTGCCAGTCAAGCGAGCCCTATCTGGACCTCGGCTATCGCAAATTCCGGGGCTATCTCGACTACTACGACCGCGCCGGATCCGTCACGCGCCTGGAAAAATCGCTGAGCATTCCGGCGCCGCGTACAAAGCGCAACGTGCCGTTTTACCATCAGACGACCGATTTCACCTGCGGGCCATGCGCCCTGATGATGACGATGGCGGGACTCGGATCGAATGAGCCCATGTCGCGCGAATTGGAATTTCAGCTATGGCGTGAAGCAACATCGATCTATCTGATATCGGCTCCCGGCGGCTGCGATCCGATCGGGCTGGCGGTTGCGGCACGGCGGCGCGGCTTTGGCTGCGAGGTATACGTGAACCAACCCGGCCCCTATTTCACGCAAGTCCGCCAGGGCGCGCAGCGTCTCGATGTCATGAGCGAAGCACAGCGGATATTTGCCCGCCAGGCGGAAGAATTGAAAATCCCCGTCCGTCAGCACGAGCTCGGCATCGAAGATGCGAAGGCGGCGCTGACTGACGGGGCCATTGTCATAAGCCTGATATCGACACATCGCATGTATGGCGACCGTACGCCGCACTGGATCGCCGTCTACGATCATGCCGACGGCTACTTCTTTGCTCACGATCCCTGGGTCGGCGCGGAAGACCTGGAACTGCCGATCCAGAAGGCAGGGATTGCGATTCCCGTCCCGGAATTCGCGCGCATGAGCGTGTGGGGTCGCTGCCAGCTCAAGGCGGCGCTCATCGTCAGGCAGCCGCGTCAATAGGTTCAGAAATCGCGGTTCTGGACGAAGAAGCCGTAGAGGCTGGTCAACAGCGTGATCATGAAGAACGTCAGAAACCAGTTGACGGCGAGCTGCAGGATGAATCCCACAACCACACCTACGAAGGATCCGCTCAGACTAAGTGCCGCGATGACCGCGGCAGCCACAAGCGCCGCTGACAAGGTGATGAGAAACACGGCGGCGATGCGAGAGGAATTGCCCGCCGAAGCGCGCCACGCATCGGTGAAACGGTAGTCGATGATACCGAGTGCGATTGCCGGCAGCTTGAGTCCCAGCCTCAGGAAGCCGATCGATACGACGATAAGAACGCCGATCGCGCTTCCCAGCGTTGCGAGCTGGGGAGCCAGCACGGCCGCGATGAAAACGAAGGGAATGGCGATGGCGATCGACGGCACGATCAGCGCAATCATGATGAGCAGGCTGTTGCCGAAATAGCGCCAGACCTTCCCGTCAAGCCGGAAGGTGTCGAACATGCCCGGGATTTCGTCGAGCAGGATGTAACGGTGCCAATGCACCGCAAAGGACGAGTTGACGAGAAGGACGAGGAGAAGTGTCAGCGCATCGATGATGAAGAACTGGGCTTGCGGCGCCTCCGCATCGGCAGTTCCGCGCGTTGACGCTAGTTGCGTGCTGAACGCCAGGACGAGGGCCACGATGATGTACCAGATCCAGCTCATGCGCAGGGCGACCATGCGGTTCAGCCAGACCGACTGAAAGGCATGGTTCAGGGCGGCGAGAATGGGCAACTGGCGCATGGCGTGTCCGGGTCCGGCAGGTCGGTCTGTCGCACCGACTTCAAGCGTCGGACGGGCGCAAATGCAACCTCAATCTGTCAAAGCCGGTTGGCGTTGATCTCGATGGCCGCAACCAGCCCGTTGATCGTCGAATAGGGCATGACCGGCTTGGGCGGCGGGTCGATCGACGGCCAGGCCTCGCGCAGGCGCAAATAGGCATCTTCGATATTGGTGGCGATCTTGACCTCGCGCTTGCGCAATGCCGGAAGGGACCGGGCAAGAAGCCATCGCGCTTCCATGAGAAAGCCATAGCCGTTCTGAAACTCATGCAGATGCACGAGGTGCACCCCCTGCCAGGCCGCCTCGTATTGCTGTGCGGCCTCCTTGAAAAGCAGCAAGGCGAGTGAGAGGCTGAAGGTCACCGACTGCCGGCGATGTTCCGGAATCGTGTCATAGTCCTTCCATATCCGCATTTCGGCCGGGCGCATCGCAGCGAGCAGACCCATCTGGCCGTGTTCGGCATTCGCGGCCGCATTGACCTCGGCAAGTTCTATGCGCAGCGACGGAAGCCCGCGGCGGGCGAGTTCAGGCTCAAGCGGCGGCAGGCTGACGTGCAGGGCATGCGAGGTATGAGCCGCGGCCTCCCTGAACCGGCCCTGGGAGGAAAGCACCTTGGCTGCCGCTAAGTGGCCCCGCAGCATGTGCAGCCGCAAGGCAAAGGCAAGGTCGGAATCGAGGAGCGCGAGTTCGCCCGCATCGAGTTCGTCCGGTTCGGCATGCACCTGCAGTTGCGCCTCTGGCCCATATGCGGTGTGCTGCGCATTGGCCGCCGGCGCAAGCAGGGGAACAGCCGCGCCGCCTGCGATGGCGGCCGCCAGCATGATCAGCCGCCACGGCGCCCTCACAGGCGTGCCTCGTCGGGCAGTTTCGCGGGCTTGCGAGCGCGCTTGGACAATCCTGGCTTCTTCGAGAGACTCTTGGTGAAGTCCTTGAGGATGATGCCGGCGACCTCGGTGCTCGGAACCGGGCGGCTGAAAAGATAGCCTTGCGCAAGTTGGCAGCCGGCACGCTCCAGGAAGCGCGCCTGCTCGGCGGTCTCGACACCCTCTGCCGTCATCGGCACGCTGAGATAGCGGCCGAGAGAAATGATGGTCCTCAAAATTCCAGGCGCGCTTGGTGTGGCTTCGATGGCACGGATGAACGACTGATCGATCTTGATCTTCGAGAAGGGGAACTGCCAGAGATAGCTCAGGCTCGAATAGCCGGTGCCGAAATCATCGAGCGAAACCGCGATGCCCATGTCGCGCAGAACCTGCAGCTGCTCCTTGACCACATCTACATTGCCAAGCAGCAAGCCCTCGGTGACTTCGAGCTCGAGCCGGTAGGCGGGAAAATTGCTGGCATCGAGTGCGCGGCGCAGCACGCTGATCAACTGGCCGGAATTGAACTGCAATGGCGACAGATTGACGGACACCGTCAGGTCGGGGGGCCAGAAGCTTGCCGTATGGCAGGCTTCCTCAAGACACCAGGCGCCGATCTTCTGGATGTCGCCGGTCTTTTCGGCAACCGGGATGAAGTCCGCCGGGGAGATCATGCCCTTCTCGGGATGATTGAGCCGGATGAGGGCCTCGAAACCGCGCAACTTCTTCGTCTTCAGTTCGATGATCGGCTGATAGTAAAGTTCGAAATAATTCCGCTCATAAGCCTCGGTGATCGTCTGTTCGAGATCGCGCTGCTTCTGCGTCTGGCGCTCGGTTTCGGCGGCAAAGAACCGATAGCAATTGCGGCCGGCCTCGATGGCCTCCTCCAGGGCGATGCTCGCCG
Source organism: Hyphomicrobiales bacterium (assembly GCA_016793355.1). Classification (GTDB taxonomy): domain Bacteria; phylum Pseudomonadota; class Alphaproteobacteria; order Rhizobiales; family Aestuariivirgaceae; genus JAEUMG01. Next base: position 36,361 of record JAEUMG010000109.1, read on the forward strand.
CTGTCCACAGGCGCGATGCATCGTTGCCATCATCGGGAATCAAGGCGACACCGACGCTGACCGGCGAGTTCAGCACATGATCTTCCCATTCGACCGGCCTTGACAGGACCTCCACGATTTTGCGCGCCATATGCGCGGCGTCGATCGTATCGGCGATGCGGGGAAGGAACGCGGCAAACTGCCCGCTATTGACCCGCGCGACGGTCGCCTGCGCGAAGGGCTCCTCGACAATGCGCGCCGCCATTTCCTTCAGGAACGTGTCGCCTGCGGTGGGGCCGAAATTGTCAGTCGCCAGTTTGAAGCCGTTGAGATCGATCTGGAAGACAGCGGCGCGCTGTGCGCTCTCGCCGCGCCCGGCGAGCAGGCCACCCAGTCTTTCCAGCCAGGCACCGCGATTGAGCAGGCCCGTCGCCATGTCGAAATGGGACAGATAGTTCAACTGGCGTTCGGCGATCTGCTTCTGACGGGTGCGATACCAGAAGCCGAGCGCCGGACCGGCCGCGAGGATTGCGCCGATGATCAGCGCAAGGCTCGTCATTGACGACATGAACAGGCGCTGCCTGGCGGTCTGGTCGACCTTGATCTCAAGCCAGCCGTCCAGATTTCCCTGGGTCCCGATGGGGAGGAGGGCGTCGGAGTATATTTCAGGACCGCTCGAAGCGCCGCTCTCATTGACAAAAATGACGCGCTTGCGATCTTTGCGCGCAGGCAGGAATTCAGGCCGGTTCGAGAAGATGTTGTAGTCAAAGGTATGGGTGCGGCCGAGTTCCTTGGATCTGAGAATGAGCTTGCCGTCCGGATCGTAGATCGAGAAATCATAGACGCGGCCGACCTGACGGGCCTGCTCGAAGAAGATCACCGATTCGGTTGAGGGCAACTCGCCCTGGGCGATCTCGGACAGATCGGGCACGTTGGATACGATGTAGTTTGCCCACTCTTCGGTAACCATTTCGGCGTCCGATTCGAGCAGTTTTGTCGTGGCGCGGTTGACGAATGCAACGCCGATGCCTGCGATCAGGGCGCAGAACAACGCTACGGCCGCAAATGAGCCGTATTTGCTTCTCAACATCGCTTTGAGGGTTGTCCCCATCTCGCCCTGAATCTTAGCTAGCCGCCGCTTCTAGCGCCTGGTTGGCAAACCGCCGGTAAAGGCTGGCGGAATCATCCCGATTAGCGTGTGGCATAGTTGATGAGCCGTTGTCATCGATACCGAAAAACTGCTGTTAATTGTTCATGAACCATTCCCTCCCGCGTTCCGGTCTGGCGCCGCTCCTGTTTCTCGCCGTTTTCCTGCTTACGGGCCTTCCGGCCATGGCGGGCTATCGCGATTATGCCCATGGTCTCGTCGATTCTTTGCCCAAGGGCACTGTTCTGCGCCCTGATCTTGAAGCCGTGCTCGATGAAATGGCCTCCGCCTACCGCAAGAGCAAGTCCCGGTCCCCACTCGAAGCCAGCGACCAGCTTCGGGAGGCGGCGCGGGCCCAGGCGATCGATAACATGCGGCGCGGGAAATCGAGCCACAGGTCGGGCAGGGGCGAGGAATTCAGCACCCGCTTTGCCGCCTATGTCGACGATCCTGACCTTTATCCGGCGCGCGGCGAAAATGCCGCCAGCGACCGGCGCGACGACGCGGCGGATGCGGCAAAGGCGCGGCGCCTCTTCAAATCCTGGCTTGAGAGTTCCGGCCATCGCCGCAATCTGATGTCGCGCGACTATGAATTCGTGTCGACCGGCGTCGTCCAGCGCGGCTCGGAATTATGGGCGGTGCAGATCTTCTGGTCCAAGCCCCGCGCGCAGAAGAACATATTTCAGATTCAATAGTTCAGAACGCGTAGTCCGGCCGCTTTTCGGGCGCCGTCTGCTGCGCGAAGAAGGACGCGGCTGTCGGCTTCTGCGGCAGTTCCATCGCATAGCCGATAGAGCGGACCCGGTTGGTTTTTTCACCGCGCACGATCAGCCCCTCGAATTTGCTCGGCACGGGATTGGGCGCGTAAGGCTGTGCGTCCTCAGCGGTATAGACGGTGATGAAAAGCGTGCGCGGCTGCGTAGAGTGATTGGGCGCCGAACCGTGGAGCAAACGGGTGTGCATGAAGCAGCAGGAGCCCACCGGGCCCATGCAGCGCAGGGCCTTGCGCCGGCTCGCTTCGGCGACATCATCGCCAACCGCCGCGGTGAACTTGCCACCGTGCCACAGGCTGTGGATCGGGCCGCGATGCGTGCCGCCGACGACTTCGAGCGGTCCATTGTCGGCGGTGACGTCGTCGATGAAGAGCAGAGCCGTGACAATGTCGTCATTGGAATGCGGCGTGAACGGAAAATCCTGATGCCACTTCACCTCCGTCTTCGAGCCCGGCAACTTCGAATTGATCTTGCTGTGGTGGAACTTGACATTGGGGCCGATGAGGTCGGCGACCATGTCGGTCATGCGCGAATCCGCCATGCAATCGTAATAGGCCTGGGATACCTCAACGGGTGAGTTCACGCGACGCAGGGCCGGCTTTTCCGCCGTATGGCCGCCCTCGAGATCGAAACGAGGCCGCCCGTCCATGATCTCGCCGAAGGGCGCCGTGTTGCTTCGGCTTTCCTCGACCCAGGCGTTGAAGTCGTCGCGCAGCGCTGCGAGCTGAGGCCCCCTGATGACATTCTCGACCATGAGATATCCGTCAAGCCAGAAGGCGTCGATCTGTTCGCGGGACAAGGCAGCCATGGCGCAACCTCCGTATTGTGACGCTAGCAGACACGGTTTTTGCGGCACTGTCGAGGTGACATGAGACAGCCTTCCTGACACATTGCGCCGATGACAGCGATTCTTTCAGGTTCGAGCGGCACGGTACTTCGCTATATGCGGACGCATTGGCTGGAGCTTATCCAGATCAACCTGCTGCCCTTCGTTGCGATCATGGCCATGCTCGCGATCCAATTCGCGATGTTCGGCGCTCTCCTCTCCAACATATTGGACATGGTGGAACGGGAAGAGCTGGGCAGTTCGCTCTATCTCGACGTCCTCAAGTTTCAAGGGCTGAGCTTGTTCCTTACCCTCGGAATCGGCTTCATCGGCGCGTGGCAGTTTGTCCGCATCGCACGGCTCTATCTTCGAGACGAACTGACCTGGATCGGACTCACCAAGCCGGTGATCATCGCGACGCTGATGACACTGCTCTATGCGATGGGGATTGCGCTGATCTCGTCGCTTGCATTCATTGCGAGCGTTTTTGTCATGGCCGTTCCCATTGCGCTGATTGCGGCGGGCGGCGAAGCTCATCCGGCCTGGGGCTTGGTGGCTGCTCCCCTGGCACTTGCGGCAATGGCGGGCTTCGTATGGTTCGCTTGCCGCTTCCTGGTCGGTTTGCCGGCGGTGGCGCTTGGCGAGACGCCGGACTTCTTCAAGGATTTATGGGGATTTTCGAAAGGCGAGAGCTGGGGATACCCGCTCAGACTTTTCGGTGCGACGGCCGTCCTGTTGGTGATTCTGATTCCGGTCTCGGCCGCTTACGGCCTTCTGGTTTTCGGGAAGATCTGGATGGATATGACCGCCGAACCGGACCTCGGCGCAGTATCGCCTGAGCTTCTGCGAAGTCTGTTCGATAGTCTGCTTGTGGGACAGCTTCTGTGGGGCGCGATCATGCAGCCCGCGAGCTGGTATTTTGCGCTGTTGACAGCCGAGTGCTACCGGCGTTTCAAAACGGCGCGCAGCGGCAAGCCAATCGCCGCTGCGCGGAATGGTGTTACCTAGACCGAGGCTTCACTGACCGGGCGCGGGAGCAGGGCCTTTTGGGCGGCATTCTTGACCGCTTTCTGGACCTTTTCGAAAGCCCGGACCTCGATCTGGCGGATACGCTCGCGGGACACGCCGAACTCCTGCGACAGTTCTTCGAGCGTCGCAGGTTCATCGCGCAAGCGGCGTGCTTCGAAGACGCGCTTTTCGCGATCGTTCAGCATATCCATGGCGGCGGCGAGCATGCCCATGCGCTGTTCGCTTTCCTCGCTTTTGGCAAGGGCCGTTTCCTGATCGTCGGCGTCATCGACGAGCCAGTCCATCCACTCGCCTTCGCTGTCGGCGCGAACCTGCGAGTTGAGCGAGGCGTCGCCCGACAACCTCCGGTTCATGGAGATGACGTCTTCTTCGGGGACGGCGAGCCGCTTGGCGATCTCCTTCACCTGCTCGGGCTTGAGGTCGCCTTCTTCCAGCGCCTGAATCTGGCCCTTCACCTTACGCAGGTTGAAGAACAGCTTCTTCTGGCTCGCGGTGGTGCCCATTTTGACGAGCGACCATGAGCGCAGGATGAATTCCTGGATCGAGGCCTTGATCCACCACATGGCGTAGGTCGCGAGTCTGAAGCCCTTGTCGGGCTCGAATCGCTTGACCGCGTGCATGAGGCCGACATTGCCTTCCGAAATGACCTCCGAAATCGGCAGGCCATAGCCGCGGTAGCCCATGGCGAGCTTGGCAACGAGGCGCAAATGGCTCGTGATCAGCTTATGCGCGGCTTCCTTGTCGCCATGCTCCTTCCAGGCCTTGGCAAGCATGTATTCTTCGCTTGGCTCCAGCATCGGAAACTGCCGGATCTGCTGGAGATAGCGCGAGAGGCCGGCCTCTCCCGAAGCGATTGCCGGCAAGCTTTTGACTGTCTGGGCCATCTTTAACCCCTTCTGGCGCTTCCAAATGCGCCTAGCACAACTCGAATAACGCCCATACTAACATAATTGTAACTTTGTCGATTTCAATTCCATGTCACTCTGTTGTTATCCCATTTGCTATGACCTTGCTCAGTTTTGCGTCAATTTTCAGTGTCCCGAGCCGCCGGCGGTCGATTTTGGCCGCTGCATCAAGGGGGTTAACAACACGATCGCGGCAAACAGAAGCGTCAGCAAAAAGAAGACGTCGCCGATCGCCATAACCGTCGCTTCGCGGCGGACGATCCGCGCCATTTGGGCCAATGCTCCGTTCGATGCGTCCGAGCCGAGTGGGCCGAGGGCCTGGGTCATGGTGTTGAGCGTGCTGACGGCGACGTCCCGGCCCCACGAAATCTGTTCGCGCAGGCGCTCAAGATGCAGGTCCATGCGGTCGTTGAGCGCCGTGTTGATCAAGGCGAGGCCGACGGCGCCTCCCAGATTGCGCGTCAGGTTGAATAGGCCGGAGGCATTCTTCAGACGATTGGGCGCCAGAGTTCCCAGGGCCGCATTGGTAATCGGCACCATGCACAGCATCAGACAGAAGCCGCGCAGGATCTGCGGCACGAGCAGCTCGTTGAACGACCAGTCCTTGGTGACGAATGAGGCCTGCCAGGTGCCGAGCGCGAAGCCGGCAAAGCCCAGGGCGATCAGGATGCGCGGATCGACCCTGACCGACAGGCGTCCGACGATCGGCGCCGCCAAGAACATGGCAATGCCGGTGACAAACATGGTCTCGCCGATCATCATCGAGGAATAGCCACGCACCCGGCTGAGGAAGACCGGGTAGAGAAAGGTCAGGCCGTAAAGGCCGATGCCCATGACGAAGGAGAAGAAGGCGCCGGTCGCAAAGTTGCGATTGCCGAAGGCCGAGAGATCGACGATCGGCTGGCGCGCAGACAGGGTGCGCCAAAAGAACAGGATCATGCCGGCGACGAAGGCGATCGCAGCGTAGCGCACCGCCGCGTCGTCGAACCAGTCATTGGCAGGGCCTTCCTCCAGAACGTATTCGGCCGTGCCCAGGAAAACCGCCATGGCCGCAAGCCCGAGCCAATCGAATTCCTTGAACAACGACCAGTCCGGCTCGTCGAAATCGACGAGGAACCAGACGAGCGACGCGACCACGATGCCGGGGCCGACATTGACCAGGAACAGCCAATGCCACGAGTATATCTCGGTCAGGTAGCCGCCAACCGTGGGGCCGATGGTGGGCGCCAGCGTTGCGATGAGGCCGATGAGCGGCGTTATGATCGGGCGCTTGTCGGCCGGGAAGATCGCAAATGAGGCGGCGAATACCGTCGGGATCATGGCGCCGCCGATGAAGCCCTGGAAGGTGCGGAAGACGATCATCTCGGTGATCGAGGTCGCCTGCGCGCAGAGCAAGCTCGCGATCGTGAAGCCCGAGGCCGAGAGCGTGAAGAGAATGCGCGTCGACATCATGCGCGACAGTGTTCCCGACAAGGGGATCATGATGACTTCGGCGATGAGATAGCTGGTCTGCACCCAGGAAATCTCATCGGCGCTGGCGGAGAGGCCGGCCTGAATGTCGGAGAGCGATGCCGAGACGATCTGGATGTCGAGGATCGCCATGAACATGCCGAAGACCATGGCGATGAACGCCACGAGCTTGCGCGTTTCAAAGCCGGTGCCGGCGCGCGGTGAGGGGATTGCGGTGGTCGTCGTGGCAGCGGCCATGACGGCGGCCTATTCGAGCGCGGCGGTCGCGCTCCCTTTCGATTCGCGGGTATCGATATCGACAACGACCGAGAGACCGGCGCGCAGCCGCGCGGCATCATGGCTGTCGAGCCTGATGCGGACCGGAACGCGCTGGGTGATCTTGGTAAAGTTGCCGGTCGCGTTCTCGGGCGGCAGGAGCGAGAATTCCGCGCCGGATGCCGGCGAGATGCTTTCGACGGTGCCGCTGATCGTAGCGCCATTCCAGGCGTCGACCGATATTTCCGCCTTCTGTCCGGGATGGACCTCGGCCAGTTGCGTTTCCTTGAGATTGGCCTCGACATAGGCGGTGGCGACCGGAACCAGCGCCATCAGGCGCTGGCCGGTCTGGACGAACTGGCCTGGCTCAACCGCGCGGTTGGCGATGATGCCGTCAAACGGCGCCTTGATCTCGGTAAATGAAAGATCGCGCTCGGCACGGGCGAGCTCGGTATTGAGCTGGGCAAGCGTCGCGCGCGCTTCCTGCGCCTCTGCCTGGATCACCTGATAGTCGGCTTCGGCAGCCGCGAGATCGGCCTTGGCGGACGTGACGCCGGCCGCGGCACGATCGCTGTTGGCGCGCGCCTGGTCGACGGCCTGCGTGCTGGCGAAGTTCTTCTTGGCGAGAGCCTTTTGCCGTTCGAGGATCGAGGCGTAGTTCTCGGCGTCCGCTGCGGCCATGGCGACCTTGGCGCGCGCCGAATCGATCGCCGCCTGCTGTGCCTCGGCCTGGCGGGCGATGCGGGCGACCGTTGCCCGCTGCAGGGTGATGCGGTCCTTGGCGGAAGCGACGGCGAGGCGAAAATCGCCGTCATCGAGTTTCAAGATCGTCGTTCCGGCGGAGACGAGGGTGTTCTCCGCAAGCGGGATGTCGGCGACATAGCCCGACACCTTGGCGCTCAGAGCGGAGGTGTCGGCGCGGATATAGGCGTCATCGGTCGAGATGATGAAACGGCCGGTCGTGTACCAGTTCACGCCATACCAGCCGGCCCCGGCCAGCGCAGCGATCAGCGTGGCGCCGGTGAGCAGCTTGCGATAGGGAGAGCGCCCCCGCCGGCGCCTGGCGGCGGGAGCTGCCGGCGCCGGAACGGGGGTCTCTGGCCGGGCCTGAGGCGGCTCAGCAAGCTTCAATTGCGGACGCAGGTCCTGGACCGGAGAGGAAGGAGGGTCGGACTGCTTCGCTTCGTTGAGGGGCATGGAGCTTGTTCCAACAAATAAGACTGAACCGTTCGGTTCGATCTTGATTTACTTGCTCAACCTGGCTATGTCAATACCGAACCGTTCGGTTCGCCTTATGCTGCGAATGAGAATTGCGAAGCACCCGTCGCGGCGCTAGACCGAACACAGGCGATGGGAGAAATGGGATGACGGCACTCCCGCTGGAAGTCGAAAGCAGCGCCGAGCACAGCGCCAAGCGCCGGCAGATCATGGACGGAGCCCGGCGCGTCTTTGTCGAACACGGCTTCGACGGCGCCAGCGTCAATGACATCGTAAAGGCGACCGGCGTCTCCAAAGGCACTGTATACGCCTATTTTCCCAGCAAGGAGAAACTATTCGAGACCTTGATCTTCGAGGACCGGCGCGGCCAGGCGGAACGCCTTTTCGAAGTTCTCGATGACAGCCGCCCGGTCGAGGAGGTGCTGCGCGAAATCGGCCTGCGCTTCGGCAAGATGCTGATTGCGCCTGAGCAGATCGCCTATTTCCGGATGATCATCGCCGCCTCGGCGAAGTTCCCGCAGGCGGGCAGGGCGTTCTACGAGGCAGGGCCGCGCTATGGCCTCGCGCGCGTTACCGCTTTCATCAAGGAAAAGGTCCGCCAAGGCGAATTGCAGGCGGACGATCCCGAAATGGCCGCCAGGCAATTGTTGGAACTCATCCATTGCGGGGCGAGCAAGCCCCTCCTGTTCGGGGTGACCGATACGATTCCGCCCGAGGAGATTGAGCGCGCCGTGAATGCCGGCGTTGCGACGTTCATGGCAGCTTATGGAAGGCGGGCTTCGTCCTCTGCGTAGTCTTCTCCCGCCTGCGGGAGAAGATGGGGCCCCATGACACGAAGTGGCATGGGGGAGATGAGGGGGCGATTATCTCAGTTCCCCTCACCTTTCCCATTGCTTCGCAATGGGACCCTTTCCTCTCCCGCGAGCGGGAGAGGAAGAGTCACAAGATGTTACTCAATTCATCTTGAAGGCCGAGACCCAGCCGTTCTGCACCGTGCATTTGGGATAGTGCACGTCGACGCCCCAGCGATAAGCCGCCTTGAGCCGCAAACCGACCTTGAACTGTCCGCCGCCGCGATGGTTCAAGTAATCGAGTTTCTCGGCGACGATGCGATAGGCGCCTTGCTTAGCGGCAATCTTCGCTGCCTTGTGCATACAGGCCGCGACCGCATTCTGCGACTTGTCGTAGCCCCAGGCGTAATCGTAACGGTCGGAGTCCCAGTCGGCATTGGCCGCCGACGCGGCAGCGGCAAGCACTGCTCCGGCCGCGACGCCAACCGCGATTCCTGCCGCGACATCGCCCGCCTTGGCGTTCAATTGCGTCGTGCCGAAGGCAAGCAGTGCCGCCGCCACAGCAAACTTTGCAACACCGGTCTTGTTGTTCATCGGACTCCCCCATTGACCTCTGAGACCTTCCACTAACATCTCCACGAGCGACACCTGTCAAGCGCCGATGCGCAGGCTCGCAAGGAGACGCTGCATATCGGCTGGTGTCGCACGCTCGAAACGCAAATGCTCGCCTGTCACCGGATGGTCGAAGCCGAGCACCGCGGCGTGAAGCGCCTGGCGGTTGAGCGCGGCAAGCGCATCGCGGGCCTTATCCGTCAATCCGCTGCGCGATGCCGAGAAGCCCTTGCCATAGGCAGGATCGCCGAGCACCGGGTGGCCGATATGAGCCAGGTGAACGCGGATTTGGTGCGTGCGCCCGGTCTCGAGCCGGCAACGGATGAGCGAGGCAATGTTGCCGAACTGCTCCTCGACTTCGTAATGCGTGATGGCGGTGCGCGCTGCCGCGCCTCTCGAGACTGCGATCTTCTGCCGGTTGTGGGATGAGCGGGCGAGCGGCGCGTCGATCGTGCCGCGCCGGCGTTCCGGTACGCGCCACACAAGCGCGAGATATTCGCGCTCGAGCCGGCCGTCGCGGCCATGACTGGCAAATTGCTCGCTCAGGCCCTGATGCGCACGATCCGTCTTGGCGACCACCATCAGGCCGCTGGTCTCCTTGTCGAGGCGATGCACAATGCCCGGCCGCCTGATGCCGCCAATGCCCGACAGACTTTCGCCGCAATGGGCGAGAAGGGCGTTGACCAGCGTGCCGCTGTCATGTCCGGCCGCGGGATGGACGACGAGGCCCGCCGGCTTGTCGATCACGATCAGGTCGTCATCCTCAAAGACAATGTCGAGCGCGATTGCCTCCGCCGCGGGTTCGGCCGGTTTCGCGGCGGGAAGTTCAACCGCGACCTTCTCACCGTCCTTGAGCTTTCGCCGTGCCTCACGGACCGGCTCCCCCTCGACAGCGACGTGGCCCTCCGCAATAAGAGCCTGAAAGCGGGCGCGGCTCGTCTCCGGGAATGTTGCCGCGAGGAAGCGATCGAGCCGTTCGCCGGACTTTTCGGTGTCGACGGTCGCGGTGAGGAGTTGCGGCGGCGGAGGAGATTTCATGAGCGACAATACAGGCGGGGAGGGCGGTGGTCCGGCCGTCGAAGTCAAGCAGCCGGGTCTCAAGTTTCTCGAAGCCGCAGTCTATATCATGGGCGGCCTGCTCGTGCTCATGCTTATCGGCCTCATCGGCGGTATCATCTGGAAGGCGACACGCAAGGCGCCGGTCGATGCCAACATTCCCGCGCTGGTCGATATCCAGGCAGCGCCCGGCACGCGCGTCACGCAGACCACGATCGATGGCGATCGGGCGGTACTCCAGCTCACCCTTAACGGCATGGATGAACTTGTCGTGGTCGACGTCAGGAAGGGCCTCATCCTGTCGCGGATCAGGCTGACCCCGGGCGTCCCGTCGCCTTAGCCGCCGCCGCGCTCGCCTCGACTTGCGCTTTCCCCCGCCCGCCGATATAGGAAAGCCGTTCCTGATCAGTGCTCCCTTCGTCTAGCGGCCCAGGACGCGGCCCTCTCACGGCTGAAACACGGGTTCGATTCCCGTAGGGAGCGCCAGCAGGTCTGGTCAGTCCTGTCAGACTTTTTCTGGCACGATGTTCGGAGGAAACGGCCGGTGCGCAGCTTTGTTCGATCTGTATCGGCCGCGGCGATCCTGCTGGCGACGGGTTCTCTGACTTTTGCCCAGCAGCAGGGTACGCAGAAAGCTTTCGATCAGTGGCAGGTTGTCTGCGGCCAGCCGCAAGGTGGCAAGGCGGGTTGCATCCTGGGCGTGAGCCTAATCAACAACAAGAAGGAAACGGTTTTTCAGTGGGCCATTACGCCCGACCGGGAATCGAAGGGCAACCGGCTCGTCATAACCACGCTCACCGGCGTGTTGATTGCCGAGGGCATAGCCGTGCGCTTCGGCGACGGCGAACCGGTAAGAATTCCCTACAAGCTCTGCATGCCGAAATTCTGCGCGGCGGAGATTCCCTTTACCGAGAACTGGCTCAAGACTTTCAAGGCCTCCAAGACTTTTGCCGCGACGATCACGGCTGCCAATGGAAAAGAACTCAAATACGACGTAAGCCTGAACCAGTTCGCTGCCGCTTACGACTTTTATGTTTCCGAGCTTGCCAAGCTCAATTAGCGCCCGCGCTATCACAATTTTCACCATCGGGCGCAATCTCTTGTCGCCGAGACGCTTTCTGAGTCTATAAACCAGAGCGCCGCCAAAGAGGCGGCTAACCCAACGTCACAAGAGCGGTGCGTGGCGGATCAGTTCTTGCGCATAATCGAAGCGCGGTCCGATGAGGAGTTGGGCCACGCCTCCGAGATGATCTTCGGCTTCCTCAAATGGAACAGCCAGCGGCTGGCGGATGGCTGGCCGGCCGAGGCATTCGAAGTCCAGGAGCGGGTACGTGACGACATCGTCAATCTGCGCAAGCGCGCCACCGAGCAATCCTGGACGGTCTTTATCGCCAGACTCGGCGATGAACTCGCAGGCTGTGTCGTGCTGCGTCCGATCGACCGGACGCTTTGCGAGTTGAAACGGTTGTTCGTCGTGCCACATCTGCAGCGAGCCGGACTGGGCCGGGCCTTGTGCCAGAGAGCCCTCGAGAGCGCGCGCGAGAATGGTTTCAGACGGATCACACTCGACACGGCGGATGTGCAATTCGAAGCCCTGAGCCTGTTCGAGGATCTGGGCTTCAGACCGTCGGCGCCACACCGGGACTACGGCCCCGAGGTCAGCAAGCGGGTCGTGTTCATGGCCAAGGACCTCGCTTAGGGCGGCTTTCGACTGCCATTGACGTAGGGATGCCTTGCCGTCACACTACAGCCGCGTAGTGCAAGAAGGAACTCGAACGTGCCGACGGGAAAAGTGAAGTGGTTCAATTCGCAGAAGGGCTATGGCTTCATCCAACCGGATGACGGGTCAAAGGATGTGTTCGTCCATATCAGCGCGGTTGAACGCGCCGGTCTCTCTGGCCTCAATGAAGGTCAGAAGGTGGGTTTCGATCTCACAACCGAGCGTGGGAAGACCAACGCGGCAAATCTGAAGATGCTCTAGTTCAGGGCTGCCTCCGCAGTCCTTTTCGCGGGGATTGGGCTCCGGCCATGAGTCCATCCGCTTCCTGGAGCAGCCAACCGGCCTCTAAAGCCTGGGGACGGAAGTGTGGCTTTGGCTCACAAGAACTCAACACCGATCGAGGCGCGGCGCCGCCAGACCAGGCGTACCGGCAACGTGCGCCCTTCGGAGGGGATCGAGAGGGTGAAGCGAGCCGGCAGGGAGACGCGCATGGGAAGGTGGAGTTTGCAGCCTCGCTCGCTGCGGTTGCGGATGGTGCAATCGACTTCGCACCAGATTGCATCGCTGATGATCTTGGCCTCGACATTCACCGGGTAGCGGCGGCTCGAACGCCGGTTCGGCTGATGGGCAAGGCCGAGCAATGCCGACATCGGATGTATCTCCCCCTGAGATAGACGCATTACCTAAGCGCATCGCCGGTTAAACAAGCGTTGATGCGGGGAAGTCCTCCTGGCAACTTACCCTCGTCCTGTGGTGCATCGCGAAAGCGATGCCTCGAAGGACGCGTCGCCATCCCATGCTTCGAGGGCCGCTGCGCGGCCACCTCAGCATGAGGCACTCAGTAGCGACGGCCTTATTGCAGGAGCAGGTAGCCGGTCGGATCGTCGGGGCAGAGACCGCCCGCACATTCGAGCACGGTCGACACGCCATTGGCGAGCGCGAGGAAACCGAACAGACCGAAACTTGCGAGGATCCAGCCGGCAAGCGGCTTCTGCCCGCTTTCGTCCGTAAACTGACGATCAAACAGGAGCATGCCGGCCGTGCCGAGGATGATCAGTGTCGAGACGATCACCATCCAGGTGTAGAAATGGAGGCCGAAGAACACATCGCCGTAAGAACCGGTACCGGGGACGATGTGGAGGAGCACCTGGCGGCGCGCGACAATACCGGCCGCCAGGGCGCCGATGATCATCAAGCCGTAGTGGCTGGGCCGCGGGCCGAACCGCATGTTGAGGGCAAGGCCGAAGCCCGCGGCGATGAGTCCGGCACGCTGGAGGATGCAGAGCGGGCAAGGCAGGTCGCCGTAAACGAGCTGGTCGGAGAAGGCGAAGAGAAGCACGATGCAGATGGCGAGGAGGCCCAGTGCATTGAGCCCGATGGCAAGGCGCGGCGTCATGGCTCCAAACCTCACAGACCGATGTTGAGCTGATCGGTCGCGTGCAGGCGGAACAGGATGAGCATCACGGCGACGCTCAAGGCCCACAGGCCGATGGCGAGATTGCGCCTGCCGCCATAGACCGCAGCAAGCGCGCCGGCGAAGAGGAAGAAAGGTATGCTCATCATGGCCAAGTCCTCCGGAAGACCGGCCGGCGATCCCCGTCAGTTGCCGAGGAAGTTGAACAGGGCGTCGATCTTGTCGTGGCCGCCGCGCCGAATCTCGGCGACGAATTTGGCACGCATCTGATTCGCGAGCCAGATGCCACTCGCCTGGACGTCGCGAATGCGCCCGCCGCCGACCCGCCAGACGAGTTTGCTCGAGCCGGCCGTGGTCTTCACCAGATCGCCGGCACAGCTGTCGACCACCAGATTGGGCTGGGCGATGCGATCGGCATATCTGAGCAGGAAACGGCCGATATAGGCCTTGGTCTTGGCGATATATTCGCCTTGCCGGCTGGCGGGCAGTTCCTTGCGATAGGGGCCGAGCGCGGCGAGCGCAAGCGCCGTGATGTCGGCATGTTTGGCGACCGCATTGGCAAAGGCTTCGGCCGTTCCGGCCTTCCTCGCAGCGAGAAAGGAAGCGGCGGCCGATTTGACGACCCCTTCGCCGGCACAGGATGCGGCGTGTGCCGCACCCGATGCGAGCGGCAGGACAAGCCCGAAAATGAAGAGGAACGAGAGCCAGTAACGCTTCGCTGCGCCGATGTGAGGGCTACGCATGACAGTCATTCCGATGAGCCGCCGGGGTGATGAGCCACAGTCTAGACGGTTCGTGTCCCCGGCGCTACCGGAACGCGCCGTCCTGGTTTTGCAGCGGGCCATGGAATTGCGGAGGAAGCGTCACCTCGCCGGCTCATTCCTTGCGCCATCGGCGCCGAGGAGGGCGGGCGATGGCTCACGCGCTGTTGTTGGACGGCGCCATCTTCAGGTGAAAATAGGCCGGGTCGCCGGTTAGTTCGGCGGCCAGCGCATCGACGGCCGAGTGCAGGACCTCGCATTTCTTGCGCAATTCGGAATCGTAATGTTCAGCATGGGCGCATTGCAGCGCAAGCTCGCGGGCATCGCCGAGCGCGCGCAATAACTCATGACGCGCGGAATAGCTGAAGGTCGGGCGCAGGGGGCGGCGGATCATGGGGCATCTCCACGTAAGGGGCTTCAAGCTCCCGCAGCTTATGAACATATCATGAACATGACAAGGGGTGACTTTCGATTCGGCGCATCCGCGTGCTACCCATGGTCCCCTTCCTCATAGCTGCGTGAATTTCATGCGCGTTCGGTTGCTCTTTGCCTTTTGCGTTGCCTTGACAGCCACGACCGCGGGGCAGGCTTTGGCGCATTCGAAGCTGAAATCCTCCATCCCGGCAAACAATTCGACGGTCGCCGGCGGTTTCAAGGAAGCGCGGTTCGATTTTCTCGAGCCGATCGAACCCGCGATGTCGTATTTCACCCTGGTCGACGCCAATGAGGGGCCCGTCTTGCGTGCTGAAGGCGCCCGAAGCTGCGAGGCGAAGACCTGCCGCTTCGCGGTCGAGCCCCTGAAGCCGGGCAAGTATCGCATCGACTATCACATTCTCTCGGCCGACGGGCATGTGGTCGAAGGCAAGATTCGATTCACGGTGAAGGCGGCTCAGTGACATCGGCGATCGCGCTGGCGCGGCTTGTCGCGCTGATCGCGCTGGGCGCTATCGGCACGAAGCTCATTCTTGCCGGGCGCGAGCCCGTTTCCCGAAGATTGATACTTGCGGGTGCGTTGACTGCTCTTGCAGCAACGGCAGTGCAGGTTCTGCTTCAGGCGGCGCTCGCCAGCGGCGATGCCGGGCTGACATGGGCGCTGCTCGAGACGTTTCTTGCCCGGACCTGGGGCGGCAGGGTTGCGCTGGTTCGCCTTGCGCTGATCGCCGCGATCATTGCCGCCGGGCCGCGCAGTGCGCGTGTTGCGCTGGCGCTTGTCGTGGCGGCCCTGCTGACCGCGCCCATAGGCGGGCATGCGGGTACCGCGGCTCCGGCCGTCGTCTCCTTCACATTCCATGCGCTGCATGCGGCGGCGGCCGGTTTGTGGATCGGCGGGCTGCTCGTGCTTGCGGTTCAGGCTTTCGCCGGGCGCGACGATGCCGCCTTGCGGTCCGGGCTCACGGATTTCTCACCCTGGGCGCTCGGCCTGGTGATGATCGCGATTGCCGCGGGCATCGGTGCGGCCATGCTGCAAGTCGAGCGCTGGGCGGCGTTGTTCGGAACAGCCTACGGGCAACTGCTGCTTGCCAAGATTTTCCTGCTGCTCCTGCCGGCATTGCTCGCCGCGGCCTGGCTGAGGCAGCGCTTCCTTGCCGGAAACGGTGCGGAGGGCACAGCAAGGCGCGTACTCATCGTCGAAGCCTTGTTCGGACTGGGCGTGATGATGCTGGGCGTTTCGATCGCGCAGACCGTTCCGGGCCGGCATGATGCGATCGACTGGCCCTTCGCCTTCCGCTTCGCCCCGGAGATCGTCTGGAAGCAGGAAGGCGGCATGCAGGACATCCTTGTCACGCTGACCGGCGGAACTGCGTCGCTCATTCTCGCCGGCATCCTCTTCGCCAAGGGCGGAGTCTTCCGTCAGGCGGCGGCACTCTGCGGTGCCGTTGGAGTCGCGCTCTTCGGAATGCTGGCTTATATCGTCTCGGTCCCGGCCTGGCCGACGACCTTCGCGGCGACGAGCGAGCCCTATACCGCCGATGTCATCATGCGGGGGCGGCGGGTATTCCTCGAAAACTGCGTCGTCTGCCATGGGAAGGCGGGACATGGCGACGGGCCGGGGGCGGGGGCGCTTCCGATCGCGCCGGCCGATCTTACTGCTCCGCATACGGAGGACCACACCGCGGGCGACATGTTCTGGTGGATCGGCAACGGCATGCCGTCGGGCGCGATGCCGGGCGTCGGCGATGCGATCGCGGATGAAGACAAATGGGCGCTCATCACCTACATCCGCGCGCTGTCATCCGGCTATTCCGGGCGCGATGTTCAGAAGCGGGTGATCCCGCGATCGCCGTGGCTCGGGGCGATCGACTTCAACTACCAGACCGGGACCGGCGAAAACGCGACGCTCAATGACTGGCGCGGGCAGGTGGTGGTGCTGCTGGTTCTCATCCGCGACTCCGCGCAGGTTCCAAGGGTGAAGGAATTGCTGGCGATGGCGCCCGATCTGGCGAAGGCGCGAACCCAGATCCTGATCGTGAGTTCGGAAAGTCTCGGCGAGGCGCTCGGTACGCTCCCCGATAATGCGACGCTGATCGAAACCGATACCGGAACCATCCTCGATGCGTGGAGCCTCTACCGGCGCACGTTCTGGGACATGGACTCCGAGGACGAACGCCCGGCACCGCCTTACATGGAGTTTCTCATCGACCGTTTCGGCTATGTGCGACTGCGCGGGAGGAGCGACGATGAGACCTTGGCGCCGGCCAGCCTACTCGCCCTCCAGGCGGCCTATCTCGCCGAAGAACCGCAATCGCGACCGCCGCCGGACGAACATGTGCATTGATCCGCAGGCGGATCATCCCAAGGCGTTGAAAAGGAATAAAAATATCTAAAGAAGAAAAATCCTTGACATCTGTTCCCGTTACGTACTAGATTTTCAGCCCAGTTTGACGTGCCTTCGCTGATTGACATCGTAAAGAAGAGGCCAGGACCGGGGCCCGAAATCCGGTTCCGCCGAGGAGAGCAGTCTCCCGCCAAGGGGAGGGGTGTGTCTGGACGCAGCCACCCAAGAACCCCACCCGTCACGCTGTCGCGTGCCACCCTCCCCGAAACCGGGGAGGGAGAAGGATGAGCTAGGTCAGGAACGGATTGGTCAACCGTTCTTCGCCGATGCGGCCGGGCTGGCCGTGGCCGGGCAGGAAGACGACGTCATCGCCGAGGGGGAAGAGCTTGTCGCGGATCGAGGCAAGCAATGCGGCGTGATCGCCGCGCGGGAAATCGGTGCGCCCGACCGAGCCTTTGAACAAGACGTCGCCGCCGAGCAGGAAGCGGTTCGGCCGGTTGAAGAAGACGACGGAGCCCGGCGTGTGGCCCGGCGTTTCGAAGATGTCGAAGGCGAGGCCGCCGACCGTCACCGTGTCGCCTTCCTTGAGCCAGCGATCGGGCATGACCGGGCGGACGCCGATCATGCCGTATTGGGCACCGGAACGCGGAAGATCCTCGAGCAGGAAGAGGTCCTCCGTATGCGGACCTTCGATCCGGACGCCGAGCCGCTCGGCGAGTTCCGCGGCGCCGCCGGCATGATCGATATGGCCGTGGGTGAGGAGGACCTTCTCGATCGTCACGCCGGATTTCTCGACCGCCTTGAGGATCTGGTCGACATCGCCGCCGGGGTCGGACACCGCGCCCCGTTTCGTTTCCTCCTCCCACAGAATGGCGCAGTTCTGCTGGAAGGGAGTGACGGGGACGATCATCGCCTTGAGTGTGCTCATGGCGGCGCTCTTAGCGGGAGAGCGTGGGGCGTGCAATGGCGCGGGCAACTGTGCGGCGGGGACGCCCCCTCACCCGGCGCTTCGCTACTGCTCGCGCCGCCCTCTCCCACGAGGGGAGAGGGAAAAAAGCGGCAATGCAGCGCCCGCATGAAGGCGTTGTCCCGGGGGCCATGGACGGCGCTGGGCGGCGCGGCTAGAGGAAGCCCCAAGACATATGGCAACCCGGGATTCTCAACGCGATGTCCGCAGCAGCGCCAGCGCTCCAGCGCCGTGGCAATCTTGTCGCCGCGATCGCGACAGTTGCCGCCTGCGATATCGCGATGGGATTGAGCTTCACGCTGCTGCCGCTCATCCTCGAATCGCGAGGCGTTTCCGCATCCCTCATCGGCCTTAATGCGGCGATGGGCCCGCTCGGCATCCTGATTGCCGGGCCCTTCCTGCCGCGGATCGTTGCGCGCGTCGGGTCGAAGAACGTGGTGTGGATCGTGATCGGCGTGATCATCGCCACGCTGCTTGCCTTCAACCTCACGGACAGTCTCGCGCACTGGTTCGTGCTGCGATTGATCTTCGGCATCGCAGTCGGCACGCTGTTCACGGTAAGCGAGGCCTGGGTGCTGACCTTCGCGGATGCGGAGAACCGCGGCCGCATCATGGCGATCTATACCAGCATCCTGTCGATCACCTTCGCGGTCGGGCCGCTCATCATCCCCTTCACCGGCATCGAAGGCTGGCTGCCCTGGCTGATCGGAATTGCGTGCCTGACGGTGAGCATATTGCCACTCCTTTTCGTCAATGCGGACGAAGCGGTGTTCCGCAAGGAGGAAGGCGGCGGATTCTTCGGCTTCGTCATGCGCGCGCCATTGTTGCTGTTCGCGGTCGCCTCGGTGACGATCTGCGACCAGGTGATCCTGTCATTCTTCCAGATCTGGGGACTGCGCAACGGACTGACGCTCGAGGCGGCAAGCTGGCTCCTGGGCATCGGCATTCTCGGCAATGCGGTGCTGCAATATCCGGTCGGCATGCTTGCCGATCGCTGGTCGAAGATCGGCGTCGTGGTCATCGCCGCGGCATTGACGATGGTCCTCGCACTGTCGCTCGCTTTCGTCGTCGGAAGCTGGCTTATCTGGCCGGTGATGCTGATCCTCGGCACCGCCTATTTCGCGATCTACACCGTGGCGTTCGCCATCATGGGCGATAACTTCCATGGACCCGATCTCGTCGCCGGCGCGGCCGCGTTCTCGGTGATGTGGGGGGTTGGCGGCATTGTTGGTCCGGCGCTCACGGGCGCGGCTGTCGACGCTTTCGGGATCGGCGCTTTTCCGGTTTCGGTCGCCGTGCCTTATGCGATCCTGCTTGTCGGCCTCGCAATCACCGGCGGCGTGCTGATCAGGACACAGTCGCGTGCTTAGCCAGCGCTTCATCAATCTCGCAGCCGCGATCGCGTCGATCGTCGTGTTCGGCTTCGCGCTGGGGCTGATGTTCCCGCTCTTGTCGCTGCTCATGGAGCGGGCCGGCGTCTCGGCGGAAATGATCGGCTACAACACCGCGATGGCGCCGCTCGGCATTCTGCTGGCCGGTTTCATCGTGCCGCGACTCGTCAGGCGTTTCGGGTCGAAACTGGTAGTGATCACGGCAGCCTGGATCGCGGCGGCGATCGTCCTTTCCTATTACTTCACATCGATTCCGTGGTGGTTTGCGCTGCGCGTGCTGCACGGGCTTGCGGTCTCGACGCTGTTTTCGATCAGCGAAGCCTGGATCGTGAAGTTCTCGGCGGGCAGTTATCGCACCCGCATTCTGGCGATCTATACGAGCATACTGGCCCTCAGTTTCGGCGGCGGACCGGCGCTCATCTCCTATGTCGGGATCGATGGCATCCTGCCCTTCGCGATCGGGGCCGGCGTGCTGATCGCGGCGACCGTGCCGATGTATCTGGTGCGCGAGCCGCCGTCACTGGAAGATCCAAAGGCGGCTCTATCGGCGCTCGCATTTGCGCCCAAGGCGCCGATCCTGCTCATGGCGGTCGGGCTTTTCGCGATCATCGATGCGGCCAATCTCGGCTTCCTGCCGGTCTATGGCGTCAAGAAGGGCATGGACCGGGAGACGGCGGCGCTGGTGCTGACCGCCTTCATCGTCGGCAATACGATTTTCCAGCTACCGATCGGCTGGCTCGCCGATCACTATCCGAAGCGCAAGGTGATGGCGGGATGCGCCATCGTCACGGCGCTAACGAGCGCGCTTATCCCGTTAAGCTTCGGCAGCATCCTGCTCTGGCCGGTGCTGCTGGTGTGCGGCGCCGCTTCCGCGGGAATTTACACGGTGGCTTTGTCGGAACTCGGCGAGCGCTTTTCGGGCCACGAGCTGGTGGCGGGGACGGCTTCCTTCGCGACGGTCTGGGGGCTCGGCGCAATATTCGGCGCGCTGCTCGGCGGCTGGGCGTTCGAGAGCTTCGGGCCCGACGGCCTGCCTTTGTCGATCGCCGTGGTCTTTGCGCTGTTCATCGGCGCGGTCATCTGGCGGCAGAGGATGCGGCGCCTATGACGCAGCCCTGGCGGATCAATTACGGCACGGGTGTCATGCTCGCGGCGATCGGGGCGCTGTGCTGGAGCTTTGGCGGGGCGCTGGTGCGGCTCACCGACGGGCTCGATGCCTGGCAGATCATTTTCTACCGCTCGGCGACCCTGCTCGTCTGCATGATGGGCTGGCTCATCATCCAGCATGGACGGCATCTCTTCACCGCTTTCCGGCAGGCCGGCGTCAACGCGATGATCGCCGGACTTGCGGTGGGCACCGCCGGCCTTACCTTCATCGCCTCGCTTTTCTACACGACGGTGGCGCAGTCGATCTTCATGACCGGGCTGTCGCCCTTCATGTCGGCGCTTCTCGGGTTGTGGATCCTGCGCGAGCGGGTCGCTTCGATCACCTGGATCGCCATGGCGGTCGCGCTGATCGGCATGCTGATCATCCTGGGCGCCGGCGGCGGGCAGGGCTCGATGATCGGGACCGCGCTCGCCATCTATTCGGCTTTCTGCTTCTCCTGCTATGCCGTGCTCCTGCGCTGGGGGCAGAATACCGAGATGACAGTGGCGCTGGTGTGGAATGCCCTGTTCCTCATCGCGGTGAGCAGTTTCGTGCTGCTCGTGCCGACCGGCCTGCGCGAAATGACGCCGCAGCCCTTTCTGATAGGCTGGAGCAACCTTGCCGCCTGCGTGGCGCTCGGCTCGGTTCAGGTGGCGCTGGGTCTCGCGCTCTTCACATTCGGCTCGCGCGCCGTGCCCGCGGCGCAGTTATCCCTGATCGCGCTGATCGAGCCGACCTTCTCGCCATTATGGGCGTGGCTCGTCGCCGGCGAGGTGCCGCCGGTCATGACATTTATCGGCGGCGCGGTGATCCTGGCCGCGATTGCCTTCCAGGCCCTGATGCGGGTCAGGCAGCCGAGACTGGCGTGAGCGGCGGCGCTTCGGCGCACACTTGCCGCCTCAGGGAAGCGGGGCGCCGGGAGGTGCGAGCTTCCTCAGTTCGGCCATCGGAAACACGCAGGCATAGCTGCCTTCCGCATAGGGGCCGATGGCATAGGGATCGAAGCCGACGGTCGCCTCAGTCTCGGCGAGTGACCATGCGGCCATCGTCGCCAGATGCTCGGCTATGACCTCGTCCTTCAGAAACTCGTCGGTTGCGGGATCATAGGGCTCGCCCGAGAAGCGCTCCATCTTCTCGGCAACGATCTGGCTCCGGCATTCTTGCATGAGCGCCGGAAACGCCGCCTCCGACAGAATGTCCGCGATCTCGATTTCGCGGCCGCTCGAAAGATCGATATTGATGCCAAGCGAGATGCCGTTTCCGTGCGCGCCGCCGGTGAAGGACCATTCATTGACCGTCGCCGAGATCAATCGGTCGGATGCGTAATTCAGTACGCTGAATGTCTGGATCTCGTAGGTTCTGCCGCCGGTATCCTCGCCATGCGGACCGATCTTGTAGTTGCCGGATGTTTTCGCCATCGCGGCGTTGAATGCCTTTTCGCCCGCGCTGCGGGGCTCGGCGAAGCGGAAGAACTGCGCCTGGATGGCGTAGGCGGATTCGCTTCCGTCCTGAAAAACATAATAGGGGATGATGCGGCTGCCGCTCCCCGGCCCCGAGCCCGGCCCGCCTTCGAGTTCGGCGGTTTTCACCCCGGTCATGTCGCCGATGCAGCCCTGAAGACCGAGGGCGCTTGCAGGACAGTTCGCCTCACGTTCGGCAAGCCAATGCCGTTGCGCCCGGACCAGCATCGTGCGTTCGCCATCGCTCGAAAGTCGCCGCACCTCGCCATAAGCGGCGTCGAGCCGATCCTCCGCGGCTCTCAGATCGGGATCGGCGCATATGGCGGTTTCGACAGCGGTGGCGGCCTTGCCGCAATCAAGCGCCGGGCTTGCCGGTGCGACGATGAATGTGCAGAGCAGAGCGCCAAGCACGGCCAGACTCCGGCGCCACAATCCGGCATCGCGCGTCGGTCGCGGTCCTGCGGCGGGGGCGCTCACGCCACCTTCTTGAGGCCGGTGGCCTGCATCAGGTTGTCGTAGATGCGCCGCGTCATTGCGCTCATGCGCGGCATCAAGGGATAGGCCTCGCGCGCGACGCGATCGTAGGAGCCTGGACCCAGATGGCGTTCGAGGGCGGCGATGTAGTCGGGCAGCGACGCCCACGAAGCGATGCTTTGCGGCGTGAACTCGGCATGGAACTGGAGGCCCAGGGCATGATTTCCGACGGCCATGGCCTGCACCCTGGTGACCGGAGATGCGGCGAGAACCTGCGCGCCGGGCGGCGGCGCGGTGACTTCCGCCAGATGCCACTGCATCACGCGTTGCGTGCCGGTCAGACCGGCAAACAGCGGATGGCACGCGCCCTGATCGCTGATCGTAATCGCATGGACGCCGACTTCGTGCTGTTGGGCGAGTTCGACCTTGCCGCCCAGGGCATCGGCGAGGAGCTGGTGGCCAAGGCACAGGCCGAGATAGGGGCGGGCACGGTCGCCGACCCATTCGCGGATCGCCTGTTTCTCGGCGACCAGCCAGGGATAGTCCTGCTCCTGCCAGACATCCATGGCGCCGCCAAGAACGAGCAGCATATCGTAAGGCGCGAGATCGGGGATCGTCTCGCCTTCCCACAGACGCACGGTGTCGGGATGGACGCCGTCCTCGGCGAAGAAATCCATGAACCGGCCGGCATTGTCGTGATCCATGTGCTGAAAGATGAGGGCGCGTTTCATGTGGCCCTCGCTTGGGCAGGGTTCAGTTGCGGGCGGGAGGCGCAGGCAGGGAGGCTGCGATTTTGACCGGTGCCGACCGCAGATTCGCCTCCGGACAGGTCGGCGCGATGATGATCCAGCTTGAATTGTTGAGGTTCATGTCGCACTTCGCGAGCCTGCCGCGGATGCAGAGTATCTGACCCTGTTCGTAGTCCTGGCCATTGGCGCGACAGGTGCAGTTGTGCGCCGCCGCCAGATCGGGTACGAAGGCCGCCATCATCGAAACCGCAAGCGGCAAGAACTTGCAAGCTACCCCATGAGCCGAAGTCTGACACAATAAGTCGCGCAGTCAAACCCTATCCGGCAAGCTGCAGATCCACGGCCTGCGGCCCGCGACCACGCTTGTCCGGCTGTACTTCGAAACTGATCCGCATGCCCTCGTTCAGCTCAGGAATTCCCGACCGCTGCACGGCGGTTATATGGACGAATACATCCTTGCCGCCGCCTTCTGGTGAAATGAAACCGTAGCCCTTGGCCTGGTTGAAGAATTTCACCGTGCCGTTCTGGCGCATTTCAAGCCCGCTCCCTCTTCCTCATTGCGCTGCCCGCAGGCCTGGACCCTCAAACCATGCCTGCCGGACGGGCACGCCACCGAAATCCGATGCTCCGGACAAGCGAAAGACCGCGCTTGATCGCCACACCGCCATCAATAGTCATGCCCACGGGGCGCGTCGCCGCGCCCCGGCCGCGCAATAATGCGCTAACGCCTTAATCACAGCAAGATGTTTTGCCGCACCCTTGCCGGGCGCCGCGATATGCGCATAATTCAGCAATCGAGGATCGCAATGATTGGGGGCCGGAATGCGCGCATGGAGCGCAATAGCACTTGCCGCGGCAATGCTTGCCGGCGCCTGCGCGGGGGCCATGGCGGCGCCCAAATCGACGACGCAGTACAAGTACTATCCGATATCAGGCGGCTCGGCGGCCGAACTCTATATCGCGATGATGAAACGCGGGCCGCATGTGAATGGCGATCAGGCTTACGCTTCGACGACCGCGACACAGACGCTCGACGGGCGGTTCATCCGCGCCAGCACTTGCCGGCTGCATGACATCAATCTGAACTTCCAGTTCACGATCCGCCTGCCGAAGCTTGCGAGCACCGAGGGGCTTTCGAAGACGACACGCGAGCGCTGGGAGGCGTTCTCGCAGTTCTTGCGCAAGCACGAGGAAACGCATCGCTCGATCTGGCTGGCATGCGCGGCCGATTTCGAGAAGCGCGCAATGGCAGTCAAGGCCGCGACCTGCGAAGCGGCGGATGCCGAGATCGCCCGGCTCGCCGATCAGGCGCGGATCGCCTGCAACAAGAAGCACGATGCCTTTGACGCGGCCGAGCAGAAGCGCGTGGCGAAGCATCCCTTCGTGAAACTGGTGCTGGCGCCGCAGAAGAAGCAGACCGCGGCGCTTGCGGCGGAGAAGCCGGCCAAGAAGAAGCGCAAGAGCATCTTCTGAAGAAGGCTACTCGATCTTCATCTCGATCAGGCGGCCGCGCTTGCCGACCTGATAGGCATCGCCGGTCGTCTTGAATTCCGCGCAGTCCTCGGCACCGGTGCCGAAGCGCATGCATAACTGCCCTTCGGCAGCCATCCAGGTTCCGGTGCCTTCGCCCTTAGCATCGTCCTGGAAGGAGAACTTGCCGGCGGGCGCGAATGAAATGATGCCGTCGCCGCTCGGCAAAGTGTACTGGAAGGTGCGGCCGGTCAGGACCTGATCGATTTCTGCCTGGGACAAGGTACGGATCGGCTGGGGCTTGGCGCCGACACTGCTGTCCTTGCCACTGACGATCGCGACATCCTTGGTATTGGGCCCGCTGCAGGCTGCTACCGCAAGTAGAGCGGCCGCGAGTGTGATCGGCGCCGTCAAACGCAATGCCATCCCGAGCGTCCCCTTTCTGCCGGGCTTCTTTCACAGTGAGCGTGTTTCCGCAAGAATGTGGGTGATTTGCGGCGGGAGGAGGTGGCGATGAATGCCTATGACTTTACGTTCGAGGCGCTCGATGGGAGCACCCTGCCGCTGTCCGGCTTCAAGGGGCGCGCGCTGCTGATCGTCAACACGGCGTCCCAATGCGGCTTCACGCCGCAATATGCCGGTCTTGAGGAACTGTGGCAGGGCAATCGCGAGCGCGGTCTCACGGTGATCGGCGTTCCGTGCAACCAGTTCGGCAGGCAGGAACCGGGAACCGAGGCCGAGATCGGCGCCTTCTGCGAGAAGAACTACGGCGTCACATTTCCGATGACCGCCAAGGTCGATGTGAAGGGCAGGGCTGCGCATCCCTTCTATGTCTGGGCGGGCGGCAGGGCCGGCGCAATCGGTCAGCCGGTGTGGAACTTCCACAAGTATCTGATCGGCCGCGAGGGCGAAATTATCGACTGGTTTTCGAGCGCGACCAAGCCGACGGGTCCGAAGATCACCCGCGCCGTCAAAGCGGCGCTGGAGTGATCCGACCGGCATTGGGGGAAACCGCGGGCTACTTGTAGCGGACCTTGACGATCTCGTAGCTCTTCCCGCCGCCCGGTGTGTTGACTTCGACGGAATCGCCTTTGCGCTTGCCAATGATGGCGCGCGCGATCGGGGATGAAATCGAAATCTTGCCCTTCTTCACGTCGGCTTCGAACTCGCCGACGATCTGATAGGCCGATTCCTCTTCGCTATCCTCGTCCACCAGCGTGACCTTGGCGCCGAATTTGACCGTGTCGCCGGACAGTTTGGTGATGTCGATAATGTCGGCGCGACTCAGCTTGTCCTCAAGCTCGGCAACGCGCGCCTCGATCCAGCCCTGCTGCTCCTTGGCGGCATGGTACTCGGCATTCTCGGAGAGATCGCCATGCGAGCGCGCTTCCTCGATCGCTTTAATGATGCGCGGGCGCTCGACAGATTTCAGATGCTTGATCTCATCCATCATGGCGGTGTGGCCTTCCGCCGTCATCGGCACTTTTTCCATCGTTCGTCCAATATCCGTCAGTTAAAATCTGCCCGCGCAGCCAGCGGGCGGCGCGGCAATCGGCAAGCTTCCGTTCAAGCGAAGAACTGTCCCGGAGCAGCGGCTTGAAGGTTCCCCAGCGGAGCCTCAGACGGGACAGCCTATAAGAATGGCCGAATGGGGCGAAAATTTCAAGGGCGCCAGCGGATTTTGGAGTTTGTTGTCCTTTGATAAGAACTTAATGATAGTCCTGCAGGGGCCGGACATCGAGCGTGCCAGCGCGCTGGGCGGCAATCGCCTTGGTGACCGCCAGGATGCCGGGAAGCGTGGTGTAGTAAGGCACTTTTTGCAGCAGTGCGGCCTGGCGCAGCGATTTTGAATCGGACTCGGATGATTTCCCGTCGGTAGTGTTCAGGACCAGTTGGATTTCGCCGTTCTTGATCGAATCGACCACATGCGGGCGGCCTTCCAGGACCTTGTTGATCTTGGTCGACGGGACGCCGTGCTGGTCGAAATAGCGCTGCGTGCCGCCGGTCGCGACGATCGCAAAGCCCAGTTCGATAAGCCGCTTCACGGCCGGCAGGACGCGCGGCTTGTCCTGATCCTTCACCGATATGAAAACCGTTCCGGCAACCGGAATGCGCATGCCGGCGCCGAGCTGGCTCTTGGCGAAGGCCATGTCGTAGCGCTGGTCGAGGCCCATGACCTCGCCGGTCGAGCGCATCTCGGGTCCGAGAAGAATGTCGACACCGGGGAACCGGTTGAAAGGGAAGACCGCCTCCTTGACGCCGGTGTGCCTGAGCTTCCGGGTCTTGAGGCCGAACGAGGCGAGCCTCTCGCCGGCCATGACGCGCGCCGCGATCTTGGCGACGGGCTTGCCGATGACCTTGGCGACGAAAGGTACGGTGCGCGAGGCGCGCGGATTGACTTCGAGGATGTAGACGGTGTCGTCCTTGATCGCGAATTGCACATTCATCAGACCGACGACGCCGAGCGCCAAGGCCAATTCGCGGGTCTGGCGATGAAGTTCGGCAATGACCGGGTCTTTGAGCGAGTAGGGGGGCAGCGCACAGGCGCTGTCGCCCGAATGGATGCCGGCTTCCTCGATATGCTCCATGATGCCGGCGACGAAGACATCCTCGCCGTCGCAAATCGCGTCGACATCGACTTCGATGGCATTGGCAAGATAGCTGTCGATGAGGACCGGGCTCGTGCCGGAAACGACCACCGCCTGGGCGATGTAGCGGTCAAGCTGTTCTTCGTTGCGCACGATCTCCATGGCGCGGCCGCCGAGCACGTAGGACGGCCGGATAACGATGGGATAGCCAATCTTGGCGGCGATCTTCTTCGCTTCGGCAGCGGAGCGCGCGACACCATTCTCGGGCTGGCGAAGGCCGAGCTTCTTGATGAGTTTCGCAAACCGGTCGCGATCCTCGGCGAGATCGATGGCATCGGGCGTGGTGCCGAGGATTGGCACGCCGGCCTCCTCGAGCGCCTTGGCGAGGTTGAGCGGGGTCTGGCCGCCAAATTGCACAATTACGCCGGCAAGCGTGCCCTTCACCTGTTCGGCGTGGATGACTTCGAGGACATCCTCGGCGGTTAGCGGCTCGAAATAAAGCCGGTCGGAGGTGTCGTAGTCGGTCGACACCGTCTCCGGGTTGCAGTTGACCATGATCGATTCATAGCCTGCATCGTGGAGCGCGAAACAGGCATGGCAGCAGCAATAGTCGAACTCTATGCCTTGACCGATACGGTTGGGGCCGCCGCCGAGGATGATGATCTTCTTGCGATCGGAAACCCGGGCCTCGTTGCCGTCATCGCCCGGAATGCCAGTTTCGTAGGTCGAGTACATGTAGGCGGTGGGCGCGGAGAATTCGGCGGCGCAAGTATCGATGCGCTTGAAGACCGGACGCACATCAAGCTTGACGCGATGCGCGCGCACTTTGTCCTCCGTGAGCCCGATGAGTTTGGCGAGACGCCGATCGGAGAAGCCCATGGCCTTGAGGCGCCTCAAATTGACGGCATCCTTGGGCAGCCCGCGGGCCCTGATCGTCTCTTCCATCTCGACAATCCCGGCGATCTGGCTGATGAACCAGGGATCGTAGCGGCAAGAGGCGTGAACGTCTTTTACGCTCGTGCCGAGGCGGAGCGCCTGGGCCACCTTGAGGATGCGGTCAGGCGTCGGCGTGCCGAGCGCGGCGCGCACCGCATTCTTGTCATCGCCCTCGCCGGCACCCTCGATCACCACTTCATCGAGCCCCGAAAGACCGGTCTCAAGGCCACGCAAGGCCTTTTGAAGGGATTCCTGAAAGGTGCGGCCTATCGCCATGACTTCGCCCACGGATTTCATTGCCGTGGTCAATGTCGGATCGGCGCCGGGGAACTTCTCGAAGGCAAAGCGCGGGATCTTGGTCACGACATAATCGATGGTCGGCTCGAAGGCGGCGGGCGTCGCGCCGCCGGTGATGTCGTTGGCCAATTCATCGAGCGTGTAGCCGACGGCAAGACGTGCCGCGACCTTGGCGATCGGGAAACCGGTCGCCTTGGAGGCGAGCGCGGAGGAGCGCGAGACGCGCGGGTTCATTTCGATGACGACAAGGCGGCCGGTCTGCGGATCGACGGCGAACTGCACGTTCGAACCGCCGGTCTCGACGCCGATCTCGCGCAACACCGCGATCGAGGCGTTGCGCATGATCTGGTATTCCTTGTCGGTGAGGGTGAGGGCCGGTGCGACCGTGATCGAATCGCCGGTGTGAACGCCCATCGGATCGACATTCTCAATCGAGCAGACGATGATGCAGTTGTCGTCCCTGTCGCGGACGACCTCCATCTCATACTCCTTCCAGCCGAGGACCGACTCTTCGATCAGGACTTCGGCGGTCGGCGAGGCATCGAGGCCGCGCTCGACGATGTCGAAGAATTCCTCACGATTATAGGCGATGCCGCCGCCTGTGCCGCCAAGCGTGAAGGATGGGCGGATGATGCAGGGCAGGCCGATATCGAGCATCGCCTCGAAGGCCTCGACGAGCGCGCGGTTGCGGTATTTCTTGAGCCGCTCGGGCTCGCCGGCGGCCCAATCGGCCTCGAATTTCGCGGTATCGGCTCCTTGCGCCTTGAGACGGGCAAGCTCGGCCGCATAGGCCTCGCGGTCGGCTTCCTTGGCGGCGGATGCATTGGCCAGCATAGAGCGCGGCGTCTCGAGGCCGATCGCCTTCATGGCATCGCGGAAAAGCTCACGGTCTTCCGCCTTGTCGATGGCATCGGCCTTGGCGCCGATCATTTCGACGCCGAACTTGTCGAGAACTCCCATGCGATTGAGCGTCAGAGCCGTATTGAGGGCCGTCTGGCCGCCCATGGTAGGGAGTAGCGCGTCGGGGCGCTCCTTTTCGATGATACGGGCGACGATTTCGGGGGTGATCGGCTCGATATAGGTGGCATCAGCCAGATCCGGGTCGGTCATGATCGTGGCCGGATTGGAATTGACCAGGATGATTCGATAGCCCTCGGCCTTGAGGGCCTTGCAGGCCTGGGTTCCGGAATAGTCGAATTCGCAGGCCTGGCCGATGATGATCGGTCCCGCCCCGATGATGAGGATGGATTTTATATCAGTCCGTTTGGGCATTTTCGGCAGGGTACTCGCGGATTTCGGGTTCCCTACACGATTGACAGCGATGAAGCCAAGCGATTCTGCCCGGCATTTTGCGGGCGCACAAAGCCCAAAACCCGCCACCCTAGTTGGGTATCGGGGTTGTGGTTAGGTCAAAAGCCGATCAGATATCGAGGCAGGCGTTGAGTTTGCAGGTCTCGACGGTCAGCTGGCCGCGAACCGGCCAATTCTGATTCTTTGACACGACGGTCATGTTGACGGTCTTCATGACGGTCGACCCGGCGGTCAGGTCACGAGCACCGGCGAACGCGCCAGCACTCAGAAAAGCGACCGCGAGCGAAAGCGTTGCGATCTTGGTGAACATTGTATTACGCAGTCCCTGTGGAGGTTTTTTGTTTCGACGTTGCTCACACTTTGCATCATAGGCTGCTAATAAGTGCTGAATGGGCCGTTCATCCGGCGTTTAGGTGGCAGAGTCTTGAAAGAAAAAGGGCCCCTGGCGGGGCCCTTGGAGTTTGAGTGACCTTGAGGGGATCGGGGGAGGTCACTCGCGGGAACGAGAAGAAGAAAAGGGAGGTCCGGGAAGCCGCCGTCTCGTCTGCGAGAGGGGGCGGGATGATCAGAGCGAAATCAGCCGCTTCCCGGATTGGCTAGGCTACCGCTGGGGTCGGAAGCCTCTATTCAGTGTCTGGCGTGGTCTCCAGTTGCGATGTTGAGGGGAGGTTACATGCGTGCCACCGAACCTTCCCTGAATGGCTCGTTCATAATCCGTTTAGCTTTCGGTAAGGTTTGGAGGCGCTTTGGCGGGCTCCGCAGGGTGCCAGTCAGACGGTCAACGCCCCTATCCGGACACATTGTCCTTAATTCCGGCCAAGGCTATTCACGCCACTGCCTGCAGCCCATAAAGTCCATCGGAACCGGCTTTAAGAACGGAAAATCGCCCCCGCATGCATCATGAGCCCACCCTCATTGCGACTGTGACGGCCGCCTTCGTGATCGCCTGCGCCTTCGGCTTCCTGGCCGATCGGTTAAGACTGCCGCCGCTGCTCGGCTATCTGGTCGCGGGTATCATGGTCGGGCCCTATACGGCCGGTTTTGTCGCCGATCCTGAAATGTCCAGCCAATTGGCGGAAATCGGTGTCATTCTGCTGATGTTCGGGGTAGGGCTTCACTTCTCCTTCTCCGATCTTATCGCCGTACAGTGGGTCGCCGTTCCCGGGGCATTGGCGCAGATCGTGGTCGCGACCCTGATGGCGGCGGGGCTCGGGCATCTTTGGGGCTGGAGTTTCGGCTCCAGTCTGGTTTTCGGCATCTGCCTTTCGGTTGCAAGCACCGTGGTCCTCTTGCGTGCGCTCGAACACCGCAATGAGATCGATACGCCCTATGGACGAATCGCCGTCGGCTGGCTGATCGTCGAGGATATCGCCATGGTCGGCGTGCTGGTGCTTCTGCCCGCCCTTGCCGAGATGGTAGGCCCGCATCAGGCCGGGGCCCAGGCCGATGGCAGTCTGGCGCTCACCCTCGCGATCACGGTTGCCAAGGTTGTTGGGTTCATTGCCATTGCGGCAATCCTTGGCCCCCGCATCGTGCCGTGGTTCCTGACCCAGGTCGCGCGCACCGGATCGCGCGAACTGTTCACGCTGGCGGTGCTCGCACTCGCTCTCGGCATCGCCTATGGGTCGGCCATCGGGTTCGGCGTCTCCTTCGCGCTCGGCGCGTTCTTCGCCGGCGTCATCCTGAGTGAATCGCGTTTCAGCCATCGCGCCGCGGCCGATTCGCTGCCGCTGCAGGATGCCTTCGCGGTCCTGTTTTTCGTCTCCGTCGGCATGCTGTTCGATCCCTCGATCATCTGGCGCGAGCCGATGCATGTGGTGTTCACGGTGGTGCTGATCGTCATCGGCAAGTCGCTTGCTGCCTTTGGCATCGTGCTGCTCTTGCGGTTTCCATTCACGACGGCAGTCAGGGTCTCGGCGAGCCTGTCGCAGATCGGGGAATTCTCCTTTATCCTTGCCGGGCTCGCCATGTCGCTTGGGCTTTTCGAGAAGCATGTCAGCGATCTCATTCTTGCCGGCGCCCTGCTGTCGATTACCATCAACCCCGCAGCCCTCGGATTTTCGGAATGGGCGTGCTCGCGGTTTTCCCATTCCCTCAGACTGCCGCGCTGGATGAAGGAGTACGGGCAGGAGAAGCTGGAAAGGCTCACGTCGCGCCTGGATGCCCTGCGCAAGCGCAATGAGGCCCGCCAGCAGCAGCGCGCTCTGGAGGAGAAGGAACTGCTCGACCGGTTTCCGATCTTCGCCGCGATCGAACCCGACAAACGCGAGGAATTCCTCCTCCTTTTCAGGCCGCGCAGTGCCGCACCCGGCACCAGAATCATCCGCAAGGGCGACCGCGCCGACGGCATCTATTTCATTTCCTCCGGAAGCGTCGAGGTGTCCGTCAACGATCACAAGATCGAGCTCGGCCCTGGCGAATTCATCGGCGAGATGGCCTTGTTGACCGGCGCGCGGCGCTCGGCCGACGTGACGGCGATCGACTATTGCCAGTTGCTGGTAATCAGCGCGCGCGACTTCCAGATATTTGTGCGGCGCAATCCGGCACTGCTCGCCGAAATCGACCGTCTGGCGCATGAGCGCACGGAAATGAACCGGCGGCTGTCGAATGTCGTGGAAGCCGCGAAATAGAGTTGCGGGAGGGGGGAAAGTATCATGGCAGAAGACCTCAACTGGCTGAGTGCGGTGGAACTCGGCAAGGCCTATCGCAAGAAGAAAGTCTCGCCGGTCGACGTGACGAAGACGTGCCTCAGGCAGATCGCAAGACTTGAACCCAAGCTCAATGCCATGTGCCTGGTTGATGAAGCGCAGGCGTTGAAGCAGGCGAAGGCGAGCGAGACGCGCTGGGCCAAGGGTAAGGCGTTTGGGCCCCTCGACGGAGTGCCGGTACTCATCAAGGATCTGCTGCTCGTCAAGGGCTGGCCGACATTGCGCGGGTCCAAGACCGTCGATCGCAATCAGAACTGGAGCCAGGATGCGCCGTCCGTGGCGCGCCTGCGCGAAGCGGGTGCGGTGTTTGTCGGACTGACCACAACGCCGGAATTCGGCTGGAAAGGCGTCACCGATTCGCCGCTGACCGGTATCACGCGCAATCCGTGGGATGTAACGAAGACACCCGGCGGCTCCTCCGGCGGGTCTTCGGCGGGCGCGGCGGCGGGCTATGCACCCCTGACGCTTGGCACCGATGGCGGCGGCTCAATCCGCATCCCTGCCGGCTTCACCGGCATTTTCGGGCACAAGCCCTCCTTCGGCCGGGTGCCGGCTTATCCCTTGTCGCCCTTCGGCACAGTCGCACATGTGGGGCCGATGACCCGCACGGTCGAGGACGCAGCGCTCATGATGAATGCAATCACGCAGTTCGATGCGCGCGATTGGTACGCGCTGCCGCCGGACGGAACGGACTATGCGAAAAAGCTCGGCAAGGGCGTTAAGGGGCTCAAGATCGCCTATAGCCCGACGCTCGGCTATGTCGATGTCAACCCGGAGATCGCCGCTGCGGTCGACAAGGCGGTCTCGGTACTTGAGGAGCTGGGTGCCAAGATCGAGCGCGTCGACCCGGGATTCGAAGACCCGGGACCGACGATCTTCCGGACCTTGTGGTGGTCTGGCGCGCGATTGCTTCTCACGAAGTTGCCGAAAGCCAAACGCGCCCTGCTCGATCCAGGTCTCAATGATGTCGTCGAGCAGTCGAAATCGATGACAATCGACGACTATCTCGAGGCCCAGCGTCTGCGCGGCCTGCTCGGTTCGCAGATGAGGCAGTTCATGGAGAAGTATGATCTGCTCGTGACGCCCACCCTGCCGATCCCGGCCTTCGAGGTCGGCAAGCTGTCGCCCGTCGATGACGGCACTGGCAAATGGGTGAACTGGACGCCCTTCAGCTACCCTTTCAACCTGACCCAGCAACCGGCGGCGAGCGTGCCTTGCGGCTTCACCAGGGCGGGATTGCCGGCTGGGTTACATATTGTCGGGCGCATGTTCGACGATGTGACGGTGCTGCGTGCCTCATATGCCTATGAGCAGGCGACCGACTGGCACAGAAAGCGGCCAAAGCTCGCAACGGACTGACGCTTAGTGTCTGCCGATTACCTTCACGGCGATCAACACGCCGAGCGAGGAAACGATGCACAACGCCAGCGCAATCCAGAAGCCGTAAGGCGTACCCTGCCAGGGGAGCCAGGAAAAATTCATGCCGAACAGCCCAGCAACGAGAGCAGGCGGGAGAAAGGCGGCAGTAAGCGCAGAGAGCGCATAGAGCTGGCGGTTGGTTTCGGCGGCGAGCTTGGCATCGATCTCGTCATGGAAGAAGCGGGCGCGGGCTTCGAGCGTCTCGAAATCCTGGTCGAGATTGTGAAGCCGCGATGTGAGGCCCTGAAAGGCTTGCGGAAAATCGGGGATGGTCCGGTCGGCGAGCACAAGCGCGCGGCGCATGGCGCGCATATGCCGATGCAGCATGGCTGCCTGACGGCGGAGCAGCATGAGCCGGCGGCGTTCGCCGCGATGGCGCTCGTCAAGAATGTGATCCTCGATGATCTCCATCCCGTCCAGAAGTTCATGCATCGTGGCGTCCAGCTTGTCGGCGAATTGCGAGACGAGCGAGATGAGGAAATCGGTTGGCGCAGCGTAAGTCGCGCCGCGGGCGAGCTCGCGGCGCATCTGTTCGGCCGATTGCACGGCGCGATTGCGACCGGTGATCACGAAACTGCGGCCGAGAAGGAAGCTCAGTGATGCCGGCTCCGAAGGATCGGTATCGAATTCGCGCCGGAAGTCGGCGAGGAAGCCGAGGAGGATGCCGTCCTTGCCGAGGATGACCTGACGCGGCGAGGGTTCGCTGAACTCGGCGGCGACCGCCGGATCGATGCCGGCCACCTGCGCCAGCCAGCGCGGGCAGCGGCGATCGGAAAGATTGAGGTGCAGCCAGATCCAGCCTTGGCCCGAGGCAAACGCTGCGGCGGTATCGGTGTCGTGAAGGGGAGTTGCCTTGCCCGCCGCCTCGAACAGATAGGCGCCGATGAAACCCGGCACGGCGGAGTCGAGCCTCGGCGGGGGAGTGTCGATTTCGGTTTTTGAACCGGCGGTCTCGGCGAGCACAATCTCCGCCGCCTATGGAGTCTGCGTAACGGTTTGATGACAGTCCCGGCCAAGGCATAATTTATTCGGCTGCTTGGATCGTTTCCATCGATACATCACCGGATACGGCAGTGCGCTTGCGGCCGGAGATCATTCCGAAGACCAGATTCTCCCCGTGGCGCCAGCTCGCCAGCAACACGCCTGTGATGTGCGCGGCGATAAGCACCAGCAGACCGTCCGCCAGGAATTCGTGCAAGCCTTCGAGCCACTCCTCCCCCCAGAATCGATCCAGCGTCTGCATCCAGCCGGTGAGGCCGAGCAGTGCAACCGTCGCAAGCAGCGCCACGATCATCGCACCGCCTGCGGGATTGTGACCGAGGTAGCGCCTTTCGCGACCGGTCACCATGTCGGCCAGATAACGCGCGATGCTCCGGGGGGACTGTACAAATGACTTGAACCTGGCATAGGGACTTCCGGCAAAACCCCAGACAACTCGAAACGTCACGAGAGCGCCGGCAAGGTAGCCGACCCAGATGTGAGCGCTCGTCCACTCGTCGGAGGTAAGCCAGGCGGCGAGGATGCTCGCCGCCAGGCCCCAGTGGAAGGCGCGTACGGCGGGATCCCATACCCGCACCGACGGCACCTGAGACATGTCAGTGTTACTCATCACCGACGAAGACGAAGGTCTTGGGGTTGAAATAGGCCTCTTTCTTGGCTCCCTTGTTGTCGAAGCCGTAGACCTCGTAGCAGCCACTGGTCGTCTTGATTCGCTTCACCTTCCAGCCCTCCTTCTCAAGTTGCAGCTTGAGCGCTTCCTTGGGTTTCCATTCCGATTGCGGGACGGTGCAGCGGTCGGTGGCAGCGAATGCTCCGGATGAGAGAAGGGTGGCACAGACTAGCCCGGCAAATGCACGTTTCATTTCAATCCTCACAGGTGTTGATGTCGAACGCGCTCTCCATGAAGCGCCGGGCTGACATGCTGCTGACGGGCTATCGGGGAATTCGTCAGCTTGCTGTAAGGTTGGCCGGCGAATGCGAGCGCCACGATCATGAGACTGCTTCTCGTCGAAGATGAGCCGATGCTCGGTGATGCCGTACGCGAGCGCATCTCACGGGATGGCCATGCCGTCGACTGGGTGATGCGGCTCGACGAGGCGGAGGCAGCTCTTGCCGCGGTCGGCTATGAGCTTGTCCTCCTCGATCTTCACTTGCCGGATGGCCGCGGGCTTGATTTGCTGCGGGCCATGCGCCAGCGGGGGGACCGGCGGCCGGTCTTGATCCTGACTGCGCGCGACCAGGTCCGCGACCGGATTGAAGGACTCAATGCGGGCGCGGACGATTATCTCGTCAAGCCATTCGATCTGGACGAGCTCACCGCACGGATCGGCGCGATTGCGCGGCGCGCCGGCGGTGATCCGACACCGACCCTGACCCAAGGATCATACTCAATCGATCGGGCGCACCGCCGCGTCCGCAAGGAGGGCCGCGAAGTTGCGCTGACCGCGCGCGAATGGGCGCTCGTCGATCGACTCGCTGCCCGGCTAGGCACGGTGGTGGCGAAATCGCAACTCGAGGATGCGCTCTATGAATTTGGCGAAGAGGTCGAGAGCAACGCGGTCGAAGTCCATGTAAGTCGTCTGCGCAAGAAGCTTGGTGCCGAATTCATCGAAACGGTGCGTGGTCTCGGCTATCGCTTGTCGGGTGGGGAATGACCCCTGGCGGTGACGGAAGCTGGAGTCTCGAGCGCCATCTCGTCTTTACACTCGGCGCGGTCCTCGGCGGACTTTGGCTGATGGCCGCCGCAGCCACAGTCGTGCTGATCCAACCCAAGATCAATGAGGTTTTCGACAGCTCTCTCCAGGAAACCGCGCAGCGCCTGCTTCCGCTTGCCGTGCACGACCTCCAGGAAGTCGCCGACGGGGATCATGACAAAGATGATGGGGGAGAATCGCTCAGCAAGGAATTCGACGACAGCGACGCGCATCTTGTCTATCAGGTGCGCGATGCCATGGGAAACGTCCTGCTGCGCTCGCATGACGCACCCGCTGCTGGCTTCCCTGTCGCCCTGCGGCGGGGGTTCAGCAATGACGGAGGTTTGCGGATCTACACCGAAACCTCGCGCAGCGAACGGATATTCGTTCAGGTCGCCGATCGGGAGGAGCGGCGTGCGCTCGCGGTTCGCGAGGTCCTGGCTTTGCTCGCGCTTCCTTTTCTCGCGCTGATCGTGGCCTCGGTCGTGGCGGTAAAGGTTCTTCTGCGCAATGCGACGAGGCCTTTGCTGAAACTCAGGGAAGATCTCTTGAACCGCGGCGAGGCGAATCTGTCGCCGTTGCCGCCCGGCCGGCTTCCCACGGAGTTGCGGCCGATCGTGGAAGCCATCAACCGGCTAATGGCAAGGCTCGAGCGACTGCTCCAATCGGAGCGGGCATTTGCCGCGAATAGCGCGCATGAGCTGCGCACACCGTTAGCTGCGGCGCGCGCGCAGACGCAGTTACTGGTCGACGATCTGAAAGAGCGGCGCGAAGGCGCCCGCGCCTTGAATATCCTCGGCCTGCTGGACCGGTTGTCTCGGCTTGTCGAAAAGCTGCTGCAATTGTCACGCGCGGAAGCGGGCGTCGGGATGTCGGGTAAATGCAAGCCGCAAGAGGTTGTGCGGATTATTGTCGATGGCTATGGATCACGCTTGTACAACGCTGTCGGCCCCGTCCAGCTGACAATCGATCCGCACGCAGATTCTCACGTTGCGATCGATCAGGATGCGCTTGGAATCATCCTGCACAACTTGATCGACAATGCGCTGGCCCATGGAACGGCCGGCGAGCCCGTTCACATCGCGATCGGGTCCGATGCGACGATATCGATCGTCAATCGCGGGCCCGTCATATCGCCCGATCACATGCCGAAGCTTCGCGAACGATTTTCGCGCGGCGAGACGGATGTTGAAGGTTCGGGCCTCGGACTGTCGATTGTCGATACGATCATGCGCCAGGCGGGCGGACGAATGGACCTTTACTCTCCCGCGCGCGGTCGCGCGGACGGTTTTGAAGTCGTGCTCATGTTTCGTCCTGCCACCTGACGCCACGCCTTACCGGGCGGGCTTCGTCTCTTTCTTTGCCTTCTCCATCGCCTCGACGAAGCGGGTGAAGAGATAGTGGCTGTCCATCGGGCCGGGCGAGGCTTCGGGGTGATGCTGCACCGAGAAGATGGGCCGGCCCTCGACCGCCAGGCCGCAATTGGAGCCGTCGAAAAGTGACACATGTGTTTCGACTACGCCCTTGGGCAGGCTTTCGCGGTCGACCGCAAAGCCGTGATTCATCGAAACGATCTCAACCTTGCCGGTCGTGAAGTCTTTCACCGGATGATTGGCGCCGTGATGGCCCTGATGCATCTTGATCGTCCTGGCGCCGAGCGCCAGCGCCAGCATCTGATGGCCGAGGCAAATGCCGAATACCGGCGTGCCGGAGTCGACCAGTCGCTTGATCTCGGGCACCGCATATTCGCCGGTCGCCGCAGGATCGCCAGGACCGTTCGAGAGGAACACGCCATCAGGCTTCAGTGCGAGCACATCTTCGGCACTCGCGGTTGCCGGCAGGACCGTGACATCGCAGCCAGCGCTCGAAAGGCAGCGCAGGATATTACGCTTCAGGCCGTAATCGATGGCAACCACCTTCCAGGCAGGCTTGGACTGGCGCTGATAGCCTTCCGCCCAGTCCCAGGTCTTTTCATCCCAGCCCATGCGCTGGGTGAGCGATACCTCCTTGGCGAGATCCATCCCGAGGAGGCCCGGCCAGTCGCGGGCCTGCGCCTTCAGCCTGGCAAGATCGAACTTGCCCTTGGCATTGTGGGCGATGACGCCGTTCGGCATGCCCTCATCGCGAATGAGATTGGTCAGCGCGCGCGTATCGACGCCCGACAGACCGATGATGTTGCGCGCCTTCAGCCACTGGTCGAGATGGCGATGCGAGCGGTAATTGGCGGGCTCGGTCACCGGCGCCCTGACGATGCAGCCACGCACGCCCGAGGCCGCGGCGAGGTTCACCGTTTCGATGTCGTCATCGTTGGTGCCGACATTGCCGATATGCGGGAAGGTGAACGTGATGATCTGACCGGCATAGGAAGGATCGGTGAGGATTTCCTGATAGCCGGTCATCGCCGTGTTGAAACAGACTTCGCCCACCGCCTCGCCCTCGGCGCCAAAGCCCTGGCCCTCGATCACCATGCCGTCCGCCAGGACAAGAAGCCCGGTAGTGCGCGGAACGTCCCAATCGGAAAAGGCTTTCGGGGCGTGTGGCTTGGCCGCGCGGGACCGGGCGGCGGGGGCCGGTGCTTTCGTCTTGGTCATGTGGTGGGCTCCTTGCGCGGCACACATATGGACCAAGGTGAAGGGCGTCAAGGTTGCGCAGAGGGGCCTGAAGGGCTATCTGCAGCTCTTCATCCCCATTTTCCAAGGTACCGGGACCATGAGCGGCGGATTGCGGGCAAAAATATCGGACGAGCTGAAGGCGGCGATGAAGGTCGGCGACAAGCTAAAGGTGTCGACGCTGCGGCTCATCGGCGCGGCAATCAAGGACCGCGACATCCAGAATCGCACGGCGGGTCCTGATTCGGGGGTCAATGACGCGCAGATCGTCGAGGTTCTCGCCAAGATGGTGAAGCAGCGCCAGGAGAGCGTTGCAATCTATCAGCAGGGCGGGCGGCCGGAACTTGCGAAGCAGGAGAGCGATGAGATCGACATCATTCAGAGCTTCATGCCGAAGCAGCTTTCAGAGACGGAAGTGAAGTCGGCGATCGCGGCGATTATCCAGGAGACCGGCGCCCAGTCGGTGAAGGACATGGGCAAGGTGATGGCGGCGCTCAAAGCGAAATATGCCGGGCAGATGGATATGGCCAAGGCCGGCAGCGCGGTGAAGAACCAGTTGGGGGGGTGAATTTGTCTTCTCCCGCCTGCGGGAGAAGAAGGGGACCCGAAGCGCGCAGCGCTTCGGGGTAGATGAGGGCGCCGTGGATGACCGCGCCCTCACCTTTCCCATTGCTTCGCAATGGGCCCCTGTCCTCTCCCGTTTCACGGGCGAGGACGTAAGTCGTTACACCACCTTCGTCGCAACTACGACATTGCCCTTGATCGCGTGGCTGTAGGGGCACACGACATGCGCCTTCTTGACGAGGTCCTCGGCCGTCGCCTTGTCGACGCCGGGAAGGCTCACTTCGAGCGTAACGGTCAGCCCGAAGCCCTGCTTGTCGTCGCGCTCGCCAATGCCGACATTGGCTGAAACCTTTGCGTCATCGGAAATCTTGACCTTCTCCTTGCCGGCGACGTGTTTGAGCGCGCCCAGATAACAGGCCGAATAGCCGACTGAGAAAAGCTGCTCTGGATTCGTTCCGGTGCCGTTGCCGCCCATCTCCTTGGGAAGCGTCAGTTTGACGTCGACCTTGCCGTCGTCGGTGCGGCCCTGGCCTTCGCGGCCGCCGGTGGCGCTACCATGCGCAGTGTAAACCACCTTCATCGAAACCTCCTGTTTTTGGGATGATGGATAACTATCTCACGCCCGGCCGCGGCTCGCAATCCAGACACCACATGCCGCAAGCGCCATGCCGGCCCAGGCGAGCGGCGGCATGTGCTCTCCGAGCAATGGCCAGGCCATGAGCGCGCTCAAGGGCGGCACCAGATAGAAGAGAGCGGAGACGCGAGAAACCTCGCCCGCACGGATCATGGCGGCCAGAAGCGTCATGGCGATCAGCGAATTGCCGATGACGAGATAAGCGAGCGCGGCGATGAAGTCGGGGGTCCAGTCGATCTTCAGCGTTTCCAGAGCGACCGCAAAAGGCAGCGTGGTGACGAGACCCGCAGTGAACTGGATGAGATTGGAGACGACCGGGTGAAGCGCGATGCCGAAGCGCTTCTCCCACAGCGTGCCTCCTGTAATTCCGGCCAGTGCACCGATCGCGCAGATGATGCCGAAAATTGATTCGGCGGCGATGGTCGAGCGCGCGAGGATCACGGTCGCAGCCCCGCCGAGGCCCAGCACGAGGCCGATCCAGCGTTTCAGGCCGTCGCGCTCGCCGGCGAAATGCGGCGCGATCAGGCCGACAAGAATCGGCTGCAGGCAGACAATGATTGCCACACCGCCCGCCGAGACGCCGGCTTTGAAGGCGACATAGCAAAGGCCGAAATAGACCGTCTGTATGAGGAAGCCGACGATCGTCACATGCATCCAGGCGGCCGGGGTCGGCGGCAGGGGCGGCCGCAAGACTGCGTAAACCGGAAGAAGGACGACGATGACGATCGCATAGCGCAGGGCCAGGAAGGTCAAAGGCTCGGCATGCGCA
>JAEUMG010000124.1 GCA_016793355.1 Hyphomicrobiales bacterium
GCTTCTCGCGTTGCGCCGCCCCCTCATCCGGCCGCCGCTTCGCGGCGTCCGCCTTCTCCCACGAGGGGAGAAGGGGTGAAGAATGAGGCCGCGCGCCTGCTTGTTCTCCGTCACCCCGGCGCAAAGCCGGGGTCCCCTGAAACATTTCAACAACGGCAGCCTCTCAGGGGATGCCAGCTTTCGCCGGCATGACGGTCCGTGTACGGAGTTATCTTCACACACCCTTCTCCCACGAGAGGGAGGCTGGGCCTCTGCGGAGCCGCCTTGCTTCAGCGCGCCGCCTTGTAGGCCCGCGCGAGGCGGTCGAGCTGTTGGGTGACCGGGCTGTCCGACTGTGCGCCGGCCTTGGCCTTTGCGGCGAGCATGGCATCGAGTTTCAGGATGCGCTGGTGCAGGTGCAGGGAGCGGCCGACCAGTTGGGTCAGGCTCTCCGGCAATTGGTCGGAGCCCGTCAAGGGATGGCCGGCACCGATATCGGTCAGACTGATGCGATGCTTCTCCTTTTGCGCATCGTCGGGACTGAGCTCGCCGGCGCTGATCGCCCGCTGCAGGAGAAGCCAGGAGGCGAGCTGCATCAGTCGCGTGGTGAGCCGCATGCTTTCGGTGGCGTAGGCGATGGCGCCGTTGCGATCGAGCAGGCGGGCGTCCTTGCGCCCCGGCCCATCGAGATAATTGGCGGTCTCCTCGACCAGACCCATGCCTTCCCTGAAAACCTTCTCGAATTGCTCGGACGCCGTGAAGCGCGCCAGGAAATCCACCGGCTCCCGGTCGTTCATTGCGCTGCCTGCCATCTAAGCCCACCCCCTGCCGCAAATTGATTTAAATGCGTCAGTTCCCGTCTCGATCATGAAACCTGGCTCATTTCCGGTCAAGCACTGCCGCAGCTTTTGCCCCTCGTGAATGGCGAGCAATTGTGATGCCAGACGAAAAAAGAGCCGCGCAAGCGCGGCTCTGAAGTTATAACAGGGAGGCGTCAAACAGAGTGGACAGGAGCCACTCGGAGAATCCAGGTGACTGGATTACAATAATGAAAATACAACCGAATCCCTTACCAAATGGTTAACGTTACCTCCGCTTAAGCCAAAGAATGGGTTAGCGGCGAAAAATCGCGTCGGCAGCGGCCTTTCCGGCGGATTTGCGGGCGATGGTGTCGCGAATACGGACGATTTCGGATTCCAAAATGGTGATTCGCTGTTCCAATTCGGCAAGCGAAAGCAAGTCGAGAGACTCGCCGATGACGATGTCGGGTTTCTTGACGGGACGGGTGTCGTCGAGGTCCATGGCGGCTGCTCCGGTTAGGCGCGATACTTTGCCCAAGCCGGCGCCAGGGGTCAAAACCTAACGAGGAAAAATGCCATGACCGACATGACCGCCATCGCCATCACGACGCCGGGCGGCCCGGATGTGCTCAAGCCCGTCCGCATCGCGCGCCCCGAGCCGGGTGCGGGCGAGATCCTGGTCAGGGTCGCGGCGGCCGGCGTCAACCGGCCGGACGTCCTGCAGCGGCAAGGCGGCTATCCGCCGCCGCCGGGCGCGCCGGCAACGCCAGGCCTCGAGATCGCCGGGGAGGTCGTTTCGACTGGCCCGGGTGTCAAGCGTTACCGGGCCGGCGATGAAGTCTGTGCCTTGGTGCCGGGCGGCGGCTATGCCGAATATTGCGTGGCGGCCGAGGACAATGCCCTGCCGGTTCCGGCGGGACTAAGCCTGGTCGAGGCGGCCGGGCTGCCCGAGACCTTCTTCACCGTATGGACCAATGTCTTTGACCGCGCCGGGCTCAAATCGGGGGAAATCTTCCTCGTCCATGGCGGCTCGAGCGGTATCGGCACGACCGCCATCATGCTGGCCAAGGCTTTCGGCGCCACGGTCATCGCGACCGCCGGATCGGCCGAAAAATGCGCCGCCTGCGTCAGTCTCGGCGCATCGCTCGCCA
This sequence comes from Hyphomicrobiales bacterium, assembly GCA_016793355.1. Lineage (GTDB taxonomy): Bacteria > Pseudomonadota > Alphaproteobacteria > Rhizobiales > Aestuariivirgaceae > JAEUMG01. Next base: position 1,931 of record JAEUMG010000124.1, read on the forward strand.
TCGACTACCGCAAGGAGGATTTCGTCAAGGCGGTGAAGGATGCAACCGCCGGGAAGGGCGCCGATGTCATCCTCGACATGGTGGGGGGCGACTATATCCCGCGGAACCTTGCGGCGGCGGCGATGCATGGCCGGATTGTCAGCATCGCCTTCCTCAAAGGCTCAACGGCGGAGGTCGATTTCCTGCCGATGATGCTCAAGCGGCTGACGCTCACCGGCTCGACGCTGCGGCCGCGCAGTGTCGCCGAGAAGGGCGAGATCGCCCGGTCACTGGAGGAAAAGGTCTGGCCATTGCTCGCCCAGGGGAGGATAAGGCCCCAAATCTACAAGACTTTTCCGCTTGCCGAGGCGGCGAAGGCGCATGCCCTGATGGAGTCGAGCGCGCATGTCGGCAAGATCATCCTGGTTGCCGCATAAGCGCGTTGCATCGGAAGTTGCGCCGACTTATATAGCGCCCATCCCCACGTCATGACTGATCAGACGGAGCCTTCAAGCGGGTTCCCCAGGAGAAAATTAATGTCCAACGCGCCGCTCATGCCCAAGGCCACCGCGGTCTGGCTGGTCGAGAATACCGCCCTGACATTCAAACAGATCGCCGACTTGTGCAAATTGCACGAGCTCGAAGTGAAGGGCATTGCCGATGGCGATGTCGCGCTCGGCATCAAGGGCCTCGATCCGGTGACCGCCGGGCAGCTGACGCGCGATGAAATCGCCAAGGGCGAGGCTGACCCCGAATACCGGCTCAAGCTCTCCGTCTCGACCGTGGTCGTGCCGGCGGCGCCCTCCAAGGGACCGCGCTACACGCCGGTGTCGCGGCGCGGCGACCGGCCCGACGCGATCGCCTGGCTGTTGCGCTACCATCCCGAGATGACCGACGCCCAGCTCATGAAGCTCGTCGGCACCACAAAGTCGACCATCCAGGCGATCCGCGACCGCACCCATTGGAACTCCGCCAACATCAAGCCGGTCGATCCTGTGTCGCTGGGGTTGTGCACGCAGCTCGACCTCGACCTCGCGGTGCAAAAAGCGGCGCGCAAGTCCGGCCGCGTAGTCTCGAGCGAGCCGCCGGTGACGCTCGTTCCGGCGAGCGAAATCGTTCATGCCAAACCCGAGCCGCAGCCCGAGCCGGCAAAGGAAAAAGAGCCGGCCTTTGATGCCGATTCGGTTTTCGCCAAGCTCAAGACGCTCAAGTCCGACGAGGCGGAGTAATGCGCGTCCTGATTGCCGGCGCGCATGGCGCGGTCGGCCGCGCGGCCGCGACAGAACTCGGCAAGCGGCACACGATCGTGACGCTCGGCCGCTCGAAGGGGGATTTAACCGCCGATCTGATGAAGCCGGAAACCGTCTCGGCGATGTTGGCCAAGGCAGGCCGGTTCGACGCAATCGTCTCCTGCACCGGCCACACCTATTTTGGCCCGCTGGCGACGATGACGCCGGCACAGTTCATGAGCGGCATCAATGACAAGCTGATGGGGCAGGTCAATCTCGTTCTCGAAGGTCTCAAGCACATCGCCGATGGCGGTTCCTTCACGCTGACCAGCG
>JAEUMG010000021.1 GCA_016793355.1 Hyphomicrobiales bacterium
GCGATCGGCGAGATGAAGAAGAAGCTCAAAGAACAGGGCTCAAAATTGTACGCGCTCGTCAACAACGCGGCGATCAGCCCGAAAAAGCCCGGGGGCGCCAGGCTCAACACGATCGAAACCTCGGCGGAAGACTGGAATACCGTGTTCCAGGTCAATTTCTTCGCGCCAATCATGCTGGCGCGCGGCCTGATCGAGGAACTCGCCGCGGCGAAGGGTGCCGTCGTCAATGTCACATCGATTGCGGGCTCGCGCGTGCATCCCTTCGCGGGTGCCGCCTATTCGACTTCGAAAGCGGCCCTTGCCGCGTTGACGCGCGAGATGGCCGCCGATTTCGGACCGCTGGGCGTGCGCGTCAATGCGATCTCGCCGGGGGAGATAGAAACGGCTATACTTTCTCCGGGGACGGAGAAGATCATCCCGCAGATTCCCTTGCATCGCCTCGGCCAGCCGGAAGAAGTGGCCAAAGCGATCTATTTCCTCTGTACCGACGCGTCGAGCTATGTCACGGGCGCGGAACTGCACATAAACGGCGGCCAGCATGTCTAACTCGCGGCTGCGGCCGGAGACGATCGCCGCGCATGCCTTGAAATCCACGGACGAATCGACTGGTGCGGTGGCGCCGCCGATCTATCCGTCATCGACCTATGCGCGCGACGAGAACTACACGCCGAAACTGCGCGAGAACTACATCCGCAACGGCAATCCGACCTTGTGGCACGCCGAGGATGCGATCGCCGCCCTCGAAAACGGCAAGGGCTGCTTGCTCTTCGCGTCAGGCATGGCGGCGATCACGACATTGCTTGAGACCGTTCCGCAAGGCGCTCATGTGGTCGCGCCCGATGTCATGTATTACGGCACGCGCGACTGGCTCAAGATCCTTGAGCAGCGCGGCCGGATCACACTAACGCTGTTCGATGCCACACAGCCCGGCGCGCTCGAGGCGAGCATCAAGTCCGGCAAGACCGATCTTGTGTGGATCGAGACGCCGCTCAATCCGACCTGGGATGTGATCGACATTGAAGCTGCGGCGAAGGCAGCGCATAAGGCGGGCGCAATCCTGGCGGTCGATGCGACGGCGACGGGCGCGGTCACGACGAAACCATTGGAACTCGACGCCGATATCGTCTTTCACTCGGCAACCAAGTATTTGAACGGCCATTCCGACGTGCTGGCCGGCGCCCTCGTCACCGGCGCGCTGACGCAGCGCTGGGCCGAGATCGCTACGTTGCGAACGAAAATCGGCACACCGCTCGCACCGTTCGAAGCCTGGCTGCTCACGCGCGGACTTCGCACCGTGTATCTGCGTTACCGCCAGGCCTCGGCCAATGCCCTGGCGATCGCCAAGCATTTCGAGCGGCATCCGAGGATCGAACGGGTTCTCTATCCGGGGCTCGCAAGCCATCGCGGCCATGCGATTGCAGCCAAGCAGATGACCGACGGATTCGGCGGCATGCTGTCGCTGCTCATCAAGGGCAGTCTCGAGGATGCGCGGCGGTTTTGCACATTGCTCAAGGTGATCGTTCCGGCGACGTCACTTGGCGGCGTCGAAACATTGGCCGAGCATCGCAAGACAGTCGAAGGGCCGCAGAGCCCGGTACCGGACAATCTGGTGCGCATTTCGGCGGGCATCGAGCATGCCGACGATCTCATCGCCGATCTCGAGCAGGCCTTGGCGAAACTGTGATCGAGCGCTTCCGAAAGCATGCCGTTTGCCGACCCTTCGAGGCTCGGATTCGCCGAGCGCCTCAGGGTGAGGGGAGTAGTTGCAGACCTCATGGTGAGGCTCGCCAATGAGCCTCGATTACTTCCTCGCCTATACCTTCACGGTGTTCATCGTCGTGCTCATCCCGGGGCCCGTGGTGATGATGATCGTCTCATACGGCCTGTCGCGCGGACAGGAAGCAGCGCTTCGCACCGTCGCCGGCGTGACGCTTGGCGATTTCACGGCGATGACATTGTCATTGTCGGGACTCGGCGCAGTGCTGGCCGCCTCGGCGACGCTGTTCACGATCCTGAAGGTCGGCGGCGCGCTCTATCTCATCTGGCTCGGCATCGGGCTCTTGCGCAGCAAGCCGGCACTCGATCCCGAGCAACTGAAGTCGTCGTCGCGCAGCATATTCTGGACCGCCTATTGGGTGACGGCGCTTAACCCCAAGAGCATCACTTTCTTCGTCGCCTTCCTGCCGCAGTTCATCGACCCGGCGCGGCCTGTGCTGCCCCAGCTCATCATCATGGAAATCGTGTTCCTTGCCCTCGGCACGCTCAACGCGCTTACCTATGCCCTGGTCGCAAGCCAGGCGCGCAAGGCGGTCTCGCGACCTTCGATTCTCGCCTGGGTTAACCGGACGGGCGGGGCCATATTGGTGATGGCCGGGCTAGCGACACTGGCCCTCCGGCGCGGCTGACCCCCTCTGGCGTAGCCCGATCCGCCTTCCCATATCTGTCGCTACCGGCGGGGGGCCGGAGGACAGAATGCTCGATTTCGAAACGGCCAAACTTCCAGAGGCCGAAAACATTTCTCAGACGTCAAGCGGCGAAGGCGAATTGCTGGATGCCTATTCGCGCGCGGTGATCGGAGCGGTCGAGAAGGCCGGGCCGGGTGTCGTCCATATCGCCATCCGTAACCAGGGCGGGCGCGGCGGAACCGGCTCCGGTTTCGTTGTGGCGTCCGATGGATTGATCTTCACCAACAGCCATGTGGTCAATGGCGCCAAGACGATCGAGGTCTCGCTGCCGGACGGACAGAGGGCGGCGGCGCGCATTGTCGGCGAGGACCCGGACACGGACATTGCCGTAATCCGGACGGATGGGCATTTGTCGGCGCCGTCATTGGAGCTGCATGATTCAAAGACCATCAGGCCGGGGCAATTGGCGATCGCCATCGGCAATCCCTTAGGCTTCGAACAGACGGTGACGACAGGCGTGGTCAGCGCCACCGGGCGATCGCTTCGTTCACGCAGCGGCAGATTGATCGATGACGTGATCCAGACCGATGCAGCGCTCAATCCCGGCAATTCCGGCGGACCCCTGGTCGATTCCAAGGGCCGGGTGATCGGCGTCAATACCGCAGTCATCATGGGCGCGCAGGGCATCTGCTTTTCGGTCGCCAGCAACACCGCGCTCTATGTGCTAACTCAGATATTGCAGCACGGGCGGGTCAGGCGCGCGGCGATCGGCGTCGAGGGCCAGCAGACGCGCATCCCGCGTCATCTTGCCAGGCATACCGGGATCGAGCAGGCCTCGGGCGTGCGCGTCATGCGGGTGATCGAGGGCAGCCCGGCCGAGGCGGCGGGCATCAGGTCGGGCGACCTGATCGTCGCAATCGATGGCGAGGCGGTCGGCGGCATCGACGATCTCCTCCGGCTTCTCAATCACGCCCGCGTCAATCGCGACGTCAAGGTGACGGTGGTGCGCAAGGGCGAAGTGCGCGAACGCTATGTGGTTCCGATGGAGAGGCATTGAACTGTTTTCTCCATGGCAGGCCTTGAGCCTGCCATCCAGACTGGATGGGCGCCTCAAGGGCGCCCATGGAGGTTTTCCTCGTGTTTATGGTATTGTGCGGGAATGAAGCGCTTAACGCCACTGCTCAGTTTCGCGGCACTTGGCCTGATGCTCACCTCCACGCCCGCCGCGGCGGCGGCGCGGTGCCCGCCTTATCTGCTCAAGAGTTCCATCAAGGAATTGTGCTGGGAGGGCGCGTGGCGGCCCTATGAGCGCGACGATTGGCGCGACTACAAGTATAACAAGGACAAGTACAAGCCCGGAAATCCCAACGGCAACAAGCCCAAATGGCGCTTCAAGAGCGGCCAGGGCGGCGGGATGAGCAACGACTCCTAGTAAAGGTTGGTCCGGTAGGCTTCCTGAATTTCCTCTTCGACCTTCCCGGCTTCCTCCTCCTCGACCTCGCAGTCGCGCGCCTGCTCCATCACGATGCGTGCGAGGCTCGGCAGGATCGCGCGATCCTGCTGCGCCGCCGGATCCCATAATTTCGAGCGGCGAAAAGCCTTGGCGCAGTGGAAGAAGACCTCATCCACTTTCACCCTGATGCCGAGCTTCGGCGGCTTGCCGTTGACGGCCGCCGGCGCGAGTGCCTCCGGATCGTCGATGATCTCGGCCTTGCCGTTCACCCGCAGCGTGTCCTCGATGCCGGGGATCAGAAACAGGATGCCGACATTGGGATTGGCGATGATGTTCTGCATCGTATCGGCGCGGTTGTTGCCGGGACGGTCGGGAATGATGATCGTCTTCTCGTCGATAACGCGCACGAAACCCATCGGATCGCCGCGCGGCGAGACATCGGCATTGCCCGCGGCATCGGCGGTGCCGATACACAGGAAGGGCGAATGCTCGATGAAGATGCGGGCATATTTGTCGATCTTGCGGATCGTTTTGCCGGCGGCGAGGACGCCGACCTCGCCAAGCTTGTCGCGCAGTTGCTGACGCTCGTCGATCCTGCTCATGCCGCCCTCAAATCTTCCTTGCGGACATGCTCTTCCATGCGGTCGAGGCCCTTCTCCACGATATCGAACATCTCGTTGATCTCATCCGCCGTGATGATGAGCGGCGGGCAGAAGGCAACGCTGTCGCCCATCGAGCGCAGGATGACGCCCATTTCCTGGAGAAGATCGGCGGCGGCGGCACCGACAGCTTTCTTCGGATCGAAGGCGCGCCTGGTCTTCTTGTCGGCGACGAGTTCCAAGGCACCAATCAGGCCGACGGCGCGGGCATTGCCGACCAGCGGATGATCGCCGAGCTTCCTGATGCGGCCTTCGAAGACTGGCGCCACTTTCTTCACGTGATCGACGATGCGCTCGCGCTCATAAATCTCGATCGTCTTGAGCGCGACCGCGCAGGCGACGGGATGCGCCGTATAGGTGAAGCCATGACCAAAGGTGCCGAGCTTCCTGCTTTCATCGAGCATCGCCTGGTAGAGATCTTCCTCGATGGTGATGGCACCCATCGGGAAGTAAGCCGAGGTGATCGCCTTTGCCATGGAGATCGACTGCGGCTTCATGCCCAGGGTCTCGGTGCCGAACCAGTTACCGGTGCGCCCGAAGCCGCAGATCACTTCATCGGAAATGAAGCGGATGTCGTATTTCTGGAGCACCTTGTTGATGTGGCCGAAATAGCCCCTGGGCGGCACGATGACGCCGCCGGCGCCCATGATCGGCTCGGCGATGAAAGCGCCGATCGTATCGGGGCCGTGTTCGAGGATCATGGCTTCGAGTTCCTCGGCACAGCGGGAGGAAAACTGCTCCTCCGTCTCGCCATCCTGGCCGAAGCGATAGTAATGCGGGCATGAGGTGTGAAGGATGCCGGCGATCGGCAGGTCGAAGTCGTTATGCACCCAAGGCAGGCCGGTGAGCGAGGCCGTGGCGATGGTCACGCCGTGATAGGCGCGCACACGCGATATGATCTTCTTCTTCTTCGCCCGCCCCTTGGCATTGTTGTAATACCAGGTGAGCTTGATCTGCATGTCGTTGGCTTCGGAGCCGCCGGAGCCGAAGAGGATTTTCGACGCCGGGCACGGCGCAAGCTCTTTCAACTTCTCGGAGAGTTCGATGGCGCTGTCATGCGACTTGCCGGAGAAGACACTGGTATAGGGGAGCTTGCGCATTGCGGCGGCGGCCGCTTCGACAAGCTCCTCGTTGCTGAAGCCGAGCGAGGTGCACCACAGGCCAGCCAAGCCTTCGATGTACCGCTTTCCCTTGTCGTCATAGAGATAGATACCGCGGCCTTCGTTGAGGATGAGCGGGCCGACCTCACGATGCCTGGCCAGATTGGTATAAGGGTGGATGACCGTCTCGATATCGCGGACGGCCATGTTGGACAGTGGTTTGTTCATTCAGCGCTCCGGCAATAGCCCATTGACATCCCCGGGCTTGTCCCGGGGATCGATCAGGACGCAACTCCGACTATTGGGTTTGCGGCACTATGGATTGCCGGGCCAAGCCCGGCAATGACATTTTTGCAGTACTGCTACTCAGTTCCCGACGATGGCCGCTTCGAGAATATCGAGGCCCTCCTTCAGGATTTCCTTCGACGCGGTGAGCGGCGTCAGGAGGCGAATGGTGTCGCTATAGACGCCGC
>JAEUMG010000200.1 GCA_016793355.1 Hyphomicrobiales bacterium
TTGATGTTCATCGATGCATGCCACTCCGCGGCGAGCCTTCAAGGCGAACAGACGCGCGGCAGCGCTGCCGACATCACCGCCGTCGTCAATGAACTGTCGAGCGTGGAGAACGGTGTGGTCATGTTCGCGTCCTCAACCGGCCGGCAGGTGTCGATCGAGCGCGACGATTGGCAGAACGGCGCATTCACTTACGCCTTGCTCGAGGGGCTGTCCGGCTCCGCCGACTACATCAAGGACGGCAAACTGACGATTGCCGAGCTCGATCTCTGGCTCTCCGAGCGGGTCAAGGAGCTAACGGACAAGCGCCAAGCCCCGGTCGCCCGCAAACCCGATACCGTACCCGATTTCCCCATCGTGATGGTGCGCTAGGAATGAAAAATCTGCGCCTGAAATGGTCCGCTGCAATGGCGGCCGTCGTGTTTGGTTGCCTTTCGACGGCGGTCGAGGCCAAAACCCTCGCGCTTCTCGTCGGCGTCGCCGACTATGATGAAGCGAACGGCATCCGCGATCTGCACGGGCCCCGCAACGACGTCACCATCATGTGGCGACTGCTCAAATCCCGCGGCGCCGATCCTGCCGATATCGCCGTCCTCACCGACAAATTGCCGGCCCAGCCGGAATTCCCGGCGGTTAAGGCACTGCCCCAGTACAAGAACATCGTCGACGAACTCGATCATCTGATCGAGACCGCGAAGCCCGGCGACACGGTGATATTCTATTATTCGGGGCATGGCATTACCCAGCCTGACCTCGACCCGGCAAGCGAGGAGGAACCCGAAAGCGACGGACAGGATCAGGTGCTGCTTCCTTCCGATGTCGGGCCCTACAATCCGGTCGAGGACGGCATCAAGAACGGCCTCGTCGATGACGAGCTTGGCAAGAAGCTCTCGGCAATTCAGGCCAAGGGTGCCTTCGTATGGGCCATCGTCGATGCCTGCCATTCCGGAACCGTGACGCGCGGCAATGATGTGACGCGCACCGTCGATCCGTCCGTGCTCGGCATCCCGCAGGTTACGACCCGCTCGGCCACCCGCGGCGGCACGCGCTCTGGTGCGATCACGCTCAAGGGCGATGGCAAGCTCGTCGGCTTTTATGCCGTCGATTCATACGATCAGGCAATCGAGCGTTCCTTTGCCGGTTACGACCTGCCCATGACCGGCGAAGGCGACACCCAGCGCATGGGCGTCTTCACCTATCATCTGCATCGCGCGCTCCTGCGCGGCACTGCCCAGACCTATCGCGACTTAGCCCAGGAGGTCGTGGCCGACATCACCGGCGACCGCTCGGGCGGTCGCGTCCCGCCGCCGGTCTTCGATGGCGCTCTCGACCTGCCGATTCTGGGCGGAAGCCTGGGCGGCGGCCCGCCGCCCATGGTTGCCGTCCTGAAGGAAGGCACACTCACCATCCCTGCTGGCACACTCCATGGCTATGACCCCGGCGCCAAGCTCGCGGTCTATGCCAAGGCCGGCGGCAAGGACCCGATCGGACATGCCGTGATTGCCAGCGCAACCGCGGCAACCAGCGCAGCAACGAAGATCAGATGGGCGGTTGGTTCGGAGCCGGAGGAAGGCGCATTTCCGGTGACTGTCGACAAGCCCGCCGTGACATTCCGCTTCGCCGTGGCGCCGCCGCCCGAAGACGAACTCGGTACGAATGCCCTCGTGGTCAGGGACGCAATCGATAAGAGCCTCGGCGTCGCCGGCGATGCCGCGAGCATCGGCATTGAGCTGGCTCCGCCCGGCGACCCTCAGGCCGATCTGCAACTGCGCGTCGCCAAGGATCGCTTGTGGATCGTAAGGCCTGAGCGTCCGTGGGTCACCGATGCCGGAAGCTTCGATGAAACGCCAAGCCTGGCGATCGGCAGCGACGCCGAGACGCTTGCCGAGGAGTTGAAGGAGTCTGTCTGGCTCCTGGCGCGCGCTGCCAAGCTCGTCCGCGTCACGGGTGCCGCGAGCGAAGCCCGTACCGAGGAAGGATACGGCGTCGAAATTTCCGCCAATGTCTATCGCGACGGCGCCAAGGGGGCCGACGCCAGGGCCGCCTGCGCGCCGAAAGGCGACACGAGCTTGCCGAAGGCCGCGCTTTCGCCGCTCCTGCCCTATGCCGCCGGAAATTGCGACTATGTCGAGATCAGCGTCAGCAACCCGTCGGACTACACCTATTATGTCGGCGGTTTCTATGTCGATGCGTTGGGCGGAGTTTCGCCGCTGATTCCCAAGGATGCCGATCGCGGTTGTGTTCGAAAACTGCCGAGCGGCAGCGGCGGCAGCGTTACCTACAAGTTCAAGATCAATACCTGGGACGCCGCCAGGAATCGTCCGGCTGCCATCGGCGTCGAGAATGCCGTTGTCCTCGCGATCCCCGAGGACGACACCAAGATCGCGCCGCGACTGTGTTCACTGGTTCAGCCCACCCTCGATCGTACCCAGGCCACCCGAAGCGCGGATACGGCTGCGGCTTCGCGCAGTTCGGGCGCCTCGCTCAAGCAATTGCTCGACGGTGTCACCGGCTCCTCGACACGTGCTGCGACAGTGGCAACAAGTGATGAGGATTCTGGCCCGCAAATGGGCGGCGGCCTATTCGTTTTCGATGTGAGGCCGTAACGCGATCAGTTCTTCCGCAGAATCTTATCCATCGGCCTCCCCCGCGCCAGCTCGTCAACGAGCTTGTCGAGGTACCGTATTTCCCGCATGGTCGGCTCCTCGATCTCTTCCACGCGAATGCCGCAAACCACACCCTTGATGAGGCTCCGGGAAGGATTGAGGCGCGGGGCTTCGGCAAAGAATGTCTCGAAGTCGGTCTTCTTGTCGATTTGCTCTTGAAGTTCATGCTGGTCATAGCCTGTCAGCCACGAAATGATCTGATCAACCTCTGCCTTGCTGCGTCCCTTTTTCTCGGCTTTAGCGACATAATGCGGATAAACGCTCGCAAAGCTCATCGAATAGATTCGGTGCCTTGCCATGAGCCTAAGGCCGCCACCCGGCCAGCAGCGCGTCGCTCAAGCGCTTGAACTCAGGCTTCCCGGCATCGGCATTCCGCAACATCCGCACCGCCTCAAGCCGCCATGCGCCATCATCCTGGCCGGCAAGCCAAGCTGCAACGAGCACCGGGGCAAGTCCTTCGGGACTATTCACGCCCGAAATCCCATCTGGCACGGCCGGCAGTGCTTCACGCAGGCGGAAAGGCACCCGCACGCTGCGTTTGCCCGCATCCGTAATGATCAGCGTCATCCGTTGCCCCGCATCCTTAGGAATCTCGAAACGCGCCTCGCGTTCGCCGCTCGGGGCTAAACTCGTCTCCTTGCCGCCAGTATCGAGCGCGACGGCAAAGGGCGCGGCACCTCCGCTCCACGCTACCCACACCGGTTGATCATCACGCACCAGGCTATTTGGTGTCCGGTTCGCAGCTCGCACCTGAAGTACGCTTTCCTCGCCTTTCGAGATGAGATTGGCCGGCACTTCCTCATCCTCTTCGCCGGCCAGCAACGAGCCAATCGCCGTGATGAGGCTCCAGGTCTCGCCGCCATGTGCCGTCTCGGCCGAGACGGTTACGCGCATCGACTTTCCGCCCACTTCGACGCGGCCACCGGCGCCATAATCGACAAGGATATGACTCTTGGCGTCACGGACGAAGACGATGTCGCCGTCGTAAAGCGGCATCCAGATCTGCGGCTTGTGTTCTGCACCTTCGCGGACGACGGCCGTCCCCTTGACTACATCCTCGCCTGCGAGTTCGACCTCGACAATATGGGCCACCGGCTCGCGATCGGCTGCGAATGGAGGTGCATGACAGAACAGGAAACCGAGAGCCACCACGAGTGCCAAGAACGAGCGCATCAATGCTTGCCTGACCTTTCCTTGAATATGGCCCGCCAGCCGCGCCCCGAACGCCAGTCGACGACGATTCCAACGATCGAGTCGGCGATCTTGTAGAGCGCAAACACAGTAAGTCCCAACGCAATCACCTCGACCGCCGTTGCGAATCCAAACCAGCGCGATACCAGAAGCAAGGTGCCAAAGCCTGCTAGACCGATGAGGAGGACCGCCGGCGCCGCCTGGAACCTGATGCCGATAAAGGCAACAATGAGAAAGAACGCGATGGCCAAAATGTTCTTGATGAACGGGGATGCGGCCGGTGTTCCGGCGATCACCTTCGCGAGCGCGACCGTATTGGCAATGATCGTAACCCCCGGCATCGAACCGAGCGGCGTGGCATAGATATCCCGCGAATCTGCATGCGTCACGCCAATCAGAACGGCACGATCCCGGAATATGCCGGCATCGATTTCACCCCTGGCCTCGATCGTATCGCCCGACACGCCAATCAGACTCCATGCGCCGATCCGGCGCAACAGCGCGGTCGGCCTGCCGTCCAAACCGGTCGCATGCAATACTGGCGTTTTTGCGGAGTTGCCGAAGGCAAAGGGTATCGAGGCCTCAAGGCGGCGATGCTGCGGCCAGCCGCCGATGTCATTGCCTGCGCGGCCGCCGCATTCGACCGCCACCTGCCGGTCCAGGAAAGACTTGAGCGCTTGCCCCTGGTTCTCAAGCGCCGCCGCAACGGCCAGAGCCGCCGACGGGAATGCCTCGCCCGCCGCGCCGTCGCACACCGTCTGCCAGAAGCGGACCTTGCGCACGACGCGGTCACTGCCGAACGACGGCAGCGCGCTGATCCAGCTTATGTTGGGCCCGCTCGCCACGACGCTGTCGTAAGGCGTCTTGCGATAGGAATCGGCGAGGAATGTCTGGCCTTCTCCCGGCTGGCTCGCCCCGCGAAATCGGATCGCCCGCACGATATAGAGCGGGGGCGCATCGACGGGATAATGCGCGATCTCATTATAGAGCTCTGGCGCAGGCGGCTGGCTGTCGGAATCTCCCGACAGGTCTAGATCGACGACAATCACGCGTGCTCCTCCCTCGCGGGCGGCACGAATCATTAACGCGATCGCCTTGTGCGGCGTGATGACGGGATTGCCCCACCGCGCTCGTGTCTCGTCGTCGACTTCGACCAGCGTTACCGGTATCGCACGAGCTTCCACGCCCGAGAGCAGTGCCGACACTTTGATGAGTTTATCGGTGGAGCCGAGGCTTTCATAGGCTTCGAGCAGTCCCTTGCCGATTCCAAGCAAGGTCAATGTCGCGACCAGAACCGCTGCGGCATAGCTCCACGCCCGCCGCTTGCCTATGGGCTGCAATGAGAAGAGGGATTTGACCAGATTCACCAACAGCCCTGAAACTCCAAACAGATGCGATATGCCCCGGCCAAGCAATCGCGCCGTTTACTGCAGTGGCGGATAGAAGGCGTCGAGAGAGTTCATCGAATTTGCACTTGCCTGCGCCAACCCGTCGATACACTTCGGGGAAGAAATTTTGCCGTCACCGGATCATGGGCCAAGGCTGCGCTGCTCGCCAACTAAGTGCAGTGGCCACAGTGGCCAGCACACCGAACGAGCGCTTCGCCGTCATGAACTACGCCTCCTGATGACGTCCCTGCCCGGCCGGGAAATTATCACATGAAATCCGAGGGACAAGCCGCATCCCATTGTGCGACTTGAAGAAAACATGGAGGAATCGGCCTACCCGAAGGCCCTGCATGAATTCCGCTGGGATCCGCGCCGCGCCGGATGAATGCGTAGGTGAATATAAAAGGCCGGGCCCAATCTATGAAATTATATCCCCTTAAGAGAATTCAGTCCAAGCACGGCTATAGCGCAGCCCCATGAAACGCTTTTCGCCTCGCAGAATGCAACGTAAGATCGCATGATGAACAGACGCCAGATCGAGTCATGTCTGCCTGCCAACCTCCATTCCTTCAGCCGGCAGGTCCTTGGCTATTATCTGGATGGACGGCTCTCCACGGAAGAATTCCGGCGTTGGTTTCACATGCCGAATTCGGAATATCTGATGATGGGCGACTGCATCGCGCAGATTGTCGACCCCGACTACGTGCCCGAGGCTGACCGCCCGCATGGCATCAAGACTGGCGCCACAAAGAAGATCTAATCCGGCTCTCCATGAGCTACAGCAGCGAGGGTGAGATCTGCGCCGATGAGGGTCGACCTTGCTTGACTTGATCGCGGCCATTCATGATCATCCGCGCCCCAAACCCGGCGCCAACCCGCGCCACGGAGTGCTCTTATGGATTTCAAGCCTGACGTCGTTTCCGCGATCGGCAACACGCCCCTCATCAAATTGCGCAAGGCCTCGGAACTGACCGGCTGCACCATCCTCGGCAAGGCCGAGTTCATGAATCCGGGCCAGTCGGTGAAAGACCGGGCCGCCCTTTTCATCATCAAGGACGCCATCGACAAGGGAACATTGAAGCCCGGTGGAACGATCGTCGAAGGCACGGCTGGCAATACCGGCATCGGGCTCGCGGTTGTTGCCAACGCCATGGGCTTCAAGACAGTGATCGTCATTCCGGTCACCCAAAGCCAGGAGAAGAAGGACGCGCTTCGCCTCCTCGGCGCCGAACTCGTCGAAGTCCCGGCCGTTCCCTACAAGAATCCCAATAACTACGTGAAATATTCCGCCCGCCTTGCCGAAGCCTTGGCCAAGACGAGCCAAAACGGCGCGATCTGGGCCAACCAGTTCGACAATATTGCCAACCGCCGCGCACACATCGAGACGACATCTCAGGAGATCTGGCGCCAGACCGACGGCAAGGTCGATGGCTTCGTCTCGGCCGTTGGCTCCGGCGGCACGCTCGGCGGCGTCAGCGACGGCCTGAAGGCCAAGAACAAGAACATCCGCATTGCGCTCGCCGATCCGATGGGTGCAGCCCTCTACAGTTACTACAAGACCGGCGAGCTCAAGTCTGAAGGCTCGTCCATCACCGAAGGCATAGGCCAGGGCCGCATCACCAAGAACATCGAAGGTGCCGTCGTCGATGATGCCTTCCAGATCACCGACCAGGAGGCGCTGCCTATCGTTTTCGATCTCCTCGAGCACGAAGGCCTGTGCATGGGCGGCTCGACCGGAATCAACATCGCCGGTGCCATCCGCCTCGCCAAGCAGATGGGGCCTGGCCACACCATCGTGACGATCCTTTGCGACTATGGCACGCGATACCAGTCGAAGATGTTCAACCCGGCCTTCCTGCGCGAGAAGAACCTGCCTGTTCCGGAATGGCTCGAGCGTCAGGTCTCGGTGCCAACCGTTTTCGAGGAAGTTCCAGCGGCATGACATATCTTCTCTACCGCGATGATGCCTATCGTCAGACCGCCGATGCCAAGGTCATCGCTATCAATGACCGCGGCGGCATCATACTCGACGGCACGGTCTTCTACGCTGCCGCCGGCGGCCAGCCCGGCGACAAGGGCACGCTTGCCTTCAAGGGGAATGCCATTCCTATTGCCACCACCGTCTATGACGAAGAGAAAAACGTCGTGCATGTGCCGGCGCAGTCTGGTCCCCTGCCCGACCCCGGCGCCGATGTTGAACTCGCGCTCGACTGGGCGATCCGCTATCGCAACATGCGCGCCCACACGCTGATGCATCTTCTCTGCGCGACGGTCCCGTTTCCCGTAACGGGCGGGGCGATAACCGAAGACGGCGGCCGCATCGATTTCGACATTCCCAAGGATCAGGTGCCGGATAGGTCCGAGCTCACCGAGAAGATCAACGCGTTGATCGCCGCCGATCATCCCGTATCGTTTCGCTGGATCAGCGATGCCGAGATGGAGGCCAATCAGAGCCTGATCCGTACCATGTCGGTGAAGCCCCCGATGGGTACGGGCCGCGTCCGGCTTGTTGCCATCGGCCCCGATGGCAGCGTCGATCTGCAACCTTGCGGCGGCACGCATGTGCGCTCAACCGGCGAGATCGGTCCGATCACCGTCGCCGGCATCGAGAGCAAGGGCAAACAGAACCGCCGCATCCGCCTCGCTTTCGCTTGAGAGACCTCGCATGTCGCCTTATGTCGTTTCCACCCAATGGCTCGCCGAGCGTCTCGACGCGCCGGACATTTCGATCATCGATGCCTCCTGGCATTTGCCTGCCGCCAAACGCGATGCCAAAGCGGAGTTCCTCGAAGGCCACATACCAGGCGCGCAGTTCTTCGATATCGATGCCATCTCCGATAACGAAACCACCCTGCCGCACATGCTACCCTCGCCTGAGAAATTCGCATCCCGCATGCGCAAGCTTGGCATCGGCGACGGCAAGAAGGTGATCGCTTATGACGCGACCGGACTCTTCTCCGCCGCCCGCGCCTGGTGGATGTTCCGCGTCTTCGGCCATGACGATGTCGCCGTGCTCGATGGCGGCCTGCCGAAATGGAAATCCGAAGGGCGCCCGCTTGAAGACGGTCCGGCGGTAAGGCCGCAGGAACGGCATTTCACCGCCCGCTACCAGGCGATGATGGTGCGCGACAAGACCGACGTTCTGCGCGCCGTTGAAAAGCGCGATGCCACGATCGCCGATGCGCGTTCTCTGCCGCGCTTCAGCGCGCAAGAGCCGGAGCCTCGCCCCGGCGTGCGCGGCGGCCACATGCCGGGCGCGAAGAACGCTCACTACGCGAGCCTGCTCCGCCCCGACGGCACGCTGAAATCGCCAGACGAGATCGCCAAGGTTTTTGCCGCTGCCGGTGTCGATGTCGGCAAGCCCGTCATCACAAGCTGCGGCTCTGGCGTCACGGCCGCGATCCTCTCGCTCGGCCTGACCTTGATCGGCGCGAAAGATCATGGCCTCTATGACGGCTCCTGGTCGGAATGGGGAGCTGCCGCCGACACCCCCGTCGAGACCGGCGCCTGAGATGGCCGAGACGATCGAAACCGTCGTCACCTATCTCGAGATGCGCCAGAATCCGCATCGCCACGTCCCGCCGCCGGCTAATCTGAAGCTCCTCCTGATGCGTGCGGAATCGCCTCCCGTTCATTTCTACCGCTATCTCTACGACACGGTCGGCGACGGCCTGATGTGGATCGACCGCAAAGTGATGTCGGATGCCGAACTCGCTTCGAACATTTCCGACGAATTGGTCGAAGTCTATGTGCTCTATGTCTCAGGCGTTCCAGCCGGGTATTTCGAGGTCGACGCGCGGGGAAAGCCGACTGAGGCCGAGCTCAAATATTTCGGGCTCATCCGCGAGTTTCACGGTCGCGGTCTCGGCAAGTATCTGCTCTCGGAAGCGATCACAGCCTGCTGGGCGCATGCGCCGGAACGCGTTATCGTCGATACCTGCACGTTCGACGGTCCGATTGCATTGCCGCTCTATCAGAAAATGGGCTTCGTGCCTTATGACCGCCGCCCCAAACTCTACACGCTCCCCGAAGGGATGGCGGTGGATATGTTACTCAGGCAGTAATCAGCATTTGCACTTCCGCAGCCAATCCGCGAACTCCTCCTCACTCACATCTCCAGCCGCCACACCGATGACCATGCTCACGATGTATGGTTCGTCGAACTCCACGCGCACGTCATTCAGGCCCAGGAAGGCAACTGCACTGAGAACGCCAGTTCGCTTGTTACCATCTAAGAAAGGATGGTTCTTGACGACGCCGAAACAATAAGTGGCTGCGAGCCGAAATATGTCGGCCGTCGCGTCATAGGCGTGAGTGTTTTCGGCGCGCGCCAACGCACTCACGAGCAGCCCTTCATCACGCGTGCCATCAGCCCCGCCAAATCGCGCAAGCGATTCACGGTGGAAGGAATCCACCATGTGCCTGGTCAGCCATTTCATGAGATGTGCCTACTCGGCAAGTTTCTTCATCGCGCTTGGGTACTTCCGCATGAAGTCGCGAGCCGTCCCCATTGCCTTGTCGAAATCGGGATCATAGGGCGTCAATTCGAGGCCCGCAGGTGTACGCACGGCGAAGAGCTTGTCCCCCTCCCCCAGCCCAAGTTCCTTCGCGAAATCAGAGATGGTTACGCTGAGCGAGTTACCGACTTTGCGGATTGTGAGCGGTTTGTTCATTTGCCAAATATACGATGATTAAATTTAACAATCGTATATACGATTACGTCGGCTAATGCAATATCTGGCTCAGGAACAGCTTGGTCCGATCACTCTTAGGGTTCGTGAAGAACTCGACGGGTGAGTTCTGTTCGATGATCTGACCCTGGTCCATGAAGATGACGCGGTTGGCGACCTGACGCGCGAAGCCCATTTCGTGCGTAACGCATAGCATGGTCATGCCGGTCTGGGCGAGATCGACCATGACATCGAGCACTTCCTTGATCATTTCGGGGTCGAGCGCCGAAGTTGGCTCATCGAATAGCATGATGCGGGGGTTCATGCACAAGGCCCTCGCTATCGCCACGCGTTGCTGCTGACCGCCTGAGAGCTGGCCCGGATATTTCTTCGCCTGCTCGGGAATCTTGACTCGCGTCAGATAGGTCATCGCGACTTCCTCGGCTTCCGCTTTCGGCATCTTGCGAACCCACATGGGCGCGAGCGTCAGGTTTTCGAGCACGGTGAGATGGGGGAAGAGATTGAAATGCTGGAACACCATGCCGACTTCGCGCCGCACTTCGTCGATCCGCTTCACGTCATTCGTGAGCTCGATGCCGTCAACAATGATCTTCCCCGCCTGATGCTCTTCGAGCCGGTTGATGCAGCGGATCAAGGTCGATTTGCCCGAGCCCGACGGCCCGCACACCACAATGCGCTCGCCCTTGTAAACCGTGAGATTGATATCGCGCAGCACATGAAACTCGCCATACCACTTGTTCATGCCGACGATCTGCACGGCCACTTCATCGCCGACTTCAAGCTTCCTGGCGGGCTCTGCCATGTGCTGTTCCCTATCGTTTGTGGCCGGTCGCAAGCCGGCGTTCGATGAACATTGAGTAGCGCGACATGCCGAAGCAGAAGACCCAGAATATCAGCGCCACCGTGAAATAGCCCGTCGGCGCCGACGCGGCCGACGCCCAGTTCGCATCGCGCAAGCCCGCCTGGACGATACCGAGCAGGTCGAAGATGCCGATGATGGAGACAAGAGTCGTATCCTTGAACAGGCTGATGAAGTTGCCGACGATGTTCGGGATTGAGATTTTGAGCGCCTGCGGCAGGATGATCTTCGCCATCATCTGCCAGTAGGAAAGACCGAGTGCCTGGGCCCCTTCATACTGGCCGCGCGGAATCGCCTGCAGGCCGGCGCGAACGACTTCGGCCATGTAGGCCGACGAGAACAGCGCTACTCCGACAAGGGCACGCAGCAACTTGTCGAAATTCACCCCCTCGGGAAGAAACAATGGGAGCATGACGCTCGACATGAAGAGCACGGTGATGAGCGGGACACCGCGCCAGATTTCGATGAAGACAATCGAGAACATCCTGACAACAGGCATTTTGGAGCGACGCCCCAGGGCCAGCAGAATGCCGATCGGCAGGGAAGCGACGATCCCGGTTACCGCGACGACGAGCGTGACAAGGAGCCCGCCCCACTGCGAGGTTTCGACCGGCTCGAGTCCGAAATCGATATCGAGCAGCAGCATTGCGAGAAGCAAGCCGCCCGCGATCAATGCCCAACCCTTCAGCGCCGAGCGCCCCGCGCCCGAGTTGTCGGCCAGCGCGACCTTCAGCGAGACGACACCGGCAAGGAATGCAAGTAACATCGAGAAGAACGGCAGCGCATTAACCCGCGCAAAGCCGATCGAAATACTCGGCGTGTCGACAAGGAATCCGCCAAGCCACACAAGCAGCGCTGCGGCCGCCAGGATGATTCCGGGCCGGTTTCGCTGCAGTCCATCCTCCAGCCCGAAGGCCGCTATCGGCACAATGACGGCGGCAAGAAGCAAGAGCGCGATCACCGCTGCATAGGTCTGGGCAAGAAAATTCACGTGGCCGCCGCTCAGGAGTATGATCGTGATCAGCGGGAAGAAGATCAGCAGGAACATGGCGTTCCACAATTTCCCGCCAACCGAGGGGATCAGCATCGGGATCAGCGCGGCGCCGCCGATGAGAAAGACGAGATTGGGCCGCCAGCGCTGGTCGATCGGATAGAAGCCGTACATCCACTGCGGGAACTTGTCCCAGATCAGAGGCCAGCAGGCGCCTACTCCCTCACCCGTGCAGGCTTCGCGGTTTTCCCCGGTCCAAACCGCGTCGAACAGGCCCCATTTCACCGTATCCCAGATGAGCCAGATCAGGAACGCGCCGACGAGAATCGTGAGCAGCGAGTTGAGCGGCGAGGAAAACAGGTTCTTGATCAGCCATCCACGCACGCCCGCTTCATTCGCGGGCGGCGGAAGCAGCGGCGCCTCCTCCGTGCGCACATAGGCAAGGTTTGCGGGATCGGCGGCCATTCTAGCGCTCCACCAAACGCATGCGGGCATTGAACCAGTTCATGAAACCGGAGGTGAGCAGGCTGAGGCTCAGATAGACGACCATCCAGATTCCGACCACCTCGATCGCCTGGCCGGTCTGATTGAGCACCGTGCCGCCCGCTGCGACAAGATCGGGATATCCGATGGCGACGGCGAGCGAGGAGTTCTTGGTGAGGCTCAGATAAGTGCTGGCGAGCGGCGGAATGATCACCCGCATCGCCTGCGGCACCACCACCAGCCTGAGCACCCGGCCGGGCCTCAGCCCCAGGGCGAGCGCTGCCTCGGTTTGTCCGTGGCTCACCGCCATGATCCCGGCTCGGACCGATTCGGCAATATAGGTTCCCGTATAGATCGACAGCGCGAGGAAGAGTGCCATGAATTCGGGAATGACGGCTATGCCGCCACCGAAGTTGAAGCCCTGCAGCACAGGATACTCCCAGTGGATGGGAAATCCCACAAGCGCGAAGCCGATGAGCGGCAACCCGATGATGAGCGCAATAGACGTCCACAGCACCGGGAATGTCTCGCCCGTCTGCAGCTGCCGCGCTTTGGCCCCGCGCGCGACCAGCCAGCACGCGACGAGCGCCAGGAGGAAGCCCACTCCCCCCAGCCACGCACCGTCCCCGAAAAGCGGCCGCGGCATCATCAAGCCGCGATTCGACAGGAAGAAGCTGTCAAATATCGTCAGCGCTTCCCGTGGACCGGGCAGCGGTTTGAGCACCGCGCTGTAGAAGATGAAAATCCACAATAGCAACGGGATATTGCGGAAAATTTCGATGTAAAGCGTTGCGACCCGGGCCACCAGCCAATTCTTGGATAGCCGCATGATGCCCATCACGAAACCGATGATGGTGGCGGCGACGATACTTACGGCCGAGATCAGCAGCGTGTTGAGGAACCCGA
The DNA here is from genome assembly GCA_016793355.1 of Hyphomicrobiales bacterium. GTDB lineage: Bacteria > Pseudomonadota > Alphaproteobacteria > Rhizobiales > Aestuariivirgaceae > JAEUMG01. The sequence goes on from JAEUMG010000200.1 coordinate 13,173, forward strand.
CGAACAGGGCCCGCCCATAGGACGAATTGCTGCTGTAGGGGACCAGCGACTGGATGATGTCGAAACCCGAAGATTTCGACAGGAAGTCGAACCCCGATGAAATGTTGCGGCTGCGCAGATTGGCAAGCGTATTCTGGACGATCTCGTAGGCGAGTATGGCAAAAACGACGAGGAGTATGATCTGGATAAGAAGCGCGCGCTTACCCGGATCATTCCATGGCGACACGCGTGGCTTGCCGGCTACATCCGTCGTTGCCGTCATTCTGTGGCGTCCCCTTCCGGCGGATGGAACGTCTGTCGCGCTCCTTTTCGCCGGCCCTTGAGTGCGGGTTCCTCCCAAAGACCGAAGGGCCCGGCAGCGATGCCGAGCCCTTTAGTCGATTTCGTCTAGCGGATCGGCGGCGCGTATTGCAGTCCACCCTTGTTCCACAGCGCGTTTTTGCCGCGCGCGATCTTGAGCGGCGTCGACTCACCGACATTGCGCTCGAAGATTTCCGCGTAATTTCCGCCATTCTTGATGATCTGGTATGCCCAGGCATCATCGAGGCCGATGCCGACGCCGAAGCCCGCACCCGAACCGTCTTCATTCGGCACGCCGAGAAGACGCTTGATCTCCGGATTGGTGGAGGACTTCATTTCATCCACATTGGCCTGGGTCACGCCAAGTTCTTCGGCGTTGAGCAGCGCGTAGTAAGTCCACTTCACGACATTGAACCAGGCGTCATCGCCCTGGCGCACCACCGGGCCAAGCGGTTCCTTGGAAATGATTTCCGGGAGAATGATATGTTCATCCGGGTTCTTGACCTTGAGCCGCTCGGCATAGAGGCCAGACTGGTCAGTCGTGAACACGTCGCAGCGGCCTTCATCATAGGCCTTCAGTGTCTCGTCGGAGTTTTCGATCGCGACGACCTGGTACTGCATGTTGTTCGCCTTGAAGAAGTCGGCGAGGTTGAGCTCGGTGGTCGTGCCGGTATTAGTGCAGACCGACGCGCCGTTGAGGCCGAGCGCGGTGTTTACCCCGAGCCCCTTCTTCACCATGAAGCCCTGCCCATCATAATACATGACGCCCGCAAATTTGAGGCCGAGCGATGTATCGCGGCTCATGGTCCAGGTGGTGTTGCGCGACAGAAGATCGACCTCACCTGACTGCAGAGCCGTGAAACGCTCCTTCGCGGAAAGCGGCGTGAACTTGACCTTGCTTGGATCGTTGAAGATCGCCGAGGCGACCGCGCGGCAGAAATCGACGTCCATGCCCGTCCAGTTGTTCTGCGAATCCGGATTTGAGAAGCCGGGAAGCCCTTGGCTCACGCCGCATTGTACGAAGCCTTTGGCTTTTACATCGTCCAGCGTGCCGGCCATTGCCCCTGTCGCAGTCAGCGCAAGGCCAAAGCCGAATACACATGAAAGTAGTTTACCCTTCATAACCGTTCCCTTTTACTGAGTGTCGGCGTCGGCACCGCAGGCACTCGTCCGGCTTCGGATCAAGTTTCTTAAGCCGGCGCGCCTGCAGGAGCAGATCGCACGTGGTTTCTCGTCTCCCTCGAGATGCCTAACTCTTGTGCATCCCTTAATTGTTACAGAAGCCGAGAACGGCGCCCCGGTCAAGCCTTTAGCGCCTCGACCAGGGCCGCAACACTACTGAAGGTGGGCAACGCGGGCTTATGGGGCCGCGCGACCATCACGACGGGAATCTTTCTTTCCCGCGCTGCAATCAGCTTGGCGGCGGTGGCCTCCCCCCCTGAATTCTTTGTAATGAGAATGGTTATCCGCTCTTTGTCCATGAGTTGAAGTTCATCCTCGAGAAAATAGGGCGGGCGCTTCTGCAACTGGCGCCAGGCGGGCGGCAGTGGCAGGTGCAATCGCTCAATCACCCGAACGACACCCGAAAGATCGCTCCGTGCAAGGAACGGTTCGAGTGCGCGGTGCCCTATTGTGAGGAGAACGCTTGCATGGCGCGGAATGGCCCTCGCGGCGGCCTCGACATCGGCAACTTCCCTCCACAGATCGCCGGGCTCCGCGTGCCAGGCATCGCGCTCGAGCCTCATGCATGGTAACCCAAGCTGCTTGGCCGCCTCGGCGATGTTGAAAGAAATTTTCGTCGCGAAGGGATGCGTCGCATCGACAACCGCATCGAATTGCCTCTCGTGAGCATAGGCTGCGATTCCCTCGATCCCGCCGAACCGGCCGCGATGAACTTCGCCCCTTGGCAATATCGGATCCCGCGTTACACCCGCCAGCGCCGTGACCACGTCGCAATCTTCTTCGACAAGCCTATCGGCAAGTGCGCGGGCTTCGTTCGTCCCGCCGAATATGAGGATGCGCTTAGGCCGCATGCGCAATAACGCTTCCCTGTCGATCGACGATCACAATATCGAGAGCGACCGGAGCATCGCGCAACACCTCGAGGCTCGCCGCCCGCGCCGCGCCCGCGACCACGCGCGCGATTTCGATTCCATTTCCTTGGCAGACCTCGAGAACCTGCTGTGCGGTGTTGGCCGACAGCACCGCCGATTTGAGGTCAGCCGGCACCTGCTGCGCAAGCCACGCGAAATCGACCTGACTACGTCCAGAATGCAGATCCATCGCACCCTGCGCGAGCTTTACCATCTTCGCAAAGCCTCCCGCGATTGTGAGCCGCGGAACGGGATGATCGCGCACATATTTGAGGAGACCGCCGGCGAAATCGCCCATGTCGATCATCGCCTCGAGCGGCAGCCCGTAAAACGCGCGCACCGCAGCTTCCGATGTCGAGCCGGTTGAGCCCGCAATATGCGTGAGACCGGCGGCGCGCGCGACATCGATCCCGCGATGGATTGACGCGATCCAGGCCGAGCATGAGAAGGGGTGCACCACCCCTGTCGTTCCCAGGATCGACAAGCCACCCACAATGCCCAGGCGCGGGTTCCATGTCTTCTCCGCAAGTTTCTCGCCACCGGGAATGGATATCTCGACCTCGACGTTTCCCTGGCCGCCAAGTTCGGCAATCACGCCCCGCATCATCTCGCGCGGCCTGGGATTGATCGCGGGCTCGCCCGGCGGGATCGGCAGGCCCGGCCGGGTCACCATCCCGACGCCCTCGCCCGCCTTGAATGTCACGCCGTTGCCGCCCCTCCGCAGCGTTGCGATCACCAGGCAGCCATGCGTGACGTCGGGATCGTCGCCCGCATCCTTGACGACCCCTGCCCTGGCCCAGCCCTCGCCTTTGCCCTCAAGCGCCAGGGCAAAGCTCGGCCGTTCTCCCTTGGGAAGCGTGATCTCGACCGGATCGGGGAAATCGCCCGTCAGCAATGCCGCATATGCCGCCTTGGTTGCCGCGGTGGCGCAAGCGCCGGTGGTCCAGCCGCGCCTCAATGCGCCTTCCGGCTTGTCTCTGGAGGCTGTCATGGCGCCTATGTATAAGAGGCCCGCGCGGGAGAACCAATCGGCGTGAAGACTGATGCCAAATCGAAGCTGGAAAGCTGGGCCGAGGCCGGCACGGCACCCGGTTTCGCGCGCCTCGATGGCGAGGCTTTCCCTGTATTCGAGCCTGGCTGGGTGTGGCTGGTGGGCGCCGGACCCGGCGCGCCGGGGCTCATGTCGTTGCTGTGCTACCACGCCATGCAAGCCTGCGATGTCGTGGTCTACGACGCCCTGGTCAACCCGGACATCCTGCGCTGGGTGAGGCTCGGCGCCGAAATCCAGTATGCCGGCAAGCGCGGCGGCAAGCCTTCGCCCTTGCAGCGCGATATTTCGGAGCGCCTGATCGAACTCGCCAGCTCCGGCAAACGCGTCTTGCGCCTCAAGGGCGGCGACCCCTTCATGTTCGGCCGCGGCGGCGAGGAATGCCAGCACCTTGCCAAGGCCGGCATTCCCTTCCGGATCGTACCGGGGATCACCTCGGGAGTCGGCGGCCTTGCCTATGCCGGCCTTCCCGCCACCCACCGCGACACCAATCATTCGGTCATCTTCCTCACCGGCCATGATGCCTCAGGCAAGATGCCGGCCAATGTCGACTGGGCAGCAGTTGCGCGCGCCTCGCCGGTCATCGTCATGTACATGGCGGTCAAGCACTTGAGCGAGATCGCCCGCGCCCTGCGCGATGGCGGCCGCGCCGATCGCGATCCGCTCACCATCGTTTCCAATGCCACCATGCCGGACCAAACCGTCCTCGAGACGACGCTCGGTGCCGTCGATGAGTTCCTGGCCGCGAACACGCCTGCGACGCCGGCCATCGTCGTCCTCGGGCGGATCAGCGAATGGCGGCCGATCCTCGATTGGTATGATAGCCGCCTGAAGGAGAATCCGATTGGCTAAAGCCATCGTGATTGCCGCGCCGTCCTCGGGCAGCGGCAAGACCGTGGTCACGCTCGGCATCCTGCGCGCCCTGCGCAATCGGGGTCTCAAGGTCGCCTCCGCCAAGGTCGGCCCCGACTATATCGATCCGCGCTTTCATGAAGCCGCGACCGGACGCCCTTGCTTCAATCTCGATCCCTGGGCGATGAGCGACGGCACCTTGGCATGCTACCTCCGCCATCTCGCCGGCGATGCCGACACGATTGTCATCGAAGGCGTCATGGGCCTGTTCGACGGCCCCGCATGCGGCGGCAGCAGCACCGCCGATCTCGCGGCAAGGTTTAATTTGCCGGTGGCTCTTGTTATCGATTGCGGCTCGATGGGCCAGTCCGTTGCGGCAATCGCACGCGGCTTCGGCGAGACGGCCGGAATTGACAGGATTGCCACGCTCATCTTGAACAAGGTAGCGAGCGACAAGCATGAACGCATTCTGTGTGGTGCTCTGGGTGACGAGTGGAGCGTTCTCGGCGGATTAAGGCGCGATGCCGCACTCGCTTTACCTTCACGACATCTTGGTCTTGTTCAAGCCTCCGAACGAAGCGATCTTGAAGAATTTCTCGAGAAGGCGGCGAGCCTGGCAGACCGATCGCTGAACCTCGATGGTTTTCTGGGCCTCGCCCGGACGCCGAAGATCCGGCATCCCGTTTCCCGCCCCTTTGCCGCGCTCGGCACGAACATTGCCGTGGCGTCCGACATCGCCTTTGCTTTTGCCTATCCGCACATGTTGCATGACTGGGAAGTTGGTGGTGCAACGATCTCGCGCTTCTCGCCTTTGGCCGACGAACCGCCCGATGAATCCGCTGACGCCATATTTCTCCCTGGAGGCTATCCGGAACTTTACGCCGAGCGCTTGAGCACGTGCAGCGGCTTCCTCGACGGCCTTCGATTGGCAGCCAAGCGTGGAGCGCTGATCTATGGCGAGTGCGGCGGCTTCATGGTGCTGGGCGACTACATCATCGACAAGGACGGCCGGAAACGCGCAATGGCAGGCCTCCTGCCGCTCGGCACGAGCTTCGCCGATCGAAAGCTGCATCTGGGATACAGAATTCTTGAGCCCTTGAGTGGCGCCCCATTTCCGCTTCCCATGCGCGGTCACGAGTTTCACTATTCAATGATCGACTGGCAAGGCGAGGCCGACCCGCTCTTCGAAGCGAGCGATGCATCGGGGACCGGACTCGGCAAGATCGGATTGCGCCGCGCCAATGTCATGGGCTCCTACGCCCATGTGATCGCACCTGAATCCGAATGACCGCCCGCGCCATCATGCTCATGGGAACCGGCTCGGATGTCGGCAAATCCCTCATATCCGCGGGGCTTTGCCGGGCTTTCGTGAATCAGGGTCTCAAGGTCGCGCCGTTCAAGCCGCAGAACATGTCGAACAATGCCGCAGTTGCCATCGACGGCGGCGAAATAGGCCGCGCCCAGGCTCTGCAGGCGCAGGCGGCACGCATTGCGCCTTCGGTTCACATGAACCCGGTCTTACTCAAGCCGGAAACCGACCGCGGCGCGCAGGTCATCGTCCAGGGTCGCCGCCGCGAGACGCTCACGGCACGCGACTATTTCCGCAATCGCACGGCCTACATGCCGGCGATCCTCGACAGTTTCCACACACTTGCCCGCGGTGCCGACCTCATCATTGTCGAGGGCGCCGGCAGCCCGGCCGAAACCAATCTGCGCGACGGCGATCTCGCCAATATGGGCTTTGCAGCCGCCGCGAATGTGCCGGCCCTTCTGATCGGCGACATTCATCGAGGCGGCGTCATCGCCTCGATCGTAGGCACATTCGCGGTAATCGACGAGGAGGACCGAAATCGCCTAATGGGATTCCTGATCAACAACTTCCATGGCGATCCTGATCTCTTTTCGGAAGGCATCAGGCGCATTGAGCTGTCGGCCGGCCGGCCGTGCCTAGGCGTCATCCCGCACTTCGCGGCTGCGAGCTGTCTTCCCGCCGAAGATGCCCTCGCCCTAGAGCGGGCAGCACGTCCGCAGGACGGAAAATTCCGGATCAAGGTGCCGCGCCTCCCGCGCATCGCCAATTTCGACGATCTCGATCCCTTGCGCCTTGAGGGCTATGTGTCTGTCGAAATTGTGCGGCCCGGCCATCCCATTGCCGATGCCGATCTCGTCATCCTACCCGGATCGAAAGCGACGGTTGCCGATCTCGCAGCAATGCGGCGCGAAGGCTGGGACATCGACATTCTTGCCCATGCCCGCCGGGGCGGCACGGTCCTCGGGCTGTGCGGCGGCTACCAGATGCTGGGCCGCACGATCCGCGATTCGCTCGCACTCGAAGGCCCCGCCGGCGAGGTTCGGGGGCTCGGGCTGTTGGATGTCGAAACCGAACTCACGCCCGAGAAGACCCTAACGCGCGTAACCGCCAAACACGCTGCAACCGGCGAAGATATCGTCGCCTATGAAATCCATCTCGGCCGCACGATCGGCCCCGATTGCGCGCGGCCCTTTGCCTTCATCGATGGCACGGCCGATGGCGCGGTCTCTGCCAATGGCCGCGTCATGGGCACCTATCTTCACGGCTGCTTCGCGAGCGATGCCTTTCGCGCCGCCTTTCTGAAACAACTTGGCGCGCCCTCCAGCGATCTCGCCTTCGCCACTCTCATTGAGCAAACACTCGACGATCTCGCACGCCATCTTGAAAATCATGTCGATCTCAAGCGCCTGCTTGGACTGGCAGAGCCGGTTGTGCCGTGATCTGGCCGGCCCCCGCCTTCGGCGCGACCGCG
>JAEUMG010000219.1 GCA_016793355.1 Hyphomicrobiales bacterium
CTGGCTTCCCTATATCCTGGCGCGGATGATGGCCTCCGGCATCATGCCGACGCTCACCTATGCCGCCGACAAGGATCCGCTCCCCGCCTGGGCCGAGCGGGCGAAGAAGGCGCATTACAATGCGATCGAAAATCTGGCGCCTTTTGCCACCGTGGTGCTCGTCGCCAATCTGGCCGGCGCGGCCAGTGCGACCACCGCCGGCGCAGCGGTGATCTTCTTCTGGGCGCGGGTGGTCCATTACTTCGGCGCGATCAGCGGACTGCCCTTCATCCGCACCCTCTCCTTCGCGGTCGGCTGGATCGCCACGTTGGTGATCTTCTGGGCGATCATCGCCAAGCCGATATAGGCGCAATGCTTCCCGACGCCATGTAAGCCGCATGCTTCGAGGCATCGCTGCGCGATGCACATCAGCATGAGGACCTATCAATTTGAGACCTCATGGTGAGGTGCCCGCGTGGCGTGCCTCGAACCATGCGCAACACGCCGGAACGGATGACCTTCGCGCCCTTCGAGGCATTGCTGCGCAATGAACCTCAGGGCGAGGTCACGGCGAGATGTCCCTCACCCCAGCCGCTTCAATGCCTCGCCGAGCTTGTGCTTGCGCGCTTCGAGTTCGGCCTTGCGCTCGCGCGCTTCTTCGAGAACCTCCGGCGGTGCCTTGGCGACGAAGCCCGGATTGTCGAGCCTTCCCTTGATGGCGGCGTGATCCTTGGTGATCTTCTCGATCTCCTTGGCGAGGCGCGCGCGTTCCGCCGCGATGTCGATCACGCCTTCGAGCGGCAGGCAGACGGTCGCCTCATCGAGCACGATCTGCGCCGACGCCTTGGGCACCCGCTCCTCGAAGCTCAAGGAATCAAGCCGCGCAAGCCGCATGATCTCGGCTTCCCAGGCGCCGGCGCGCCGCCGGCTTTCCTTGTTGGCGCTGACGATCACGCACGGAATCTTGGCGCCGGCCGGCACGTTCATTTCGGCGCGCACCGAACGGATTTCCGAGATGAGCCGGATCACCCAGTCGATCTCGCCCGCCGCCTTCGCATCGCCAAGCTTGGAATAACTCGGCCACGGCGCTTCGATCAGCCATGACTCGCGCTTCGGCCCTTGCGCGCCTGTCTGCTGCCAGAGCTCTTCGGTGACGAAAGGCATGAAGGGATGCAGCAGCAACAGGATCTGGTCGATGACCCAGGCCGTGCAATGCCGCGTCTCGGTCTTGGCGGCTTCATCGGTGCCGGTCAGCACCGGCTTGATGAGTTCGAGATACCAGTCGCAGAAAATGTTCCAGACGAACTGATAGAGGGCGCCCGCCGCTTCGTTGTATTTGTGCTCCTCGATGGCGCGGGTCACGAGATCGCGCGTGCGTGCCGCCTCCCCGGCGATCCAGCGATTGACGGTGAGCCGCGAGGCGATCGGATCGAAATCCTGATCGCGGGTGACGCCGTTCATTTCCGCAAAGCGCGCCGCATTCCACAGCTTGGTGCCGAAATTGCGATAGCCTTCGACGCGCGCCGGAGAAAGCTTGATATCGCGGCCCTGCGCCGCCATGGCGGCGAGCGTGAAGCGCAGGGAGTCGGCACCGTATTTGTCGATGAGGTCGAGCGGATCGATGACGTTGCCTTTCGACTTCGACATCTTCTGGCCCTTCTCGTCGCGCACCAGGGCATGGATGTAGACGGTGTGGAACGGCACCCGATGCATGAAGTGCAGTCCCGACATCATCATGCGGGCGACCCAGAAGAAGATGATGTCGAAGCCGGTGACGAGCGTGTCGGTCGGATAATAGCGGCGGAGCTCCGGCGTCTGCTCGGGCCAGCCGAGCGTCGAGAACGGCCACAAGGCGGATGAGAACCAGGTGTCGAGCACGTCTTCATCGCGGGTGAGCATGACGCGCGTGTCGTAATGATGCGCCGCGGCGGCGAGCGCCAGTTCCTCGCTCTCCTCGACGAAGACTTCGCCGTCGGGCCCGTACCAGGCCGGGATCTGATGGCCCCACCAGAGCTGGCGCGAGACGCACCAGGGCTGGATGTTGCGCATCCATTCGAAATAGGTCTTCTCCCAGTTCTTCGGGACGAAGACCGTCTTGCCCGTCTCCACCGCCTCGATGGCCGGCTTGGCGAGCGTCGCGGCATCGACATACCACTGCTCGGTGAGCCACGGCTCGATCACCACGTCGGAACGATCGCCATGCGGCACCTGGTGCGTATGCGGCTCGATCTTGTCGATGAGGCCCTGCTCTTCGAGCATCGCGACGATGCGCTTCCGCGCCTCGAAACGATCGAGGCCATGCAGGCCAAGGGTTTCGGGCGGAACCTTCGCGTCCTGCATGAAATCGTCATTGCCTTGAATCGCAAGCTTCGCAAACTGGTCCAGGATATTGATCTGACTCAATGAATGCCGCTTGCCGACATCGAAGTCGTTGAAGTCGTGCGCCGGCGTGATCTTGACCGCGCCGGTCCCCTTTTCGGGATCGGAATATTCGTCCGCCACGATCGGAATGCGCCGGCCGACCAGGGGCAGGACAACGAACTTGCCGATGAGGCTCTTGTAGCGCTCGTCCTCGGGATGCACCGCGACGCCCGAATCGCCGAGCATGGTCTCGGGTCGCGTCGTCGCCACGACGATGTGCCGGTCCGTGCCTTCGACCGGATAGTGGATGTGCCAGAGCGAGCCCTTGATCTCCTTCTGCACCACTTCGAGATCGGAAATGGCGGTCAAGAGCTTCGGGTCCCAATTGACCAGGCGCTTGTCCTTGTAGATCAGGCCTTCCTTGTAGAGCTGCACGAAGACCTTGATGACGGCGCGCGACAGGCCCTCGTCCATGGTGAAGCGCTCGCGGCTCCAGTCGCAGGAGGCACCGAGCCGGCGCAGCTGCTTGGAGATCGCCCCGCCCGATTCCTCTTTCCATTCCCACACACGCTTGAGGAAGGCTTCGCGGCCCATGCTCCGCCGGTC
>JAEUMG010000355.1 GCA_016793355.1 Hyphomicrobiales bacterium
TCTTCGTCGCGATCGAGCCGGCACTTTGCGGGACGGCCGGTAACCCGCGCGGCAAGCGCGGCAAGCGCGGCCCATTGCGCCGCCTGACTCTCCTTGCCGCCGAAGCCGCCGCCCATCCGCCGGCATTCGCACACCACCAAGGCATCCGCGACGCCGAGCATTTTCGCGATGAGATGCTGAACTTCGCTCGGATGCTGTGTCGAACAGTGGACGGTCATGCCGCCATGTTCTTCGGGGATGGCAAGGCTGACCTGTCCCTCGAGGTAGAAATGCTCCTGGCCGCCGACAAGGAAGCTTTCCTCGACGCGGCAGGGCGACGTCGCAATGATCGCCTGGGCATCGCGCCGCTTGAATTCATAGGGCTCAAGAACATCGGTCGTTGCCATCGACACGGCGTCGTCGACCGTGACCGCGGGTTTTTCCACCTCGATCTCGACCTTGCCCAATCGTGCCGCGCGGCGTGCGGCGTCGCGGGTTTCGGCAACGACGGCGAAGACAACCTGCCCGTGAAACATGATCCGGCCATCGGCCAGGATCGGGTCGCCGCCGATGGAGGGGCTGCAGTCATTCGTGCCGGGAATATCGCCGACGGTCAAAACCGCGAGCACATCCGGATAGCGGCGCACGGCATCGAGATCGACCGTCCTGATCAGGCCGCGCGCACCCTCCCTGGCGAAGCCCGGCACGACATGAACCAAGCCTTCCGGTTCGCGCATATCGTCGATATAGATCGCCCGACCCTGGACATGCAGCGCCGCACTGTCATGGGCAAGCGCAAGTCCCACGACTTCGGTTTCGAGCCGCTGCCGCGCCACAACCATTAGGCGGCCTCCCCGCGCATGCCGACGATCCGGGTTGCCTGGCTCGAGCCGCCGGCAATCTCGTGCAAGGCCTTGAGCAGCAAGGCCCTGGCGGTCTCGCCGCGATAGGCGGCGGAGGCCCGCATGTCGCTGATGGGTTGATAATCGGCACCCAATGCGTCGAGAGCCGGTTGCCAGGATTCCGGCCTGTCGAGCCTTGCCCCGATCAACCGGCCTTCGGCTTGTCTTGCCCGTTTCGGGGTCGCCGCCATGCCGCCAAAGGCAATGCGGGCCGCTGCGACATGCGCACCCTCGATCGTCAGCTTGAACGCGCCCATCACCGCCGAGATATCCTGGTCGAAGCGCTTGGAGATCTTGAAGCAGCGGAAATGTTCGTTCTTGCGCAGCTTGGGGATATCGACCCGCCACACCACTTCGCCCGCCGCGCGATCCTGCTTGCCGTAATCGACATGGAAGTCTTCAAGCGCGATTTCGCGGGATGTGCCATTGTGCCGGAGCTCGAGACGCGCGCCGAGCGCCAGCAAGGCCGGCGGTGTATCGCCGATCGGTGAACCATTGGCGATGTTGCCGGCGATGGTTCCCGAGGCGCGAACCTGCTTGGAGCCAAGCCGCCGCAGCATTTCGCCGAGGTCCGGGTCAAGCCGGGCGAGAAAGGGCTGCGCTTCCGAATAGGTCACGGCGGCACCGAGCGACAGGGTGGCGTTCGTCTCGGCAATGCTGCGCAGCTCGCGAACGCGGCCGAGATGGATGATTTTCGGCAATGTCCGAAGCTGCTTCGTGACCCACAGGCCGGCATCGGTTGAGCCCGCGACGAAAATCGCATCGGGATGCTTAAGCGTGAGAGCGGAAAGCGCCTCTCCACTCGCCGGAGCGGCAAAGAAGCGCTGCTCACTGCCGATAAACAGGTCCGAGCCGTCGTCGAGCGCTCCCAGCCGTTCCGCGGTTTCGCGCGCATTCCTCGTCCAGCGATCCGCCGGCGATCCATTGCACGCTTTGAGCGCGGCATCGACGATCGGCCGGTAGCCGGTGCAGCGGCAGAGATTGCCGGCGATCTGGTCCACGACCTGCTGCCGGTCGGATTTTCTGTTCCCGTGGTAGAGGGCGAACAGCGACATGACGAATCCGGGCGTGCAGAAGCCGCATTGCGAGGCATGTTCGCTGACCAGCGCCTGCTGGATCGGATGGAGCTTCCCGCCCTCGGCCAGATCTTCGACGGTCACAAGTTCCTTGCCGTCGATCTGACCCAGAAACAGGATGCAGGCATTGACCGGCTCGTACGCGATCTTGCCATTGCGGATTGACCCCAGAACCACGGTGCAGGCGCCGCAGTCGCCCTCGTTGCAGCCTTCCTTGGTGCCGCGCGATTTCTCGTCCAGCCGCAGATAGTCGAGGACGGTGAGCGTCGGTTCGAGCGAGGATATCTCGACAATTGCGCCGCGCCTGAGAAACCTGAGAGCGGAGCGCGTCACGCCTCAGCTCCCGCGATAGGTCGAATAGGCATAGGGCGAAAACAGCAAGGGCACATGGTAGTGCTGCCCCGCATCCGCAATGCCGAAGCGGATGGGGATGACATCCAGAAACGCCGGATCGGGCAAAGCCAGGCCGTGGATCCGCAGATACTCTCCGACAAAGAAACGCAGCTCGTAAACGCCGCCCAGGAACTCCTCCCCGGCCAGCAATGGCGTTTCCACCCGGCCGTCGGCATTGGTCGTCGCCGCCTTGAGGAAACGCGGTTCGGGCTCCATGGCCCACACTTCAAGCCGGAGGCCGGCCGCCGGCCGGCCGGCAGCCGTGTCGAGGACGTGGGTCGTCAAACGCCCCATTGCCTTTCCTGCTCCCCTGTGTGCGGTCATTGTTCTTCTGGCTGCCGCGACACGTCATAGGTAACATGACGGAGCTGTTCTCAAAAGCAGAATAAGTCTAACAGACCGTCCGCTATTTTCGCACGGCAGGCGAATCGCGCAGATGCTGCCGGGCAATCGCCAGGAAGGCATCGATCACGGGCCTCGCCTTCGATCCTGACCGTCGCACCACCATGAACTGGTCGAGCGGCAATTTGCGCATGACCAATGGCACGAAGACCAGACTTCCCGCGGCGAGATCGTCCTCGACGCCGATTTCGGTCTGGAAGCCGATGCAGTTGCCGTCGCGGGCGAGGGCCGCCATCAGCCGCAGGGAATTGCACTCGACCCGCATCCGCGGAACGCTGCGCCGCGATCCGAGCGCGCGATCGAGAATTGCCCTGAGGCTCAATCCGCGCGACGGCCAGGCGACCGGATGGGCAAGACAATCGCCGAGCGACAGGCGGCGTGCCTTGGCCAGGGGGTGTCCGGGCGCCATGATCGCACCCAATTGCATGTCGCGGGTGAATTCGACGGCCAGTCCCTCGAGCGAGATCGGGTTGAAGGTAAAGCCGAGATCGGCCTCATGCTGCCGCACCAGCTCGGTGACCGCATCGGAACCGGCGACGGTGACGGAAACATCGATCCCCGGATAGGCATCGGCAAAAGCGATCAGCAGGGCCGGCAGCAGGGATGCTGAAATGCTTTCGACGGTCGCGACCCGCAGCTTCCCGCGCTTGAGCCCGCGCAGCGCTGTCAACTGGTCCATGACTGTCTCGTACTGCGCATTGGCATTGCGCAGTCCCGCCAGCAGCGCCTCGCCCGCCGCCGTCAGCTTGAGCTGCCGGCCATGGCGTTCGAAGAGATCGATGCCAAGTTGCGCTTCGAGCAACAGCAATTGCCGGCTGATGGCCGAGGCCGCGACATTGAGTTCGCGTGACGCCGCCCGGATCGAACCGGCCGCCGCCACCGCCGCGAAGTAACGATGGCCGATCGCCAGAAATGAATCGGGCGTCTTGATCGCCATCTCATGCCTCGATCAGGATTGCGCGGAAGTCGTTGACATTGGTCTGTGTCGGACCGGTGATCACCTGGTCTCCCAGCTTTTCAAAGAAGCTGTGTGCGTCATTGCGCTCGAGATAGGCCATCGGGTCGAGGCCGCGATTGCGCGCGCGTTCGAGCGTATCCGGGGTTACGATCGCCCCGGCAACCTTCTCCAGCCCGTCAACCCCGTCCGTATCCCCGGCCAAAGCATGGATACCCTTCTCGCCGGCAAGTGCGATCGCCAGGGCAAGGGCGAATTCGACATTGCGACCGCCCCGGCCGTCGCCGCGCACCGTCACGCCGGTCTCGCCGCCCGACAGGATCAGACAGGGCTTGCGCACCGGTGCGTTGCGCTGCCTGATATGGAGAGCCAGCGCGGCATGGACCTTTGCCACTTCGCGCGCCTCCCCCTCGATCCGGTCGCCCAGATAGAGCACTTCAAGTCCAGACTCCTTGGCCCTGGCAATCGCCGACTGGAACGAAACCTCCGGCGAGACAATGACACGAATATCATTGTTGGCCGCGGTCACCGGCTTTGCATCATCGGCGGACTCAAGCCATTGCCGCACGCTTGCCGGCAAGGCGATACGGTAGCGTTGGACGATCTCGAGCGCATCCGCCTTCGTGGTCGGATCGGGCACCGTCGGACCGGATGCGACGATCGTGGGATCGTCGCGCGGCACGTCGGAAAGAATGAGCGTATGAATGCGCGCGCCATCGGCCGCGGCCGCCAGCCGGCCGCCCTTGACGGCCGAGAGATGCTTTCGCACGCAATTGAGTTCGGCAATGTTGGCGCCGCTTTTCAGAAGCGCGCTCGTGACCGCGAGCTTGTCCGCCATGCTGAGGCCCGGCGCAGGCTTGGTCATCAATGCCGAACCGCCGCCCGAAATGAGCGCGATGAGAAGATCGTCGGGCTTGAGCGTTCCGGCGAGCGCCAGGGCCCGCTCCGCCGCGGCAAGGCTGCCCTCATCCGGTACGGGATGGCCGCCGAACAAGGCCTCGATGTGCTTGAGGGAAGACGGGTAGCCATGCGGCGCGACCACGAAACCCGCAAGCGGACCTTTCCACGCCGCCTCGACCGCCATCGCCATCTGAATTGACGCCTTCCCCGCCCCGATGACCACCGTGCGGCCGCGCGGCGGAGACGGGAGATTGGCCCCGACGGCGCGGATCGGGTTCGCGGCGTCGATGGCCGTTTCGAAGAGGCTGCGCAGAAGCGCGGACGGGTTTGTGAGATCGGGCATTGTCTACCGTGTTTCGCCGGGATGTCCCGCGATTGGAGGGCTTTTGAAGCAATTATTAATCACATTCTGCGATTCTCATATGCGGGCCAAAGCTGCTCCGTTGGCTGCTGGGGAAGTTTACAAATGATTAAGAAGCTCTGCCTTGCCGCTGTTGCGGCGCCTTTGCTCCTCGCCGCACCGGCGATGGCGGCGGATTACGATATCCAGGAAACGATCATCGCGCCGACCTGGACGGGTTTCTATATCGGCGCCGGCGCCGGCGTCGGCTGGATCGACTATGACGCGTCCGGAACATACTGCGATGCGGTCGGCATCTGCGCGGTGCCCAATTTCCTCGACGACCTGGTCAAGAATCTCGACAATGATTCGGCCTTTCGCGGGATCGCCCAGGCCGGCTTCGACTGGGAGATCGTGCCGGGATTCCTGATCGGCGTTCTGGGCGACTACAATTTCGGCCAGGAACTCGGTTTCAGTCAGCACGGAATCTATACTGACGATCTGGAGTACAGGGGCCAAGCAAGTTACAAGATCGAAGACATGTGGACGATTGCTGGGCGGCTTGGATGGGCCACGGAACAGACGCTGTTCTATGGCCTCGCCGGCTGGACCTGGGCCAATACCAATTTGGGGCTCAAAGGCAGATGCACGGATTTTGGGTGCGCGGCCAGTTACAACAATGACGATACGGTGGACGGCTGGACAGTGGGGACCGGCGTTGAATTCCGCGACTGGTGGCTCGACGGCGTCTATACGCGTCTGGAATACCGCTACACCGATCTCGGAAACAAGTCTGTGTCTGGCTACGATCTTGACAATAGATTCTACAAGGTCAGCACCAACCAGAATGTTCAGGGCATCTATATGACCTTCGGCTACCGCTTCGACGGTTTCTGATACGCCGCTGCGCGAGGGGATGGGGAGAACGCGGGGTGAAAACCCCGCGTTTTCATTCGTAGGAAGCGCCCGCGGCCGGTGTCGCGCCGCATTGACAAGCCGCCATGCCTTTCGCCAAGTGGGGCCCGTCAAGGAGAGGTGATGTCGTGAGCTTTCATTCGGTCGAACAGGCGCAACCCCGATTGAACCGCAGCGAACTGGCGGTGCCCGGCAGCCAGCCGCATTTATTCGAGAAGGCGGCGAAATCCGCAGCCGATGTCGTCTTCCTCGACCTCGAGGACGCGGTGGCGCCCGACGACAAGGCGCAGGCCCGCAAGAACGTCATCCAGGCGGTCGGCGACATCGACTGGCGCAACAAGACGCTGTCCGTCCGCATCAACGGGCTCGATACGCATTTCATGTATCGCGATGTCGTCGACCTGCTCGAACAGGCCTCCGACCGGCTCGATCTCATCATGATCCCCAAGGTCGGCACCGCCTGCGACGTTTATGCGCTCGACATGCTCTGCACCCAGATCGAGACGGCGAAAGGCCGCAAGAAGAAAATCGGCTTCGAGCTCATCATCGAGACGGCGCTCGGCATGCAGAATATCGAGGCGATCGCCGCCGCCAGCCGGCGCAACGAATCGCTGCATTTCGGCGTTGCCGATTATGCCGCCTCGACCCGCGCCCGAACCACCTCGATCGGCGGCGCCAATGCCGACTATGCGGTGCTGACCGATGCCGATGCGGCGGGCCATCGCCAGACCCATTGGGGCGACATGTGGCATTATGCGACGGCCCGCATGGTGGTCGCCGCGCGTGCCAATGGCCTGCGCCCGATCGACGGCCCGTTCGGCGATTTCTCCGATGCCGAGGCTTTCAAGGCCGCCGCCCGCCGCGCCGCGGTCCTCGGCTGCGAGGGCAAATGGGCGATCCATCCGAGCCAGGTCGCGCTCGCCAATGACGTCATGTCGCCGAGCGAAGCCGAAGTCACCAAGGCCAAGCGCATACTCGAGGCGATGGCCGTTGCGGCCCGCGAGGGCAAGGGCGCGGTGTCGCTGGACGGCAGGCTCATCGACTACGCCTCGATCCGCCAGGCCGAGGTCCTGGTCAAAAAGGCCGAGCAGATCGCCGGCGCTTCCAAAGTCTAGGGCGGCTCTTCAATTTACCCCGGACTGGCGGGACTTGCTCCGTACACAGACCGTCATGCCGGCGAAAGCTGGCATCCCCTGAGACGGTGCCGTTACCGAACTGATTCAGGGGACCCCGGCTTTGCGCCTGGGTGACGGAGAACAAGCAGGCGCGCGGCCTCATTCTTCACCCCTTCTCCCCTCGTGGGAGAAGGCGGACGCCGCGAAACGGCAGCCGGCTGAGGGGGTGTTTCAACATGGCAGGAGATTGACACGCGGCGACGCCCCCTCACCCGGCGTGCTCGCGCACGCCGCCCTCTCCCACGAAGGGGAGAGGGGTAAAATATGATCTGTATACGGATGAGTACGTCTACGACGTGTCGTCGAGCGGCGGGTTGCCGTCAATGGCGAGCCAGTGGCATTCCTTCAGGATGTCGTCGACCTCGTGGATCGGCCGCCGGCGGAAGCCGGGCGGGCGCCCTGGGCGCAAGGGGCTCCAGCGCTCAGGCCGGCGCTCCTCCTTGGGACGCGCCTGCCAGCGGGCGAGCCGCAGGGCGTGGCGGGGGATGTCTTGAACCGCGTCCAGGACAGCCATGAGGCGGCGGATCAGCGGCTTGGCATTGACCGTGCCGTCATCGACTTTTCCCGCA
>JAEUMG010000378.1 GCA_016793355.1 Hyphomicrobiales bacterium
GGCCCGCCCTGATACTTCTTCGAAATCGGATCGTCGGGCTCCGGCCGCGCCAGATTGCCGGCAAAATCCTCGGCATTGTCTTCCCGCTCGATGCCGAGATCGGCATCGTCGCTTTTCCACCAGGAACGCGCATTGTCGGACACGCCCCAGATGACGCGGCAGCCGAGCTCGCGAGCCTTGAGCCCCGCTTCGAGCATCCCGGTCAGGTCGTCGAAGCTGAGCCAGGTCGAAAGATGCCGCGGCTCGAGAGGCTTCTCGATCGACGTGCCGATGCGCAGCGACAGGCTCTCGACGCCATGCTTGTACCAGTACATCTTGCCGAGCAGTTCACCGTAAGCCTTCGAGAGTCCGTAGAAGCCGTCGGGCCGCATCTCGCAATCGACGTCCAGAATCTCGCCGCGTTCATGGAAACCGATCGTGTGATTGGAACTTGCGAAGATGACCCGTGCTTCAGCGGCGCGCGCCAGTTCGAAGATGTGATGAATGCCGCGAATATTGGCCGCAAGTATGTCTTCAAAAGCCTGTTCGGTCGATACCGCGCCGAAATGCAGGATCGCCGAGACCTCCGGCGCAAGCGCCAGCACGCCGGCACGATCATTGAGATCGAGCTTGCGGAATTCGGCTTGCGGCGGAAGCGGATCGGGAAAGTCGGCGATGTCGGAAAGCATGAGTGCGTATCCCCGCGCGGCAAGGCGCGGAGCGATGGCGCGGCCGAGCGCGCCGGAAGCGCCGGTGAAGAGTATCTTTTTCTGCATCAGTCCTGATCCGCAAAGCGTGCGACGGGAACCCCGGCAACGCCAAGGTCGATGGCGAAGAGCCGCCCGCGATTGGGGTGATCGGCAAGCCCGCGATCGGCAAGACCGTCGCTAAGGCTTGTCACATAGGCCGTGCGCATGTCCTTAGCCCCGAAGGCAAGCATGGTCGGCGCCGGAACCGGCGCTTCGATTTTCGCTAGAAGATTGCCGTCGCGATCGAAGCGGTTGATGCAGCCGGCGGAAATGCCGCAGCTCCAATAGGTACCCTCGACGTCGCAGGCGCCGCCATCGGGGCGCCCTTCCTCATTGGTGAGGTTGTGGATTCGCGTGCGGCCGCCGATCTCGCCCGTCGCCGGATCGAAATTCCAGCGATCGATCCAGGGACCGCGCGAATCCGAATGGAACATGGTGCGGCCGTCGCCGGTCCACGCAATGCCGTTCGAGACCTTGAGCCCGTCGATCTTGCGCTCGGCGCGGCCATCCGCCGTGACGCGATAGAGCGAACCGATCTCTTCCTTGACCGGGCGGTCATCCATGCTGCCGACCCAGAAGGCGCCATCCGGCCCGACCTTGCCGTCATTGAGCCGCAGCTTGGGGAAATCGGGTTCAAGCTCGGCCAGGACCGTCGAATGCCCAGTCTGCGGATCGAACAGCAGCACATTACCGGCAACCGCCACGACCAGTCTGCCGCTCTCGGCAAGGCCCATGCTGCCGACCGGGCCGTCGAAATGCCAATGCCGGCGTTGGCGCGATGCGAGGTCGAGGACGTGGACGTTTCCGGCCGGGATATCGACCCAGTAAAGCGCTTCCCGGCGTTCATCCCAGACCGGGCTTTCGCCCAGTCGGAAACGCTCCTCCAACAACCATTCGATCACATCACACTCCCCTGTCATTCTGCGGCATGAACCTTACAGGAGAATGCCGGCTTGGGGAGGAGGCAAATGAAGGCCGGCGCCCGTCTGCATGGTCAAGTCGGCCCCGCCCATGGATCGTGCTTACCATTTTTTCCCTCTCCCCTTCGTGGGAGAGGGCGGTTCTGAGCAAAGCGAAGAACCGGGTGAGGGGGCAGCGCAGCGCGGTAGCGATTTGATAGTCGGAGACGCCCCCTCACCCGCCTCGGACCTGCGGTCCTCGTCGCCCTCTCCCACGAGGGGAGAGGGGAATCACACCAATAAAAAGCACCTTGCCCGGTGGGCTGCGTGTTCCGCGTTCCACTCCGGCATCTGCCGCGCACAGGGCTCGATCCGCTTGCCGCAGCGCCCGGCATAGGGGCAACCATGCGAGACGATATCATCGCTGTCACGAGCCAATGCCGCCCTGTCGATCTCATGATGTGTGTCGGGCTCAAGCACAGCAGCGATGAGCGCTTGCGTATAGGGATGAAGCGGCGCGCCGCACACCTGCTGCGACGGGCCGATCTCGACCAGGCATCCGCGATAGAGAACCGCGATGCGATGCGCCAACGCCTGCACCACCGCCAGGTCATGCGAGACGAGAATGCAGGCGACGTTTCGCTTGCGGCTGAGCTCGCGCAGGAGCCGCAAGACCGAAGCCTGCACCGACACATCGAGCGCTGACGTCACTTCATCGCACAAGATCACATCGGGCTCGGCGGCAAAGGCACGCGCAATCGCGACGCGCTGGCGCTCACCGCCCGACAATTGCCCCGGATAGCGATTGAGATAACTCTCATCCAGACGCACATCGCGCAGCAGTGCGCCGGCGCGCCCGGTCACTTCGGCACGCGATGCATTGAAATAGAGACGCAAGGGCTGAGCAAGGATTTCGACGATCGTCTGGCGCGGATTGAGTGAGGCGTCCGGATTCTGGAAGACGAGCTGGATCGCCCGCAATGTGCCGCGCGATCTTTCATCGACAGGAACACTGAGATCGATCTTGTCGTCGAATTCGATACG
>JAEUMG010000401.1 GCA_016793355.1 Hyphomicrobiales bacterium
GCTTCTGCGCCGTCTCCCGTTCCGCCATCACCTCGCGGAGCCGCCGGAGCAGGACACGCGGGCCGAGGGCGGAAGAAGCCATCAGGCGGTGTCCTCGCGCATACGGGCGCGGGCCGTTTTCCAACGGCCTTTGCATGCTTGGAAGGTGAAGTGAATCGTCGCCATGATTCTAGTTTGCCGCCTCGAGTCCATAGGCGGCATGCAGGGCGCGGACGGCGAGTTCCGTATAGGCCTCGTCGATAAGGACGCTGACCTTGATCTCCGACGTCGTGATCGCCTGGATGTTGATCCCCTTGTCGGCAAGCGCCTTGAACATACGCGCAGCCACGCCGGCATGGCTGCGCATGCCGATCCCGACAACCGAAACCTTGGCGACGTCTTCGGAATGCGTGAGCTCGAGAAACCCGACCTTGTCCTTGACGCGGTTCAACACCTCGAGCGCCTTGCGCAGATCCTTGCGCGCGAGCGTGAAAGTAATATTGGCGGTCTCGCCGTCGGCCGAGACGTTCTGGACGATCATGTCGACGCTGATGTCAGCCTCGGCCAAGGGCCCGAAGATCGATGCGGAGACGCCTGGCCTGTCCTTGACCTTCCGGATTGAGACTTTTGCCTCATCGCGCGAATAGGCGATGCCGCTAACAACATGCTGTTCCACGATCTCATCCTCATCGCAAACGAGAGTCCCCGGTCCCGTGCCGTCTGCCCGATCCTGATCCAGCGAATCCGGCGGATCGAAGCTCGAGCGGACCTGCAGCGGCACCTTGTATACCATGGCCAGTTCAACCGAACGCGTCTGTAACACCTTGGCACCCAGGGATGCCTGTTCGAGCATCTCCTCATAGGAGATACGGGAAAGCTTGCGGGCCTTGGACACGATCCGCGGGTCGGTTGTGTATACACCGTCGACATCGGTATAAATGTCGCAGCGCGCTTCCAGCGCCGCTGCAACTGCGACCGCTGAGGTGTCCGAACCGCCACGCCCTAGGGTTGTAACGCGCTTGTCCGGGCCCAATCCCTGGAACCCGGCAATGACGGCAACCTGGCCCTGTTCCATGCGCTTGCGCAGTTCCTTCGCATCGATTTCGGCAATCCGGGCCGCGCCATGGACGCCATCGGTGCGGATCGGGATCTGCCACCCGCTCCATGATCGAGCCGGAATTCCAATATCCTGCAAGGTAATGGCTAGAAGACCGGCGGTCACCTGCTCGCCGGAGGCAACAACGGCATCATATTCCCTAGCGTCATGGACGGGTGCGGCATCGCGGCACCATCCGACTAGCCGATCGGTGGTCCCCGCCATGGCGGAAACGACGACAGCCACCTGATGCCCCGCTTTGACCTCGCGCTCGACATGGCGCGCCACGTTCCGGATCCGGTCGATGTCGGCAACCGAGGTGCCCCCAAATTTCATCACCAAACGGCCCATGGCCAGTCCTTCATCCCCCGCTTGCCGGTTGCCCGGAGCGGCCCCTCCCAGTCTGCTGTGATTGAACCAAAGGGCGCCAGCGCGGCGTACTCATAGATGACGGACTCCATCTATGCAATAACGGCAGCCGCCCTCCAGGAGCCCTCATGAACCGCGACAATCACGCCACCCTCGATCCCGCAGAAGTTGAGAAATTCTCTCAATTGGCGGCCCAATGGTGGGACCCGGCCGGGAAATTCGCCGTGCTCCACAAATTCAATCCGGTCCGCCTCGCCTATATCCGGGAACAGGCGACAGCCCGGTTCCATCGGGACCCATTCGAGGGCCGTCCGCTGGCTGGTTTGAGCCTTCTGGACGTGGGCTGCGGCGGGGGCTTGCTCTGCGAGCCATTGACGCGGCTTGGCGCAAGCGTAACGGGCGTCGACCCGTCAGAGCGAAATATTACAACGGGGCGAGTGCATGCCGAGGAAATGGGTCTGGCGATCGACTATCGCGTCGGAACCGCCGAGGACCTGCTGGCCGGTGGCGGCGCCTACGACATCGTTCTTGCCATGGAGGTTATTGAACATGTGCCCTCGCCGGTGAATTTCGTTGCGACCTGCTCCGGGCTTTTGCGGCCCAATGGCCTGCTTTTCCTGGCCACGCTCAACCGCACGCTCAAATCCTTCGGGCTCGCCATCATCGGCGCGGAATATGTCCTCGGCTGGCTGCCGAAGGGCACGCATCAATGGGAAAAATTCATCACCCCGGAAGAACTCGAAGCCTGGCTCCTCGGCAACAATCTGGCGATCCGCGACCGCACCGGCGTCGTTTACAATCCGCTCTCGGGCGAATGGCGGCAGTCGCGCGACATGGCCGTGAATTACATGATCGTG
>JAEUMG010000094.1 GCA_016793355.1 Hyphomicrobiales bacterium
GCCGGTTGAGGACGCGAACATGACCACACCGTTCTCCACGCTCGACAGTTCATTGACGACGGCGGTGATGTCGGCAGCGCTGCCGCGCGTCTGTTCGCCTTGAAGGCTCGCCGCGGAGTGGCATGCATCGATGAACATCAAGGCCTTTCCGGCAAGGTTGCTCATCGTGTTGAGCATCTCGTCACGCGAGACCGCAGTCGAGCGCAGCCTTTCCATATCGGCGTCGGAGGGGAGGTAGAAAAAGCGCTGGCGATTGTCGGTGACGCCGTGGCCCGCCATGAAAACCATGCCGACATCGCGGCTGGTGACTTCGCCTTCGAGCCACTCCAGCGCCTCGACGATACTGTCGCGGGTGGCCTTCTTGTCGGTCAGCAATCTGACCTCGACCTTGCCGTAAAGGCCGCCCTCCTGGCGCTTTATGCCTTCGGCAAAATCGCTGGCATCCTTGGCGGCGTATTTCAGTTTGAGCGAGTCCGCGTCATAGTCGCTGACGCCGACTATCACGGCATAGAGCTTGGGCTTCAGCATGTCGGCAGCGGCCCCGTCCCAGTTCACCTTAACGATCTTGGCCTCGCTCGCCCCCGACTTGGTGCGTGCGATGATGCCGATCTCGACGCTCTTTTGCGGAATGGGGACGCTCAGGTCCTGAATTTCCTCATCATCCGGCACCGGGATTGCGCCGCGCGCCTCGAGAGGCCTTCCGTCGATCAGGATCTCCACGGACTCGACCGGCTCGCCATTGGGCGAGCGGACCTTGTACTTGACCTCGACCGGCGAGAGTGCGGTGTTGATCACGTCGCTGTCCATGGCGAGTTCGACCACCGGCGGAAGAATGTCGCGGACAGTTTCCTGGACGGTTTCATTCTTGCGGCCGGCATCAAGATTGGCCTTCTGAATCGCGGCGTCCTCGTCAAGCGCGGCGATGACTCGCTGTACGATGTCGGGGCGGTAGAATACGTGCCTGAAGCTTGAGGCCGGGAAATAATCCGGCGCCACTGTATCGCCGCGATTGACGTTCCAGCCGATCAGGTTTTCGCCGCCCGCAGAGGCGGTGTAGTAACCTTTGGGCGTCCAGAGGATCCAGCGATTGTCCATGGTCTGGACAAAGAGCGAAAGCAGGGGCGCGCCGTCGCTTGCGCGGAACCAGCGAATGGTTCCGTCGCCGACGGCGGCAATGATGAGGTTGCCGTGCTGCGCGTAGGTCACTCCCCAGGCAGACCCGGCAACCGGGCTTCGCCAGAGAAAGCGCCCATCCTTGTCGTACTCACGGATATACCAAGAACTGCCGATGACGAATTTCGACTTGTCGTCGGCGATCGCCAGCGAATGGCTCACTTCGGCAATTTCGAAGTCGACCGGCTTGCCGTTGAGTTCCGGCGCCGCGAAGGTGTTCCACTTGGTAATCGGCAGGCTCGTCGTATCGGCACCCTTCAGACGATCGGGGATACCCTTCATGTCCTTGAGCTCGAGGGTGTTGAGGTCGAACATGTATTGCTGGGTCGCGCCGTAGTCGAAGGCGAAGCGGACCTGGGATCCGTCCTCGTTTGCGGTGATCGAGTCCTTGCCCATCAGGCCCATCCCGGCCGTCGCCGGATAGATGCCCATGATGATCTCGCCACCCGAATAGATATTCAGCGCGGGCTGCCCGTTGACGAAGACGACGCCATCCTGGCCGTAAGGCTCGATATCAAAGATGGTGTTGGCGGACAGATGCACCGTGCTGCGCTCGCCATTGCCCTGGTCCGCCCAGCGCACAAGCTGATACCAGCCATTGGCGTCGCGCAATCGGCCGCCGGCGTAAATGTACCTGCCGTCCTGCGACCACGCGACCGCTCCGACATCGCCATTGTTGAAGCCGGAGGTATCGGGGGAGGGAAACCACGAGAAGTCGCTGACATTCAGCACATCGATCAGGGGACCATCGTTATAGGTGACAGCCAGCCTGTTGCCGTCCGGCGAAAAGGCGATGTTCGAGCCCTGCTGGCCGCTCTTCATCGGAACGCTGGCAAGAAAGGTGCCGTCCGGATTGTAGAAGCGGATCAGCCCGTCATGCGATGCGGTCGCGAAATAGCCGTCGGAGCGATAGGCGAGGCCGCGTGTTTCGCCGCCGTAATTGGTGTCCTCGAATTTGAGCTCACCCGTTGCCACGTCCCAGATCCGCATGCCGACCTTCAGGTTGAACGTGGCGGCCAGCGACTTGCCGTCCGGCGAAAAGGCAAGGTTGAGCAGGGTTTCCGCGTTGGGGCCGTAGGCACGCAGGATTTTCCCCGACATCAGATCGATCGTGTAGATATATTGCTGTTTCATCCAGCCGCCGGCGGCCAGCGTCTTGCCGTCGGGACTGATGGCAACTCCGAAGAGCGATCCTTCGAAACCCTCCCCGATCGGCACGCGCAGGATCTTCTGCAGTTTGCCGTCAGGGACGCTCCAGACGCGGATGGTCTTGTCAAAGGCGGCCGTGATCATCGTCTTCTGATCAGGGCTCAGGATGACATGGCGGACAGGGGCGGTGTGCGTACCGGGTTCGATCAGAAGCTCAGGCTCGCCGCCGGCGCCCGGCATTGCCAATCCGCCTGGGCCAGTCGCCTCGGACTTGCCGCTTCCCGGGGCTTCGAGCTGCTTCCCGGAACCTGGCTTTGCAGCTTCGACACTTACAGTACCGGCAGCCGCCCACAGGAAAATCATCCAAACAAAGAGGATCCGCATGCCGTCCAGTGGTGTCAAAATACCAAGCCCCCAAATCGCCAATTTAGAGAGAATATCAGAGGGATAACAAGTTACATTTTGCAGAGATTCATGGCCTTAAAATGGACGAGTCAAGGCTCGATCTGCA
This sequence comes from Hyphomicrobiales bacterium, assembly GCA_016793355.1. Classification (GTDB taxonomy): domain Bacteria; phylum Pseudomonadota; class Alphaproteobacteria; order Rhizobiales; family Aestuariivirgaceae; genus JAEUMG01. The sequence continues at coordinate 2,834 of JAEUMG010000094.1, forward strand.
CGCGACGAAGACGTCGGCCACGGGCCCTATGCGCCGGCTGACGCCTGCTCTTGCCCCAGGCGCGTTAAGGCAATTCGTGTTGCTGCGTCAGCGGGGTAGAAACATTCGAGCGTCAGCTCGGCGAGGGTCACGTTGGTTGCGGTGCCGAACACGGTTGTGGTCGAGAGAAGCGTTAGCGGCCCTTCGATTGCCGGATGGCGCAGCACCAGTGGCACGGCTACCGCATTTGGCGGACGTGGCGGATGTACCGAGGCCGGACAAGGAAGCGCCTTGAGCTCGTCATAGAGGCCGAGCAGCGCGAGATCGCCCGCAGTGTCGGCGTCTTGGCGTAGGCGGGTCAGGATGTGGTGGCGCCACTCGGCGAGGTTCATGATGGCCGGCGCCAGACCGTCCGGCGACAGGCTGAGGCGAAGGACGTTCACCGGCGGCTCAAGCAGGTGAGGGGCGGCCCCGCCGATGAGACCCAAAAGCGCCCTATTTGCCGAGACGAGCGTCCAATGCCGATCAACCGCAAGCGCCGGGTAGGGCATCTGCGCCGTTAAGACCTGTTCGATCAGCGCCTTGATGGCAGTCATTTCGGGACCGTGCATCGCATCTTCGGCATGCGGGGGCGCGTAGCCGCTTGCCAGGAAAAGGCGGTTGCGCTCCCGCAAGGGCAATTGCAGCGGCTCCGCCAGCCGCAGCAACACCTCGCGGCTTGGGCGGGACCGGCCGCTTTCCACGAAGCTGAGATGACGTGCGGAAATCTCGGCCTCGTTGGCGAGCCCCATCTGACTGAAGCGACGAAGCTGCCGCCAGTTGCGCAGAATATCACCAACCGTTTCGCTGCCGGTCCGCATGGCCGAGAGGTAACATGGTTTCATCTCAATGCCATTACCTCCGGCGTAATCGCATGCCGGCAAACTGACCATTATCCTGCCGCCCATCAACAGCAGGAGACGACGACCGATGAACGACTTCGATAAAATCGCAGCGCTGTATCTCGCAACATGGAATGAGGCTGACGAGGCGCAACGGCGATTGTTGCTCAATGATTGGGCGGAGGATGCCCGCTATAGTGACCCATTGATGCATGGCGAGGGCCGCGAAGGTATTTCGGCCATGATCTCGGCGGCTCGCGCCCAATTCCCCGGACTCGGCTTCAAGCTCCATGGCGCGGTGGACGGGCATGGTTGCAATATCCGTTTCTCATGGGCGCTTTCGCCCGAAAATGGCGAGCCGGTGGCGCGAGGAACCGATTTCGTGCGCGTCGACGAGCAAGGCCGAATCGCTGCGGTCACCGGCTTTCTTGATACTGGTGCCGCATGAGCGAAACCTACGTCATCACCTTCCGCGTCCGTCCTGCGCAGCGTGCCCGCTTTCTGGCCCTGCTCAATCCGGTGCTCGACAAGATGCGCCATGAGCGCACGTTTCGGTATGCCGCGCTGCATGTTGATCTGGATGACGAGAATCGTTTTCAGCTTCACGAAACTTGGACCGACCGACAGGACGTGCTTGAGGTGCAACTGAAGCGGCCATATCGGCAGGCTTGGCACGCTGCCCTGGATAAACTTCTCGAATGTCCCCGCGACATTCAATCTTGGAACTTGCTTCGGAGCGACGCCGCGGCCCGAAGCGGTCGGGCTGCGAAATCGAAACAGCCGAACTGGCGTTCACGATCGCCCGGGCCGAAACCGCGCAAGAATGACGGCGATTTCAATTGATCGGAGCCGACGGACAGAAGCGTAAAGGAGAGCCGGCAGAATCGCGCGATGAGGTGGAAAAGGTGGCTGCTACATTCTTAATCAACTATCGAACGATGTGCATTGCACCATCGGAGGATCTCCGATGTCCGCCGGAACAGATGTATATTTTCTCGCGGCATCGCGGCTTGGCTAGACGGCGGGCCAGGGACATTTGGTGTCCGGACGACAATATACCAACCCCTCTGGGTGGGCAAAAGGAAGTCGAGCTCGTCAACTGGCCGAACGAGACCAAGAATCGGCTGAAAGTGGATAGTGAATCTCTCAATGCGGTGTCTGGCCGCCGAGCGGGATGGCAAGATTGACGAAGCCGACATCCCCTTCAAGTCGGTTCTTGGCACCGAATTCGCGCAGATAGCTCAGGTTTGTGACGATTGGGATAGTGCCGATTGCGAAAGTGTAGCTGAGCGCCGGACCGATTGCATAAACTTCGCCTTCGAACCCCCCGAGAACCGCGCCCGAGCCGCTATCGCCGGTAATCTGCTTGTAAGCGTAACCGGTAAAACCGACGCTGAAGGTGTGGGAGGCATGCAGCATTGTTGCCCATTCAAAGTGGAATTCCGTTCCGGTTTCGTAGTTGGTCTCCGGATTTTCTCCGTTGAAGGTCAAGCCTGCCGCTCCCGACAGTTCGAGACCGGTCGCGGGGTCCAGATAGGTGATGGCGGCGGTCGTGTCGAAGGCCCAGCGATTGAAGCTGATATTGATGGGGTTTCCTTTTTCCCAAGGTCCGACTGGCACATTGAGGAGCGCGCCGAGCGAGTAGAATAGCTTTCCGCTGTGTCCACCCCATGCCGCTCCGAGAACGGGGTCGCCAAAAGCCCAGTTGTCGGATCCGTAGTTGGTCGCGAGAACGCCACCGCGAGGTCCGGTGAGGAGCGCATCGGCTTTGAGTGACTTTCCGCCATAAGGGGTGGTTGCGGAAAAAGCGACGTGGCCTCCCAATGCATCCGCATCCAGGACCCAAAGAAGTGAAGGCATGGCGATGTATGCATCGGCATCGATATTACCCGACACCGTGACACCGCCCGACTCGAAATCGATGTTACCGCTGCCGGAATAGCCATAATTCCACAATCCGCCATACACGCCCGGCCCTGGGAGGTAACCCGCCATCATCGTCTTGGAGCCCAGGAGATAGAAGCCGAGCGCGCCTTCAGCCGCCCGTGCCTGCGGCGAGATCATAACTGTGAGCGCGAATAGACCCAAAACGGTAAGTCCAAAGTTTCTTGCCATTTGCAGCCCCATTGATCCCCTAACCCGATCGCTCTGACCTATTACTGTGTCCTGCTTGGTACCCGATCGCCACCGGCAGCTCGCTGGCCCTTAGTCGGGGCAGACAGGCGAGGTGCTTGGCAGGATCACATTGTTGGCCTTGGCGTAGGTATCCCAATGCCGGATGAGCCGATCCCGAACGTCCACTTCAACGGCCGCCAGATCGTTCGTTTCGCCCGGGTCGGCTTTCAGGTCATAGAGTTGCCAATCGCCTGTTCCATGCGGTCTGCACAGCCAAAGTAATTTCCAATCGCCCTCGCGAACGGCGCGATTGCCAAAGAGCTCCCATCCGATCCAGTCCGATGGACCGCGAACTGAGTCACTCTTGTTGCTCAGGATGGGAGTGAGGCTTCTCCCCTGCAATGGTGCGACCGGCTTGTCATGATAAGTACTGGGATGGGAAACGCCCGCGACATCCAGGATCGTCGCCGGAATGTCCATGATGTGTGTAACGGCGTCGGAGATTCGGCCGCTGCCTCCAACGTCTTTTCCGGCGATGATCAATGGCGCGCGAATTCCGCCCTCGGAAACGAAGCCCTTGAGCATGCGGAACGGACCGGCGCCTGCCTGAGCCTAGGACCGGCCGTACTGTATGAACGTGCCGCGCTTGCCCCAGTTCTCGAAGTCCCCATTGTCCCAAGGAGCTCCAACCATCATGACATTACCTTCGGGGCCATTGTCGGACAGGAAGATGATGAGCGTGTTTTCGTAAAGACCACTGGTCTTCAGGTAGCCAATCAGCTTGCCGATATTCGCATCCATGTGCTCAACCATGGCCGCGTAGAGTTCCATGCGCCGCGCCGACATTCGTCTTTCTTCCGGGGACATATCGGTCCAGGCGGGAATGCTGGCGAGCCGGGGAGAGACAGTCGCCTTCGGATCGAGGACGCCAAGCTCCTTCATCCGTTCTATGCGCTTTGCCCTTACGGCATCATAACCCTCGTCGTAACGGCCCTTGTATCGGTCACGCCATTCGGCCGGGAGCTGAAATGGGTCGTGCGGAGCCTGCAGCGCCAGGTAGGCAAAGAACGGTTTGCCGTCCCTGCCATTCTCCTCGATGCTGTCGATGATGGCTGCCGTATAATCTTCGCTTGAATGAAATCCGGGACGGAGCGCCTGGATTGGCCTTCCGTTGTAGGTATAGAGCTGCCGCTCGCCTCTCGCCCCCCACATGTCCGCCAAGTGGCTGCCACCGCCGGGAATGAGCGTGAGGTCGCGAATGAAGCCGCGCGCCGCTGGAAATTGCTCCGGTTCCTCGCCCATGTGCCACTTGCCGGCCATGTAAGTATTGTAGCCTGCGTCTCTAAGAAGCGACGAAATCGGCACAATGCGGTCATTGAGATATCCCTCATACCCTGGTTTCCCCTTCTGATTGGGGGCCATGAACTCTGCCATGTTTCCGAGCCCGGCAATGTGGTTGTCGGTGCCGCTGAGCAGCATCGAACGGGAGGGTGAGCAAGTGGCGCTCACGCTGAACTGCGTAAACCGGACGCCGACGGACGCCAGAGCGTCGAGATTGGGCGTCTGGATTTCTCCGCCGAAGCTGCCAATGTCGGCATAGCCGGCATCATCTGCGACGATCAGAAGGATGTTGGGGGGACGATCCTGCGCGAGGACTGGCGGAGAACCGAGCATCAGCGCCGTTGCAGCCGTCCACAACAGAACTGAAAATGATGTGATCCTGCGCCAACTTGATGACATCGCCAGGCTCCCCAGAAAAACTATAAACTAGGGGTTGTAGTCGACTTGGCCTTGACCTGGGTCAAGGTCCTTGGTCGATCCTAGCGTTCGGCAACCCGGCTTTGCCGGTGGCTTCGCGTTAAGCGCAGTGGAATCTAGGTACGAAGATAAAGCGCAATGCTTCCGTCTACGGGTACCGTAGCGGCCCTCCGTATATCTAGGCCTTGGCGCCTAAGCTATTGAAAAGATTGGCTCCCCGAGCTGGACTCGAACCAGCGACCATTCGATTAACAGTCGAATGCTCTACCAACTGAGCTATCGGGGATCAGCCGGTGGGCGCTATAGCAGAGGCCATCGCGGGTTAAAAGTCTTTTCCGCCGACTGGAACCTGTCCGCCTGCGGCGCCATATTGCGGGCAGAGATCAACCGAGGAGATGCAGTGGCCCACATCCGGTTCGGGCGACATAAGGTCGGGCTTCCGAAGCGCCGTTTGCATCGCCGCATCGTCGGCGGCGCGCTGGTAGCGGGTGGCCTTGTCGGCTTTCTTCCCATTGTCGGATTCTGGATGGTGCCGGTGGGCCTCATCGTGCTTTCCCATGATTCAGCGCCGATCCGCCGCTTCCGCCGCAAATCCACGGTTGGAGTCGGCTCCTGGCTGAAGCGGCGCTATCCGGGTGTAGCGTCAAAGTTCGGCTTCACGGTCAATGGCAAGCCAGCCGGAGGCTGATGACACGCTGACCTTCGCCATTGGCGATGTTCACGGCTGCAGCC
>JAEUMG010000097.1 GCA_016793355.1 Hyphomicrobiales bacterium
GTCACTTCATACTTTCCGCGCAGATCCTGTGGCCAGAAGCGGCCTTCCTTCTCGGCGAGATACATCATGATCGCACCGGATTCGAAAACGCTGATCGGCGCACCGCCGCCCTTCGGCGCATGGTCGACGACGACCGGCATACGGTGATTGGGATTGAGCCTGAGGAAGCTTTTCTCGAACTGGTCGCCACGCCCGATATTGACGGGGACTATCCGGTATTCGATGCCTAGTTCCTCAAGCAGGATGGTCACCTTCTTGCCATTGGGGGTCGGCCAGAAATGGACGTCGATCATGTCGTCGGTCCTTGCTGCATGTCATTCACCGCTAAATAGTAATTAGCGTTGGTACGGTTTGGTGCAAGGCCGAATTCGCAGCCAATCCTGCCGGTAACCATTGCCAGCCGAGTCAAAGCTGCTAACATGCTAGTTCGGACCGGATACAACCGGCCGCTTTTCACGCGACCATATGGGAGGATTCAGATGCTCAAGAGGACATTCGCCTGCGCCGTTGCGGCCGCCGCACTCTTCGCCGCCAGCCACGCCATTGCCGATACAAAAGACAAGAAGATCGCGCTTTCGAACAACTACGCCGGAAACTCCTGGCGCCAGGCCATGCTCAGAAGCTGGGACAAGGTCACGAAACCGGCGGTTGAAGCCGGCATTGTTGCCGCCGCCGACCCCTTCACCACCGCCGAAAACCAGGTGACCGAACAGGCCGCTCAGATTCAGAACCTGGTTCTGCAGGGCTACAACGCGATTGTTCTCAACGCCGCTTCGCCCGACGCGCTGAATGGCGCGGTGAAAGAAGCCTGCGATGCCGGCGTGGTTGTTGTATCCTTCGATGGCATTGTCACCGAGCCCTGTGCCTGGCGCATCGCCGTCGACTTCAAGCAGATGGGCAAGGACGAGGTGCTCTACCTCAAGGACAAGATGCCTCAGGGCGGCAATCTCTTGGAGATCCGCGGACTCGCCGGCGTCTTTGTCGATGACGAAATCTCCAAGGGCATTCATGAGGGCGTCGCCGAGAACCCGCAATTCAAGATTGTCGGCTCCGTCCATGGCGATTGGGACCAGGCCAAGGCGCAGGCGGCCGTTGCCGGCATCCTGCCGAGCCTACCGGAGATCGCCGCGGTGGTGACGCAGGGCGGCGACGGCTATGGCGCGGCGCAGGCCTTCAAGGCTGCCGGCCGACCGACCCCGCTCATCATCATGGGCAACCGCGAAGACGAATTGAAGTGGTGGAAGGAGCAGAAGGACGCCAATGGCTATGAGACCATGTCGGTCTCGATCGCACCGGGCGTCTCAACGCTCGCCTTCTGGGTCGCGCAGATGATCCTCGACGGCAAGGATGTGCCGAAAGACCTCGTCGTCCCGTTCTTGCGCATCGATCAGGACAATCTCGAGCAGAACCTCGCCAATACCGAAGCGGGTGGCGTCGCCAATGTCGAATATACGGCGGAGGACGCGCAGAAGGTTGTCGACGCGGCGAAGAAGTAGACTATCCTCGAGCCTCGGGGACTGTGAGGGGCTATCTTCGGGGCGATGAACGGCAAGACTGAAGCCATCGTGAGGCTGGACGGCGTCGAAAAGAGTTTCGGCGCCGTCCATGCTCTTGCCGGCGTCGATCTGGTTTGCCGTGCGGGAGAGTGCGTCGGGCTCGTCGGCCACAACGGCGCCGGCAAATCCACCCTCATGCATGTGCTCGCCGGTACGCTCGCACCCGATCGCGGGACGATCACTGTCGAAGCCGACAATCTCACCGGCTCCTATTCCGTCTCTCTCGCCCAACAGCGCGGAATACGCTGCGTCTTCCAGGAGCTTTCGCTTTGCCCCAATCTGACGGTCGCCGAGAATGCTCACGTGTTCCATGGCAGCCTCCGAGGCTGGGGATGGCGCAAGCGCTCGGGCGAACTGATCATCCGGAAGCTCGACGAAATATTTCCGGGACATGGCATTAAGGCCGGCGACAATGTCGGTGACCTGTCGATCGCGCGCCGGCAGATGGTCGAGATCGCCCGCGCCTTCACCGTGACCGACATTCCGGTGAAGCTCGTCATCCTCGACGAGCCCACCTCCTCGCTTGATGCCGTCGTCGCTGGCCAGCTTCTCGACTTCGTGCGCCGCTTCGTGGCAGCCGGCGGCTCCTGCATCCTGATCTCGCATCTGCTCGGCGAAATCCTCAAGGCTTCCGACCGCATCATTGTCATGCGCGACGGCAAGGTCGTCGCCGAGCGGCCGGCGCGGGAATTCACGCGTGACAGCCTCGTCGCCGCCATGGGTAGCGTCGCCAAGGCCCTCTCCGCCGAAGACGCGGCAAAGCTCGCCTCCAAGCGCCACACCGGCGAGCCAATGGCGCGCGCCAGGAGCGGCAGGCAGGGCGATGAGAAGGAACTGCGTGCTTATCGCGGCGAAGTCGTAGGCCTTGCCGGCCTTGGCGGCCAGGGCCAGACGGAGATCCTGCGCAGTCTCTTTTTCTCGGCACAGCGCCGAAACCGCAATGCATCGGTCGCTGCGCCCGTAGCCCTCGTCGCCGGCGACCGGCAGAATGACGGCATCTTTCCGCTCTGGTCGATCGGCCGCAATATCGGCATCGGGTCGATCCGCCGCATGCTGAAAGGCTGGCTGATTGATCCGGCGCGCGAGGACGAGATGGCCGAGAACTGGCGAAAGCGCATCGCCATCCGCACGCCGGACATGAAGAACAATATCCTTTCGCTGTCGGGCGGCAACCAGCAGAAGGCGCTCTTCGCCCGCGCCCTGGGTTCGGATGCCAAGATCGTTCTCATGGACGATCCCATGCGCGGCGTCGATATCGGTACCAAGCAGGAGGTCTATGGCATCATCCGCGCGGAAGCGGAAAGCGGCCGCACTTTCATCTGGTACACGACCGAGATGGACGAGTTGAAGAACTGCGACCACGTCTATGTTTTCCGCAACGGCTGCATTGTCGCCGATCTCGCCCGAGACGAGCTGACCGAGGAGAAGGTGCTCCACTCCTCCTTTGCAGAGGCACTATGACCGCGGTCTCGCCGGCACGGTTCCTCAGGGCGATCCTCCCTGCCCTGTCGCTCGCGATCCTCTTGATCGCCGTCTACCACCTGAATCCGCGCGCCATCAGCCCGCTCGGCTTCCAACTGATGTTCAACCTGGCGATCCCGATTGCACTGGCGACGATCGCGCAGATGTGCGTCATCACCGTCAACGATCTCGACCTGTCGATCGGCGCCTATGTGGGTTTCGTCGTGTGCATCGCCGCCACATGGCTGCAGGAGATACCGGTTCTGGGGCTGCTGGCGCTGATCGGCGGCATTCTCGTCTACATGCTGCTGGGTGCGCTCATCCATTTGCGCAAACTGCCGTCGATTGTCGTGACGCTCGGCATGTCCTTCGTGTGGCTGGGCCTCGCCATCCTCGTCCTGCCGACGCCCGGCGGCCAGTCGCCGGGCTGGCTCGCGGCGCTCATGAAATACAAACCGCCGCCGATCCCGTTTCTTGGCGGCCTCGTTATTCCCTTCCCCATTCTCGCCGCCGTCGTCATCGCCGCGGTCGCGCATGTCGGCCTGATGAATACCTCCTATGGTTCGATACTGCGGGGTTCGGGCGGCAATCCGAAAGCGATCGAGCGCGCCGGCTGGTCACTGCTTAAGACCAAGGTCACAATGTTCGGGCTCGCCGGCTTCTTCGGCATGCTGGCGGGCCTTGCCCTGATCGGCCTCACCACTTCGGCGCAGGCCAATGTCGCGGAGCGCTACACGCTCCTCTCGATCGCGGGGGTCATCCTCGGGGGCGGCAGCTTCGTCGGCGGCCGCGTATCGCCGGTGGGCGCGGTGATCGGTGCGATGACGCTGACACTCGCGGCCTCGTTCCTCGCCTTCATGCGCATTCCGCCCGACTGGCAGATCGGCGCCCAGGGCGCGATCCTGATCATCGTGCTCGCCTTGCGCGCCATTATCGATCGCCTGGAGAAGCCGATATGACGATGCTGCGCCGGATCGCCGACAAGCCCTGGCTGTGGTCCTTCGTCGCCGCCTTCGCGACCTGGCTCGCGACCATTGCCTTCACCGGCGGCCAGGGCGGCGAACAGCTCCTGACCGCGGCATTCACCTTTGCCACCTTTTTCGTGATTGTCGGCATCGGCCAGATGTTCGTGATCACGCTCGGCCCCGGCAATGTCGATCTGTCGATCCCGGCGACGATCACGCTTGCCGGATCGGTCGCCATGAAGGTCGCCGATACCCAGGATTCGATGATCCTTCTTTCTCTTGTCGCGGCACTCGCCTGCGGGCTTGCCGTCGGCGTCTTCAACTACGCCCTGATCCTGATCCTGCGAATCCCGCCGATCATCGCTACACTGTCATCGAGCTTCGTCGTGCTGTCGACAGCCATCGCCTATGGTCGGGGCTTGCGCATAAAACCGCCGCCCATGCTCGCCGATTTTACCACCGCCCAGGTTGCGGGCGTCCCGGTTCTCGCTATTTGCGTCGCCTTTCTGGCCGCTGTCATGGGCGTGGTTCTGCATCGCACCGTCTATGGGCGATCGGTCATCGCAATCGGCCAGAATCAGCGCGCCGCCGCGCTGGCCGGAATCAAGGTCGAGCGCATCCGCTTCATGACCTATGTGTTGAGCGCCATGCTCGCGGCACTTTGCGGATATCTTTTTTCCGGCTTCTCCGGCGGATCGTCGCTGTCAATGGGCGAGCAGTATCTTCTCGCCTCGATCGCGGTCGTGGTGATCGGCGGCACGTCGGTTGCGGGCGGCAATGCCAACCTTCCGGGTCTGTGGGGTGCGGCTCTGTTTCTTTTTCTCGTGCAATCGATGCTGAACACCTATCAGCTCTCCGCCGGTCTGCGATACCTCGCTACCGGTCTCATCATCATCGCCGTCATCGTGCTCGCCGGCGGCGAGAAGGCGCGCCGCTAACCAGGCTGGCGTCGGCACAGTTCGGTCATTATTTTCTGGCACTGCCCGGCCGGAGACGGGGGACCACCATGAAAAGACTGTTTGCCGCGGTTTGCGGCTTGGCGATGTCGACGGGAACCGCCAGTGCCGGTCAGTGCGAAGACGACATCGCCAAGATCGAGAAGGCGCTCGCCTCGATGGAGCTGTCGGGCGACGAACGCGCCCAGCTTGAAGACATGAAGGAACAAGCCCGGCAACTCTGCGCCGAGGGGCATGAAACCGAGGGGCTCGATGTGACGGGCGAAGCCAAGGCGATGCTCAGGATCGATTGACGGGCGGCAGCGCTGCGATCCGCTCCGCTACCATCTCCTGCAATTCCCACAGATACGGATCGTGGATGCCCGCGCGCTCCAGTGCCGTGACAGTGTGAAAGAGATACTCCGCGCCGCTTCCCCAGTGACCCGCTGCCAGGACCAGAGTCTCCGCCACCTGGTCCGCAGGCAGCCCGCAGTCATAATTGTCCTTGGCGGGATTGGCGGTGAAGGCGATGGCCCTGATGGTTTCAGGCCCGCTGGTCACGTCGATCCAGCGTGGCATGTTGCTCGGCGGCTTGGCCGACATCTCGCGCCGCCACAACCCGCGCAATTCGTCCAGTTCTACACCGGGCGCCAATCTCATCAGCAGTCCTTCGCAGGAACCGCCGCGGTCGAGTTGCATCATCAGACCCGGCTGCGCCCGTGTTCCGCGAAATCGTGTGATCCTGAGGCAGAAAGACCGTTGCCAGCCTTCGGCCACGCCGCGCCGCGTCTCGACATGGGCGAAACCCGGCTTCCAGATCAGCGAACCATAGGCGAAGACCCATATGGGATCGTCAGGCATCGACGGCGCAAGAAACTCCTGAAGATGATCTTCGTAATCGGTGTCGCTGAAGACCTCGACATGCGGCTCGTAGCCTTCGTCGGGTTCGATGCGCGCAACGCGCTCGACGAGCTCCGGCGTCAATCGTAGCGGTGCCCGCGGCATGAGCCCTATCGGAAGGCGATGACCGCCAGGGCAATCGCCACGAGCGCGCTAAGCCAGACGCCTGCGATGAAGTTGCGCAGGCGGGGCATCAGCGCGGTATTGCCGCTGCGGGCCATTTCGCCGGCCGTGCGCCGCGCAAGACCGTGACAGAGGGTCAGCACGACCACGAAGGCGATCTTGCCGTAGAACCAGAAGGACGGCGTGACCGGCTCCAGCCAAAGCAGCAAGAGCCCCGTCACCCAGATCAGCGCGATAACGCCGTCGGCAATCTGGGCTATAGTGCGCCGCTGCAATGCAAGCCCCTTGGCAAGATCGCCGCCCTTGATCATCGCCAGGCGTATATTGACGAGATTGGAGAAGCTCATACCGGTGCCCATGGCGATGAGCATCAGGTGCAGGGCAAGGGTGGTGCGTTCCATCTGTGACCTCAATCGAGGGTCAGTATACCCT
>JAEUMG010000108.1 GCA_016793355.1 Hyphomicrobiales bacterium
TCGATTTCTCCATGGTCCCCATCGGCGACGGCGTAACCCTGGTGCGAAAGAAGTAACGATCACTTCCCCGCTCCCCTTCCTTTTCCCTCCTGGCTTCAGCGGGGAGGGTGGCGCGAAGCGCCGGGTGGGGTGGGGCGAGCCAGCATTGCGCCATGCCCCCACCCGTCACGCTGCCGCGTGGTACCCTCCCCCACTTCGTGCGGGAGGGAGAAGCTCACCGCTCATCCGCCGGCGGACGAACTGCTGCCCTCTCATCGGTGCGCGAGGATATTGACGTGCCGAACGGGTCGCGCACATAAAGGCACCTGACACCCCGCGGTTCGTCGGCGGGACCGTATTCGATGGCGATGCCGGCCGCGCGCATCCGCGCCAGCGCCTCGTCCGCATCGCCGACTGCGATGGAAGTATCGGGAACCGCCGTCCCTCACCCGCCTTCGCTGAGAATGCTGAGTCGGACCGGCCTACTGGCCTTATTGCCATAGGTCGCGATCCAGCCCAGATCCATGAGCGGCTCGAGCCCCAGCACATCCTCATAGAACCGTTTGGCCGCGGCGACGTCGCCGGTGGCTATATTGGCGACAACGCGCTTTACGCGCACCGGAACGCGCGGCGGCTAGCGCCGCATCGTATCGATGATCTTGCCGTCACGGCGGCGGACTTCGATCCACCAGTTCTTACCGTAGCGCAATCCGGTATAGACATAGATCTCGCCATTGCAGTCGCGCGCCCGGACGTTGATATAGCCCTTGCCTTCGACGATCCGCTTGCCGGTGCCGCAGCTGATGCCCTTGGTCTTGCCGATATTGATGTCGACGCTGGTCGCCGCGCCGGCGCTTGCCGCCCCCAGCACCATCATGCCGGCGGCGATCAGACCTGTCATAAATCGAGTCCGCATTTTCGCTCTCCCTGAGACTGCCTCTCCCGACACAATAACCGAGACCGCCGGGGCGCGGCGAGACCAAACTTGCCGACAGGGTTGATTTGCCCGGCGCATGTCGCTTTCGGCACAATCGGTCATTTCGATCCTTCGCGAAGGGTCGAAGAGTCGACGCCGGACAGCTCCCGGCATGCGTTGTGAGTCGAACCACATTGTGTCGCTAAGAATGCGGAAATCGGGGTCAAAAACGCGATTTTCCGGTGCCGGAAACGCTAGATCGCACGTCAATTGCTCTTCTCCCGGATCTTGGCCAGCAGCTTCTCCAGGCGGTCGAGCTCCCAGGACCCGATCTTCTCGCTTAAGTATCTGTCGGACTTGGCGATTTCGGTCAGGGCTTGAGCCCGTAACCGTTCGCCCAAGGGCGTCAGGGCGAGATAGACCCGCCTTGTATCGTCGTCGCCCGCCACCCTTCGCGCCAAGCCAGTTGTCTCGAGCCTGTCGGCAAGTTTCGAAAGGGCGGAAATTTTCAGGCCCGCACGCCGCGCGATTTGGCCCATGCTCGCCCGTTCCGGGTCGCCAAGGAGCTCCAGCACGCGCGCCTCATCGACCGAAATACCCAATGTGCTCAAGGCTTTGGCAGTGAGGCGGCGGACTGCCTGATGGGCGAGCAAGAGGGGTGTGTCGAGCATAGTTTCCAAGGAAAACATATAGTTTCCAGAGAAAATATCAAGACTCATCGCGAATTTGGCGGAATCATCGAAAATTCGGCCGGGGAGTTGGTAACGATGGCGATCTTCCTAACGCTCGTCGCGGCGGTCATCATCGCTGCGATCATCATCGCGTTCTTGCAGCGCTTTTATCGGAAAGCCACGCGGGAACGGGCACTTATCCGAACCGGGGCCGGCGGCAAATCGGTCGTCCTCGATGGCGGTTTCATCGCCTTGCCCTTCCTCCACAAGGTCGAGGAAATCAACATGCGCACCATGCGGCTGGAGGTGCGCCGCACCGGCGAAAAGTCATTGATGACCGAGGATCGCCTGCGCCTCGACACCGAAATGGAATTCTATCTCCGCGTCGACCCGACCCTTGAAGGTGTTGCAACGGCAGCCCAGGCACTGGGTGCCCGGGCGCTCAATCCGGACGAGATCAAGAACCTCTTCGAAGGCCGGTTTATCGATGCCATTCAATCAGTTGTGGCGGCCAAGACAATGGATGAACTGCATGAAAGCCGCGCTGCTTTCGTGCGCGAAGTGGCAGCGATCCTGGGGCCCAGCATGGCCCAGAACGGACTGAAACTCGAATCCGTTTCCCTCGTTCGCCTCGACCAGGCGCCGCTTTCCGCCCTCGATGAGAACAACGCCTTCAACGCCGTCGGCATGCGCCGGCTGGCCGAAATCATCGCCAGCAACAAGAAAAAGCGTGCCGAAATCGAGGCCGATGCCGATGTTTCGGTGCGCCAGACCCAACTCGATGGCCTGAAGCGGCGCCTCGAAATCGAGCAGCAGCAGCAACAAGCCCAGATTTATCAATCTCTTGCGGTGGAGAAGATGAAATCGGCCACGGCCGCCGAAACCGAAACCGCCCGCCAGGAATCGCAAAGGGCCACCGAACAGGCTCGCATTCATCGCGAACTCGAAGTCAGAACCGCCGAAATCAACCGCGACCGCGAATTGCGGGAACGTGAAGTCGAGGCCCTTCTTGCCGCCGAAACCACAAAAATCGACAGCCAGATTGCACTTGCCAAGAAGCGCGCTGCCGAACTCGCCGCCCAGGCCGACACCGAGCTCGCCCGCAAGAAGGTGATTGCCGCACAGGAAGAGGTCCAGGCCGAGAAGGAACGCCTCGCCGCCGAACGCGAACTCGATACGGCCCTCATCAGGGTCCGCCAGGAATCGCAAACGGCGGAAGAGCGCGCCAAGAGCGAGGTGAAGACCCTCCTCGACCGTGTCCGCGCCGAAACCAACGCCGCCGACATGCGCGCCGAGGCCCGCCGCTCCGAATTGAAGGCCGAGGCCGACGGCCGCCAGGCCATCGTCGCGGCTGAAAACTCAATGTCGGAGGCAGTCGTTCGCATGAAGATCGACATGCACAAGATCGACAAACTGCCGGAGCTGGCCGAGCACATGATGAAACCGGTCGAGAAAATCGATTCGATCAGGATCAACCAGATCCAGGGCCTGGGCCAGATGGGCGCGGGCAGCGGCGGCGCCGCCGTCTCGCCTGCCCAGAATGCAACCGATGCTATCCTCAACCTCGCCTTGCAACTGCCGACCATGCAGAAGCTCGGCCAGTCGCTCGGCCTCAATCTCGACCTTGGCGAAGCCGGCCTTGCGGCAAAGGACCAACCGGATAAATGATCTGGCAGCAGCGTCCGCCGCGGTTGCGGCCGCTCGCGCTCACACACCAACCGCTAGGGAGAAACGAAAAATGAAACTGTCCCGCAGAAACCTACTCAAGGGCTCGGCCGCGGCCGGCGCGCTTGCCGCCCTGCCGCCCATGGCCATTGCCGACGACGTCATCAAGGTCGGCTCGATCCACGACCTCTCCGGCATTTTCGATATTTACGGCAAGCCGATGGACAAGGCCGTCGGCCTCGTCATCGACGAGATCAATGCCGGCGGCGGATTGCTCGGCATGAAGCTCGAGAAGATCTCCTACGACACGCAATCCGACATGGCGCTCTACACCCAATATGCCCAGCAACTGACGCGTCAGGACCATGTCAATGTCGTTCATGGCGGCATTCTGTCGGCCTCGCGCGAAGCCATCCGCCCGACCTTGCGCAAGGCCGAGACGCTCTATTTCTACAATACGCAATATGAAGGCGGCGTCTGCGACCGCAACATTTTCTGCACCGGCGTTACACCGGCGCAGCAATCGGAAGTCCTTCTCCCGGCGATCATCAACAAGTGGGGCAAGAAGATCTACTCGCTCGCCGCGGACTACAATTACGGCCAGATCACTGCAAAGTGGGTGCAGCACTACGCGCAGGCCAATGGCGGCGAAATCGTGCAGACCGATTTCTTCCCGCTCGATGTTGCCGACTTCGGCGCGACGATCACCAAGATCCAGGAGGCCAAGCCCGACATCGTGATGTCGATCCTGGTCGGCGGCGCGCATATGTCCTTCTATCGCCAATGGGCGGCCGCCGGCATGAATGCCAAGATCCCGATGGCCTCGACCACGCTTTGCGTCGGCAATGAGCATCGCGTGCTCACCCCCGCCGAAGGCAATGGCATCATGGTCGCCTATTCCTGGTCGCAGGAGCGCGACACGACGGAAAACAAGGCCTTCCTCGAAAAATGGCAGAAGGCCTTCGGCAGCACCGACGATCTCCACGAACTCGCCGTCGCGACATACTCCGGCATGAATCTGTGGGCCGAGGGCGTACGCAAGGCGGGCTCGGTCGATCGCATGAAGGTCATCGAAGCGCTCGAAACCGGCATTTCCTTCGAAGGACCGGCTGGCAAGATCACCATCGACCCGCCGACCCATCACGCCATCAACGACGTTCTCCTCATGCAGGTCGAAGATCAGAAGATGAAGGTGCTGGAAGTCTTCCCGCAGCGCCCGCCGGTCGACACGCAAGCCGTCTGCGATCTCAAGAAGAACCCGGACGACAACCAGCAATATGAGATCAAGATTTGATCCACGCTGAACTCCTCCTCCCTCCGCCGCGCCGCGCAAGCGGCGTGGGGAGGGTGTCACGCGAAAGCGTGACGGGTGGGGTCGTCCCGATTGATTGCTGTTCTAGCCGTCGCGCTGAACCACCCCACCCGGCGCGTTCCACGCGCCACCCTCCCCGCGCTGCGCGCGGCGGAGGGAGGTAGTCGCAATGGACTACGCCGTCGTCGTCATCATCGAAGTACTCTATGCGATCTCGGTGCTTGCGCTGATCAGTGCCGGGCTCGCGGTGATCTTCGGCATGATGCGGGTAATCAATCTCGCCCACGGCGAATTCCTCGTGCTCGGTTCCTATGCGGCGATCTTTTCCAATCGCTATGGCGTTCCGATCTATCTCGCCATTCTGGTCGCCGCCCCGCTTGCCGGCGCGGTCTGGGGCTTCATCGTCGAACGTCTCATCGTGCGCTGGCTTTACGGCCGGCTCATCAACACCATGCTGGCCACATGGGGCCTAAGCCTCGCCATGATGGGCGCCTTCGTGATGATTTTCGGCAATACGCAAACCGGCATCAGCGCGCCGATTGCCGGCTTCACCGTCGGCGCCTATCAGATCAACGGGTATAACCTCTTCATCATAGCCATGGCGATCGTCGTCATGGCGGGGCTTTATGCGGTCATGAAGGGAACGCGCGCCGGTCTCGTCGCGCGGGCGGCAATGCAGCGCCCCGACATGGCGCAGGCCTTCGGCTACAACACATCGCAAGTCTATATGTGGACCTTCGTTGCAGGTTCGGCACTGGCCGGTCTCGCCGGCGGAATTCTGACGCCCATCTTCGGCGCCATACCTTCGGGCGGTGCCAACTACATCGCCAAGGCCTTCATCACGGTGATTACCGGCGGTGCCTCGGTCGTATCGGGAACCCTGGCGAGCGCCTCGATCCTCGGCCTCGTCTATCAGATATTCACCTTCCTCTCGACGTCGGTCGTGGGTGAGATAGCGCTTCTCATCGCCGCTGTCGTGCTGCTGCGCATCCTGCCGACGGGGATCACAGGGCGCTTCCTGCGGAACCGGGTCTGAGCATGGACCCTCTCGTCCTGATGCTGAGGAGTCCTGCTGCATGAAGACGGGCCGCGAAATCCTGCTGACCGCCATAGTCGGCTTCATCTTCATGTTCGCCCTGCCGCTGCTGTTGAGCCACTACACGCTCACCGTTTTGACAGCCTTTGCCATACTCGCGCTCAGCCTCGGCTTCGTCTGGGGCTATGGCGGCATTCTCTGCTTCGGCCAGGCGGCCTTCTACGGATTGGGCGGCTACGCCTTTGCGGTCGCGGCAATCAACACGCAAATGCCGTGGCTGGGATTCCTCGCAGCGATCCTGATTCCCGCTATCGTCGCTGCCTTGCTCGGCGCGATGATGTTCTATGGCCGGCTCTCCGATGTCTACATGGCCGTCGTGACCCTGGTCTTCACCCTGATTCTGTTCAAGTTCATGAACACCACCGCCGGCGAAGCCTATCGCATCGGCTCGGCGCGGCTCGGCGGCTATAACGGCATTCCGGGTTTCCCGACCCTCACCAAGCCATGGAATCCGACCGACTATCTCTACAATGAAAGCCTCTATTACTTCGCCTTCCTGCTCCTGATCGCGCTTTATTTGATCGTCCGATTGATCCTCAAGAGTCCCTTTGGCCGGGCACTTGTCGGCATTCGCGAGAATGAATTGCGCGCCGAACTCATGGGCTATGATGTCAGGCTCCTCAAGACGGTTGCCTTTACCATTGGCGGCGCCATTGCCGGGATTGCCGGCTGCATCTTTGCGAATTGGGCCGAGATCATTACGCCCAACATGTTCTCGCTCGGCCAGTCCTCCGAGATCATCATCTGGACGATCGTCGGCGGGGCGGGAACGCTGGCCGGTCCGATCATCGGCGCCGGTGTTCTCGGCTATCTCAAGATCGCGCTTGGCGAGAATTCCGGCCTCAACAACTTCTTCATCATGGGTATCGTGCTGATCGCCGCGGTGCTGTTTCTGCCGCGTGGTATTTTCCCGACAGTCCAGAGCCTGTTGTCGCGCGTTTCTCTTGGACGCCCGCGTCAGCGGATATCCCGCCGGAGACGTTCCCGTGCCGGGTAACGCGGTTGTCGAGACGCAGGGGCTGAGCGTTCATTTCGGCGGCGTCGCCGCGCTCGATCGCGTCAGCGTCGCGATCGCCGAGAAGGAGCTGCGCTGCCTGATCGGACCGAATGGCGCCGGCAAGAGCACCTTTTTCAAATGCCTGACCGGCCAGCTCAAGCCGAGCGAAGGCACGGTGCAGATTCGCGGCGAAGACACGACCGGGTGGAACCCGCATGAGATCGCGCGGCTCGGCGTCGGCATCAAGACGCAGGTGCCTTCGGTCATGAACGGCCTCACCGCACGCGAAAACATCTGGCTCGCCGCAAAACGCCGCAACACCGCCCGCCAGGCCGACAGGATCGTCGCCGAGACGCTCGATCGGCTCAAGCTCGGCGAGTTTGCCGGGACCGAAGTCGTTCGCCTGGCTCATGGTCAACGGCAATTGGTCGAGCTTGGAATCGTGCTCGCCGGAAAACCCTGGCTGATCCTTCTCGACGAGCCGGCGGCGGGCCTCACCGGCGAGGAAGTGCAGCGCATGGTCGAAGTCATTCGGGAGATGAACACCGAAGCCTCGCTCATCATCGTCGAGCACGACATGCATTTCATCCGCAGCATTGCCAAGATCGTCACGGTGTTCCACCAGGGCCGCGTTTTGATCGAGGCGCCGGTCGAGACCGTTCTCGCCGACCAGAAGGTGCGCGATGTCTATCTGGGGAGGAAGGGGTGATGAAACCTCTTCAGGCTGCATCCTTTAGCTCGTCACCCCAGCGAAAGCTGGAGTCCACTGAAGCGGCGCCGGGCCTTGGTGGATTTGGAGATGATGATTTCGCGCGTCTCTTCCCTTCTCCCCTCGTGGGAGAAGGCGGACGAGCCCGCAGGGCTCGGCCGGATGAGGGGGCGGCGCAACGCGAGAAGCGTTTGACACATGGCTACACCCCCTCACCCGCCTCGGGCCTTCAGCCCTCGTCGCCCTCTCCCACGAGGGGAGAGGGGCAGTGTTTTTTCATTGCTTCCGCACGGAACTGGCTCAGAAGATGTCCAGCTTTAGCTAGCATGGCGGTTTGGCGTCGGGGTGGCCATGGTTGACGCGACCGCCCTCCTCCAAATCGAAAACCTGCGCGGCGGCTATGGCGACGTGCCGGTGCTGCATGGCGTGTCTCTCACCGTCAACGAGGGCGAAGTCGTCGGTCTCCTCGGCCATAATGGCATGGGCAAATCCACCCTGCTGCGCACCGTCATGGGCTTTCTCCCGGCGACGGGCGGCGCCATCCGCTTCGATGGCGCCGACATCACGAAGATGCCGCCCTATGGCCGCGCCCGGCTCGGACTCGGCTATGTGCCCCAGGGCCGTGGTATTTTCCCGGCGCTGTCGGCGCTCGACAATCTGCGTTTCGCCTATCCGGGCGACGCCGACGGACAGGACGAGGCGATCGCTGCGACCCTGAAGGACTTTCCCCGCCTCGAACCCTTGCTCGACCGCCAGGCCGGGCTTTTGTCCGGCGGCGAGCAGCAGATCCTGGCGCTCGCCCGCTGTCTCATTGCCGAGCCGCACATGCTGTTGCTCGACGAGCCGACCGAAGGTATCCAGCCTTCGATCATCGAGGAGATCGATGGCATTCTCTCGCGGCTCCGCAGGGAGCAGGGCCTCACCATTCTGGTCGTTGAGCAGAATCTCGAATTTCTGACCGATCTTTGCGATCGCCTGCTGATATTCGAGAAGGGTCAGATCAAGGGTGAAGTGGCGCGCGCCGAGATGACCGGCGCGGCGCTTATCGAAGATTTTGCAGGACTTGGCACGGCGCGCACCACCCGTGCCGACCGCCGCGAAACGATGCCCCGGCAGCAGGCCGTGCGCGGCGCCGCCACCGCGATGAGGGAGGTTTATATGACCGTTCGCCGCCCGACACTGGAACAGATGCGCGGGATCGTCAGCGATCTTGGCATGACCATGAGCGAGGCCGATCTCACGACCTTCCTCGGCCAGATGGAAGCGAGCTTCCAGGCCTATGACCGTATCGACGCGCTACCCGACAATCTGCCGAAGGTGAAGTATCCGCGCACGCCCGGCTACAAGCCGGGTGCCAACGAGAATCCGCTCAATGCCTGGTATGTGAAATGCGAAGTGCGCGGCGCGGCGTCCGGCGCCCTGGAAGGCAAACGCGTCGCGCTCAAGGATAATATCTGCCTTGCCGGCGTGCCGATGATGAATGGCGCATCCACGCTCGAAGGCTATACGCCGGATGTCGATGCAACCGTCGTCACCCGCATTCTCGATGCCGGCGGCACGATCGTCGGCAAGGCGCATTGCGAATTCTTCTGTCTCTCCGGCGGCAGCCACACCAACGCGACAGGACCCGTGCACAATCCCTGGCGCATGGGCTATTCGGCGGGCGGCTCGTCATCGGGCTCGGCCGCGCTCGTCGCCGCGGGCGAGATCGAAATGGCGATCGGCGGCGACCAGGGCGGATCGATCCGCATGCCGGCATCCTTCTGCGGCATATACGGCATGAAGCCGACCCATGGCCTCGTGCCCTATACCGGCATCATGCCGATCGAGCCGACCATCGACCATACCGGCCCGATGACGGCGAGTGTCGCCGCGAACGCCCTGCTGCTCGAAATCATTGCAGGTCCCGACGGCCTCGATCCACGCCAGATCAATGTCGGGACCGACCGCTATACGGCGGCCCTGGGCCGCGGCGTTGCGGGCTTGCGCATCGGTATCGTCAGTGAAGGTTTCGGGCGCCCGGAGAGCGAGCGCGACGTCGATCAGAAGGTGAGAAAGGCGGCCGAGAGATTCCGCGGCCTCGGCGCGACCGTCGAGGAAGTCTCGGTTCCCATGCATCGCGACGGGCTCGCCATCTGGACGCCGATCGCGCTCGAAGGCCTCACCGACATCATGATGCATGGCAATGGCTTTGGCACTGGTTGGGAAGGGCTTTACGTAACGAGCCTTCTCGATGCGCATTCGAATTGGCGAAGCCGTGCCAATGAACTGTCGCATTCGTTGAAAGTCTCGATGTTCGTCGGTGAATATATGCAGAAGACCTATCGCGGGCATTTCTATGCCAAGGCGCAGAACCTGGCGCGCGCGCTGCGCGCCGCTTATGACGAGGCCTTGTCGCGCTACGATCTGTTGCTCATGCCGACGACGCCGATGAAAGCCACACCCTTGCCGCCGCCCGGTGCGCCGATCCCGCTCGTCTTGCAGCGCGCCTTCGAGATGATCGGCAATACCGCGCCCTTCGACACCTCCGGTCATCCCGCCATGTCGATCCCCTGCGGACTTTCCGAGGGCTTGCCG
>JAEUMG010000141.1 GCA_016793355.1 Hyphomicrobiales bacterium
CTCGCGCTTGGCATCGAGTTCGGCCTTGGTCGCGGGATCGATGACGGCCGCCAGCGTGTCCTTGTCCCATTCGGCCGTGCCATTGCCCGACACGCCGTCAAACTCGGTTCTGAGCGCCAGAAGATTCCGGTCCGGCTCGAAGGGACACCACCAGTTCTTGTCATTGTGGTCGAAGGAATCGATCGCGCCGGCGGCGCCCGGATCCGTCATCGACAGTGGCTCCCAGCCGCCCGGACCATTGAGAAGGATGTTGTAGCGTGGCGTGCGCAGTATGGTTAACAGCCGGAGCTGGTCGGGTTTGGCCTTCGGGTAATCCGCAGCCGTCTTGTCGGCGATCGCCTTCATTTCCGGGTTAAGTGCAAACAGTTCCTCGGTGAAGGACTTTTCGGGCAATCCGCCACGTGCATAGACGCGCGTCCACGCCGCGCGCGACAGCAAGGCACGTTCGGCGTCGCTGAACGTCTCCGCATCCTGTGACATGGCCCGCATACGCCTGGCCGGCAGGAAGTTCATGACGGCGAGATCGGTCTTGCGCGATTGCGTCCGAAGCGCGGCGAGCCACTCGGTGTCGTCTTTGGCCAGCCACATCGCCAACTGCCCGGCGACATCCCTGTCGGACGTTTCGAGACCGGCGATGAAGTCGGGCGTGAGGAGGCGGTCGCGGTAGCGCCTCCCCTCTTCCAGCATGCCGAGGCCAACGAGGTATTTGCCGAGCGCAATCACCGCCCTAGCATAGGCCTTTGAAGTCTTGGCCGGGAATGCCTCGAGACCCGCATAGGCTTCCTCGAAATTCTGTCCCAGCGCCGAAACACGTACCGCGTTATAGAGCATGATGCCGGCCGCCGCCGTTTCGGGAGCCGTGCCGCAGCTCGCTTCGGCGGCTGCGGCAGCCGCCTTGGCCTTGGCCCACAAGGCTGCACGCTCGGCCGGATCGGGGCGCGCCTGGAGCGAGTCGATTGCATCCTTCGCCAAGGCCGGCATGCCCGGCGCCAGGGCCGTCGCGCGATCGAGGTATGATCGCGTGCGATCTTCCCACTTCGGCCCGACATATTGCCAGCTCGCGCGCCGGTAATAGTCATCCGCCGTCTGGCCGGCGATCATCCACGGCACGATCGGCTTCTGCCGCGCGGCATCGACGATGGCCTTGGAAATCGTCGGGTCGGGCGGCAGGGTGCCATCGAGCCAGGCATCGTCGCGCTTGCCCCGGATACCGGCAAAATCGATATCATAGAGCGCCCGCCCGTAATCGGCCTTGAGCTTGGCCGATGCGAGAATATCGGTGGCCGGCGTTTCGATCACCGTGATCGTGTCGTTGAGCAGATCGCTCCAGCCCGCTGCTGTATCCTCAAGATTGGCAATATAGCCGAGCAGTTCCTGGGTGATCTCATGGACGCTCGACAGCGAGCTGTCGGCCAGGATCGCGCGCGCCTCGCTGCGCGCCTGATCAAGCTGCTTGGCATTGGCCAGGATATTGGCGACCATGTAGCGGGCAGCGGGACGGTGCGGTGACTTCGACGCCCCGATGGCACGGAACCGGTCGAGCGAACTGGATTTGTTCTTGTAGAAGGTCAGCGTTGCCTGCTGATAGGCGCGATCCGCTTCCTGGATTAGGCGCAGATCATCCTTGATATCCAGGGCCGGCGGCAGCTCCGCGACATCCTCGCCGCCGCATGCCGCGAATACGGCGAGCTGCACCTTCAACCATTGCTTGACATAGTCGTGTCCGGCACCAAGCACCTTGATGCGCCTCTCGAGCTCCTGAAGCGGATAGCCGATACGGCATTCATAAGAGAGGTACTCGGGAAGTGCCGTATCCGGCAGGACCTGCTTTGCGAGTTCCTTGAAGCGCCGCTCGTCTTCCCAGCGTTCGCCGCCCGGATAGCTGACATCGATCATGGGATCGCCCAACCCCTTGAGGACGCGCCAGGTTCGCGCGCTGAATGGCGCGTCGGCATAGAGATCGATGGCGGCCGCCAGCTTCGCGGGATCGGGCGCGGCCCCATCCGGACAAGCCGCCGCCAAGGGCGAGGCCGACAGAAGCAGGATCCCTATCGCCGACATCCACCATCTTGTCATTTCTCAAGTCCTTCCTGCTCAAGCCGTCAGAGTCATTCCGTCATAGGCCGGTTCGACACCGGCGGGAAGTTCGGCTTTCAGCGTGTCAAAATCGAGATCGATATGCATGTTGGTGATGACCGCACGCTTCGGCTTTAGCCGCGCGATCCATTCGAGCGTTTCCTGAAGACTGAAATGGCTCGGATGCGGGTCGCGGCGCAGGGCATCGACGATCCACAGGTCGAGGCCCTGCAACGCCTCCAGGCTGCGCTCGGGAACACCGTTGATATCAGGGGTATAGGCCGCATTGCCAAAGCGGAATCCGAGCGAATTGATGGTGCCGTGCTCGACCTCGAAGGGAAGGGCCGTGACGCTCCCCCCTGCTCCGGCGATGTCGAGCGGCGTACCGGCAACGAGGCGGTTCAGGTCGAGGATCGGCGGATAGTCGCTGCCGGGCGCGGTGTAGAAGCAGTAGTTGAACCGGCTCGTCAGCAATGTGCCTGTGACCTCGTCCGCCCACACCGGCATGCGCTTGCGCCGCATGATGTAGAAGGCGCGCAATTCGTCGATGCCATGCGTGTGGTCCGCATGCTCATGCGTATAGAGCACCGCATCGAGCATTTTCACATTCTGCCCGAGCATCTGTTCGCGCAGATCAGGCGACGTATCGATCAGCACGCAGGTCTCGCCGCGGTCGCTTTTCCGCCTGACGAGAAGCGAGCAGCGCCGGCGGCGGTTCTTGGGGTTAGCCGGGTCGCACTGGCCCCAGTGGTTGCCGATGCGCGGGACGCCTCCGGACGATCCGCAGCCGAGAATGGTCAGCGTCAATGTCATGCGGCATCGGCGAAGGTTTGCGGACGGGCGATCTTCGAAAACAGTCTGAAGAGATTGGCGCTCGTGATCCGTGCCATCTCGTCCCGCGACACGCCCTTGATCTCCGACAGCTTCTCGAGCGTCTTCACGACGAAGGCCGGTTCATTGGTCTTGCCGCGATAGGGGACCGGCGCAAGATAGGGCGCATCGGTCTCGACCAGCAGCCGGTCGAGAGGAATTTCGCCCGCCGTTGTCTGGATATCGGCCGCCGACCTGTAGGTCAGGATCCCGGAGAAGGACACATAGGCCCCCAATGCAAGTCCGCGCCGCGCAAGCTCAGTCTTCGAGGTGAAGCAGTGCAGCAGCGGCTTGAACGCGCCACGTGCCATTTCTTCTTCGAGAATGGCGGCGGTGTCGGCCTCGGCCTCGCGGCTGTGGATCACCAGAGGCAAGCCCGTTTCCCGTGCCGCCGCGATATGGACCCGAAAGCCCGCGGCCTGTGCCGCGCGCGGGCTGAAATCGTAGTGATAATCGAGGCCGGCCTCGCCAATCCCGACGACCCTGGGATGCTGCGACAGGGTCACGAGGTCCTTGACGGTGACATCCGGCTCCTCGGCGGCGTGGTGCGGATGCGTACCGACCGTGCACCACACCTGCGGGAAGCGCTCGGCGATCCTGAGCACCGAGTCGAACTTCTTGACCCGCGTGCCGATCGAGACCATCAATCCGACGCCTGCCTCCTCTGCCCGCGCCAACACCCCCTCGATATCCTCGGTGAGCCCGGGATAATCGAGGTGGCAGTGGCTATCGACGATCGGATGAGCCATCACGCCGGCTCCTCTTCCTTCTCGACGTAGCGCGGGAATACCGGGCTTGGAGCCGGTAGCTGCGTCCCCGAAACGAGCGCATCCTT
Source organism: Hyphomicrobiales bacterium (assembly GCA_016793355.1). GTDB lineage: Bacteria > Pseudomonadota > Alphaproteobacteria > Rhizobiales > Aestuariivirgaceae > JAEUMG01. The sequence continues at coordinate 3,782 of JAEUMG010000141.1, forward strand.
CAGCGAGTTGAACCGGCGCGCATCTGCCGGCACGGCGAGAAGATCGAGCAGCTTGCCCGCCGATGCCGGCATATAGGGCTGAATCAGAATGCCAACCTGCCGCAGGATCTCGGCCGTCACATAGAGAACGGTCTCCATCCGCGCCGGATCGGTTTTCTTCAAAGCCCAGGGCGCCTGCGCTGCAAAATAGCGATTGGCGTCGGCGACGACTTTCCAGATCGCATCGAGCGCGCGGTTGATCGCAAAGCTTTCGTGCATGGCGCGGCATTCGCCGAGGAGCGCAGCCGCGGCGTCCAGCATCGTCTTGTCGTCGGCGCTCAATTCGCCGCGAGCAGGCACTCGCCCATCGCAATTCTTGGCGATCATGGACAGCGAGCGCTGCGCCAGGTTACCGAGATCGTTGGCGAGATCGGCATTGATGCGGCCGACGATCGCCTCGTGGCTGTAATTGCCGTCCTGGCCGAAGGGCACTTCGCGCATGAAGAAATAGCGCAGCTGGTCGACACCGTACTCGCGCACCAGGTTCGCGGGCGAAATCACATTGCCGACCGATTTCGACATCTTCTCCCCGCGATTGAAAAGAAAGCCGTGGACGACGACCTGCTTCGGCAGCGGCAACTTCGCCGACATCAGGAAGGCCGGCCAGTAAATCGCATGGAAGCGCGTGATATCCTTGCCGATCATATGCACATCCGCCGGCCAATATCGTGCACGCGGCGCACTGGCATCCGGAAAGCCCGTCGCCGTGATATAATTGGTCAGCGCGTCGACCCAGACATACATCACATGCTTGGGATCGTCCGGAACCGGGATACCCCAGTCGAAGGTGGTGCGGCTGATCGAGAGATCATTAAGCCCGCGCTTGACGAATGCCACGATCTCGTTGCGGTATTTCTCAGGGGTGATGAAGTCTGGATAGCGCTCATAATGCTCGAGCAGCGGCTTGGCATAGGCCGAGAGCCTGAAGAAATAGCTCTCCTCCTCGACCCACTCGACCGGCGTGCCGGTTTTCAGTGAAAAGCGCCGCCCTTCGCGCTCCTCGGTTTCGTCCGCATCGTAATAGGCTTCGTCGCGCACCGAGTACCAGCCGCTGTATTTCGAAAGATATATATCGCCGTTGGCCGCCATGCGGCGCCAGATTTCCTGGACCGAATCCTTGTGGCGCTGGGACGTGGTCCGCACGATGTCGTCGGCAGCCGCGTCGAGCTGGGCGCCCATTTCCTCGAAAAGGCCCGCCACACGATCGGCAAGCTGCTGCGGCGTGATACCCTCCTTGGCCGCCGTCTGCTGCATCTTCTGGCCATGCTCGTCCATGCCGGTGACGAAAAGAACATCGGCTCCGTCAAGTCGCTTGAACCGCGCGACGACGTCGGTGGCAATGCGCTCATAGGCGTGGCCGATATGCGGCGCGCCATTGGCATAGGGGATAGCAGTCGTGATGTAGAACTTGGCGGCGGACATGGTTGGCTGTTTCGGCTGAACCGTCAGGCGGCCTTCATGGCCTCTTCGAGCCGGGACATGGCGTCGAGGATCGCTTGGCGGCGGTCGAGGTTTAGGGCATTTGCCAGGCGAATGGAATGGGCGATCTCGTCATGCGCTCCGGCCATCGCCGCGCCCCGGCTCGCATGCGCCCAGCGGCGGGCCTCGCCCGCCGTCCAATCGAGCAGGAGTTCGCAAAACACGTCGAAATCCTCAGCCCCATCCCGGCCGGCGAACCGGTCGGCCAGCCTGAATTGCTCCGCCAGCTGCAGGCTGCCGCGGTCCGAAACCGAGGTGCGGAAGGCATCGAAAATCTCGGCGCCCTTGTTGGCGAGGAGATCGAGCGCCCGGCCCGGGCTGCCCGCCGACAGGACCGCTGCTCGCTCCAACCCGGCAGGATCCGTCCCCTCGCCCGATACCTCCCTGATGACGGCGAGCGTTTCCTCATCCGTCAGGGGCCGAAGGTCAATCCGCAGGCTGCGCGAGCGGATCGTGCCGAGCAGGGCACCCGGCCTGTGGCTGATCAGGAGGAAGAGGCAGCGTGCGGGCGGTTCTTCGAGGATCTTGAGGAGTGCGTTGGCTGATGCGGAATTGAGGTCGTCTGCGGCGTCGACAATGCAGATGCGCCACCCCCCTTCCCCGGCCGTTCTCGCAAAGAACGCGCTCGCCTCGCGCGCGTCGTCGATCACGATCTCGGACTTGAGGCGCTCCCGCTTCTGATCGAATTGCCGCTCAAGGACCAGAAGATCGGGGTGGCCCCTGGCCACGATGCGCCGGGCAACACCGGCCTCGGGCGGCACATACAGGGTCGAATAGTCCTGAACCTGTCCCGGATCGGGATGTTCCAGGATGAACTTTGCCAGGCGGTAGGCGAGCGTCGCCTTGCCGATGCCGCGCGGTCCCGCCAGAAGCCAGGCGTGATGCATGCGGCCGCTCTGATAGGCGCGCAGCAGCTGCCGTTCTTCTGTCTCATGCCCGATCAGACTTGCCCGCCGGCGCGGGTGACTGTCGGTTTCGCGAGGATCCTCCGTGGTTGCCATCCTCAGCTCACCAGGGGCTCAACGTGTCGCCAGACTGCGGCAGCCGTGGCTTCAACGGGCCCGCTCGCATCGATCACCTTGCAGCGTACCGGCTCCGCCTTGGCAATAGCGAGAAATCCGTTCCGCAAGCGCTGATGAAAGCCAAGCCCTTTGCGCTCAAAGCGATCCTCACCCGGCGTCGCGCGTCCGCCGGCCCGTTCCAGCCCTTGCGCCACATCGAGATCGAATACGAACGTCAGTTTTGGCCGATCATTTCCGACAATCCGTTTCTCCAGCACGTCGATGAGGCCCATGTCGCAGCCGCCGGCATAGCCCTGGTAGGCGCGCGTCGAATCGATGAAGCGATCGCAAATGACAATCCTGCCACCGGCAAGGGCTGGCCTGATCGTTTCGCGCAAATGCGAGTCGCGCGCCGCGTAATTCAACAGCGCCTCCGCCTCGGGTGACCAGCGGTTGGTCGCGCCGCTCACCAGCAGTTCGCGTATCTGCTCGGCGGAGGGCGAACCGCCGGGCTCGCGCGTGAGGGTCACCTCCCGCCCCATCTCGCGAAGCCTTTCTGCGAGCAAACGGCAATGCGTGCTCTTCCCGGCACCTTCTCCACCTTCGAAAGTAATGAACAGCGCGGCCATGTCAGCCGCCGAACACCATATAGACGACGCTATCCCACGCCTTCTGCCACATGGAGTCCGTGGCGACCACGGAATCGCTGGTCTCGACCGGGACTTCCTGGAGCACGCGGCCATTCACCAGGAACCGCACCTTGCCGATATTCTCGCCCTGTCTGATCGGCGCCCGCAGAGGTCCCACATAAGCGAGCTTGACCTCGATCGACGACTGCTCGGCGGGCGATAGAAGCAGCTTCACGTCCTGCGTGACGATGAGATCGACATGCGACTTGTCACCGCCCCACACGCGCGCCCTGGCGACGCGGTCGTTCGCGGCATAGGCGACGACGGGCTTGAATTGCCTGAAGCCCCAATCGAGAATCTTCTGCGCTTCCTGCTTTCTCTCATTGAGCGACGTGAGTCCGGCCACCACGAGAATGAGGCGGCGCCCGTCGCGCATGGCCGAGCCGACCAGACCATATCCGGCCGCCCGCGTGTAGCCGGTCTTCATCCCGTCCGCGCCCGGATAATCCTTGAGCAGCGGATTGCGGTTGTTCTGCGTGATCTTGTTCCACGTGAACGATTCCTGGCCGTAGTATTTGTAGTACTCGGGAAAATTCTTGATGATGTGCTGCGCCAGAATGGCCAGCTCACGCACCGACATCCGGTGCTCCGGATCGGGAAGTCCGGTGGCGTTCTTGAACACTGCCTGGGTGAGTCCAAGCTCACGGGCGCGCCGGGTCATCTGCTCGGCGAATACCGTTTCGGAGCCCGCCATTCCCTCGGCGACCGCGATGCAGCCGTCATTTGCAGATTGGATGATGATGCCCTGAATGAGATCGGACAGCTTCACGCGCGAATTGAGTTCGGCATACATCGTCGATCCGCCGGAGGGAGCCCCGCCTCGTCGCCACGCATCCTGCGAGATGAGGAATTCCTGATCGAGCGTGAGCTTGCCGGCCTTGAGCGCCTCGAACACCATGATCATGGTCATGAGCTTGCTCATGCTGGCCGGCTCGATCTGCTCGTCGGCATTCTTTTCGTAAAAGATGGCCCCGGTCTGGGCGTCCATCAGGATCGCCTCTTTCGCCTTTGTCTCAAGCGGCGGGGCCTGCTCCTGGGCGCGAACCGGCCATGCCAAAAACAGCAAAACCAGCAGGGCAAGCGGAAAACGTGTGAGCTGCTTTACCGGCATGTAGGCAATTCCCGATTGGCGAAGGCTTATGCCTTCGCCGCCGACAGAAATCATGTACTGATCGGGCTACGCAAAAGCAACTTAAGGCTCAGAGAATTCCCTGTATTGTCACGACCTTGGCATCGCTGTGACCGGCGTTGACGGCATCCTGAAGTGCGCGCTGCGCCTGCGAAGCGTCAGGCAGAGGGCCGATCCTGACGCGATAGAGCTGTCCGGTGGCCCCGGAAACCGCCGTGATGACGACAGGACCGGATGCCGCAAGTTCGGTACGCGTCCGCTCGGCATTGACCGGATCCCGGAACGAGCCGACCTGCACGAAATAGGCGCCGGAGTTCTCGGGCGAGGAAAATGCTTCGCGCGGCGCGTAGTTGGAGCGCTTGGCGGGGGCAGCAAGCGCGGCGGTCATGATCGAGGTGGAGCCTCCGTTGCGAAGCCCCTCGTTCAGCGCCATCAACTCCGTTCCCCGGTCATTGAGCGGAGCCGGCCCCAGATACTGGACTCGGACCTGGGCCTTGCCCTGTTCCTTGAAGGCAAGCACGGTCGCGGCCTGCCGCGACAGGTCGATGATGCGGTCGCCGACAAATGGACCGCGATCGTTGATCCGAACGATGACTTCACGGCCGTTCTGTAGGTTTGTGACTTTTGCATAGCTGGGCAGAGGCAGGGTCGCATGGGCGGCGGTGAGATAGTTCATGTCGAACCATTCGCCGTTGGAGGTCTGCCGCCGATGGAACTGCGGGCCGTACCAGGACGCTATGCCGACCTTGTCATAGCCCGGCTGCTCTCGCGGCGTAAACCAGCGGCCGGCCACCTGATAGGGCTCTCCCAGCTGATAGCGCCCGCCGCCGCGCGGCAACGGGCCATTGCCGGGATAGCGCGGGCTGCCCTGTCCCGCGAACGGGTCGAGCTTTGCGGTTTTGTTGGATGAAGAACATCCGGATAGCGGCAGCAATGCAATAACGCCGATTAACGCGGCGACGATACCCGCGACGCCTATACGCACCGACCACCCTCCAAACACCATCGCCCACACTGTGCTTTCCCCAGCACAGGCAATGTTTTGGCCCGCCGACGGTAAAGGACCGGTTGCCGAGCGTAGTTAAGCGGACGTTAGCGGAGGCGGATTGTCACTCGGGCGATGAATCTGTCTTGACCGTCCGCGGCGGGGGCGGCGGCGCCACAATCTCCGCTTTCGCTTTCATTTCCTCGGCTGGCGGCTCCGCCGCTGCGGCCGGCGCCTCCTCGACCGGTGCTTCGCCGTCCTCGAGCGGGACCTCTGTCTGGGTCTCGGCTTTGAGCTCTTCGGCGGCGGATGGTGGAGTCGATTTTGGCTTCTCGACCGGAATCACCGGTGCCTTTGCAGCCTCCTGCGGATTTTCAGGTTCCGTCGCGCCGGCGGTTTCCGCTGCCGGCTTACCGTTTTTTGTGTCCCCGACTTCACTTGCCGCAACCCCGGTCAGACGGCGGACATTGTCCTCAGCATGCGGATTGCCTTTCGCCGCCGCTTGACCGTAGAGCTGTAAAGCGATCGCCTTGTTGGTCTTGGTGCCCCAGCCCATCTCGTACATGCCGCCGAGATTGTTGATCGCCCAGGCGTCGCCCTTCTTTGCGGCTTCATCGAACAGCTTGAAGGCCTGATCGTAATCGCGCGGGACGCCCTTGCCGTTCAGGTAGAGCAGGCCGAGATTGTTCTGGCCGATGGCCAGCCCCGCATCGGCCGACTTGCGATACCACTCGGCAGCCTTGGCATTGTCGACGGCAACGCCGAGCCCGTATTCATAGCTGTAACCAAGCCAGTTCTGCGCTTCGATATTGCCGGCGGCGGCCGCATCCTGATAGAGCTTGAAAGCGCCGTCGAGGTCTTTCTTGACGCCTCCCTCCCCCTCCTGGAGAAGACGCGCAAGCCGGAACTTGGCCTCGACATTCCCCTGGTCGGCGGCCATGCGGTACCACTTTGCGGCTTCGGTCTTGCTCACCTTGGCCTTGTCGCCGGTTTCGTAGGCGACACCGACCGACAATTGCGCGTCCTCGTCGCCAACCGAAGCCAGCTTCAGCCGTTTCTCAAATGGCAACTTCTCGAGCGTCTGGCCGATCGTCACCGGCGCCAACGCCACGGCGACCGACAAGCCAAGGGCCAATCGAAGTCCCAACGTCCGCATCTGCGCTATACTCGCCACCAACCTGCCGTCCGTTTAACCAGACGACCAATTTATTGTGGCGCAAGCTTGACGCCACCCCGGCCCTGCGCGGCCGCTCAGTTGATGCGGCGGAAATTATTGGATTTACAGAGAATTCCGGCGACGCAGCCCTTGACCTGCATGGTGCTTCCCGAGAGCTTCATCGACGCCGCATAAGAACGCCCGTCATCCGGATTGTAGATTGTCCCGGACCAGTTGTCGGCACCGGCCGGAGCCATGTTGGAGGCGAGCATCAGGCCAAGAAGCGGACGCTTGCGCAGCGCCGGATTCGGATTCAGCTTGTCGACTTTTGGCCTTCCGGTCTTGTCGAGGGGTTCTTTTAGAGCGACGATGCGCGCACAGAGCTTGCCCGAGCACTTGCTGACCCGCACGGTCACCTTGCCGTTCGACATCACCCATGTCCCTGACGGGTCGCCTGCTACCGCGGCTCCGGCTGTCATTCCGCTTACCGAGATTATCAGGCCCACAAGCCCTGCCCTCAGACCGATCATGCCTGTCACACTCCTGAATTCAAATTCAATGTAACGCAGGTTTTGGACCACACCCTGTCGACCGGTGGTGTTTACCTTAATCGTTGTTGTCCGGCACCCGCCTTTCGTTCAAGCCGCCTCGTGACTCAGCGAAGTGGCGAGAACGTGTCCGGGGGAGGACCAGACTAAGGCGCGCGATCGGACCCCACGGCAGCGAGGGCCTCAAGAATGGCCCGTGTGTGGAACGGCTTTTCCACAATGGGACATCCGTCGAGCTCCCGGCTGGGCTCACCGGGTCGCAGCAAGTCACCCGTTACGAAGATCAGTTTCCTGTCATATTGCGGATATTTCACAAGGATTTTGCGTCTCAGGTTCCGGCCATCGATTCCCGGCATGCGCAAATCGCAGAAAATTGCGTCATAAATCTTACGTGACAGGAAGTTCATCACTTCCCCCGGCTCCGAGGTCTTGTCGGCCTCATGCCCCTCGCGCTCCAGAATGTCGATCAGCAGCGCAGCAATCTCGGGCTCATCATCGACGACCAGGATGCGACGCCCTGCCGCGCGATGTTGGGCAGCCTTCGGAGAACTGCTGGCGGCCGCTTGCCCGGCACCCAGCGGCAGGGACAACCGGATGCAGGCGCCGACGCCGTCGGGCGGGTCAACCGCCTGAAGCTGGCCGCCATGAGCCGCGACCATGCCGAAGCTGACGGCGAGCCCCATGCCTGTACCCACTCCCATCGCTTTCGTTGTGAAGAACGGCTCAAACACTCTCGCCCGGATCGACGGGTCGATCCCCATGCCAGTATCACGGACCTCCGCGACAACGGACCCGCCATCCGGCGAGATCCCGGTTGTGACGGTCAGCCGCCGCTCTCCGTCGATCTCCCGCATCGCGTGGTCGGCATTGACGAAGAGATTCACGAAAACCTGGATCAACTGATCCGGATCGGCCGTTGTTTCCGGAAGGTCGGGACTGAGTTCGAGCACGATCTCGATCCCGCTTGACCGCAGTGGGTAGGCGACCAGTTCGAGCGCTGACGCAATCGCGGTGTTCAGCGAAGTCGGAATTCGAACCGACGGGCTCTGTCGCGCCATGGCGAGGAAGGTCTTTGACACACGCGCGCAGCGCTCCGCCGCCTCGCGCAGCTTCGTCAGCCGCTCGCGCTGTACGGAATCGCGCGCATCCTCCTCGAGCATGACGGCGCGGCCGATGACAATCGAAAGGGGATTGTTGAGTTCATGCGCAACGCCTGCGAGCAGTGAGCCCAGCGCTGTCAGCTTCTCGCTCTGATGCAGCGCTTCACGCTGCCGGGCCACTTCGGCTTCGGTCCGCTTCCGGTCGGTAAGGTCGCGCAGGTAAGCAACGAAGAGGCGCCGGCCGCCCTGGACAATCTCGGTGATCGCAAGTTCGACGGGGACCGTGCGTCCCGTCGCGTGGCGCAGGCTCATTTCAATGCGCCGCCCGATGATCCGGCGCCCGCCTCCGCGCTGCAGCTGGCGAAGAAAATTGACGGTCGAGCGCCGGCGCGCTGGTGGCACAAGCGTCTCAACCACGGAACGCCCAAGAACCAGACTGCGGCGGAACCCGAATATCGCTTCGGCAGCGGGATTGAACTCCAGGATCGCTCCGTCCTCGTCGATAAAGACGATGCCATCGGGCGCGGTCTGCAACATCGCGACGCGGGTTGCCTCGCTCATCACCAGGCTCGACGTCGAAAGCTCAATAGCATCGCCAAGCAGATAGGCGATGGTTTCGAGCACGGCGCGCTCGGAGTCGGTCCAGTTGCGCTCCCGCGCGCAATCGTCAAAGCCGATGTGCCCCCACCAGTGCCCGTTGACCATAATCGGGGTGCTGATGAAAGACTTGATCTTCTGGTACTCGAAATCCTCCCGCAAATAGCCCTTGAGGTCGCGCGTATGCCCCATAATCGTCTCGCCGCGCCTTCGCCGTTCGGCCCATTCGGTGAGGAGCGGGTCCGATTGGCTCAGCCGCTCATTGACGTTGCGTGGGTCATTCGCCAGCGCATCGAGACCTGGCGCCGCCCAATCAAAAAGGCAGGACTGTCCCAGACCCCCGCCGACGATTTCATGGACCTGGAAGAGAAAGACCCGGGAGATGCCCAAGCCGATCCCGAGACGATCGAAGATGAGCTGGAGATGGGGCATCCAATCACGGCTGGATCGAAGCTGCCTGGCTGCCTCGGCGATCAAGACCGAGTGCGCGATACCATCCGCGCTCATGACCTCTGGCCGGCTCGATCGGCTGTCACGAACATATAGCCTTGCCCGCGTATGGTCTTGAGCACCTGCGGGTGTTCCGGGTCGTCCTCGATCTTCCGCCGCAACCGCATGATGCGAATATCGATCGACCGGTCAAACGCCTCCATGTCCCTGTTGTGGGCCAGATCGAGCAGTTGGTCGCGGGTAAGAATGCGGTTTGGCCGATCTGCGAAGGCCTTGAGCAGGTCATATTCCATGGCTGTCAAGGGCACGTCTTCGCCGGTGATCGAATACAGACGCCCGCTCTCGAGGTTCAGCATGCAACGCCCCATGCGGACCTCATGGCCGAGCGTCGCGATGCTCTGTTGCTTCTCGGCAGAGGACTGCTGCACGCGGCGCAGGACACTACGCACTCGCGCCAGAAGCTCGCGCGGATCGAAGGGTTTGGCGAGATAGTCGTCGGCGCCCATCTCGAGTCCGACGACGCGGTCGATCACCTCGGTGCTGGCCGTCACCATGATGATGCCGATGGGCCCCTGATTTCGCAGGTAGCGGGCGAGGCTGAGCCCGTCTTCGCCGGGCATCCTCAGATCCAAGATCGCCAAATGCGCCGGCCGTTCGGCGAGAATCGCCCGCATGGCCGCGCCGCCATCGGCGGTCGAAACGGCATAGCCCTGGCCGGTCAGGTAGTCGCGAATCATGTCGCGGACTTCCGGCTCGTCGTCGACGACAACGATATGTTCGTCAGCCATGGGCGAAGCATTCCTCCAAAGCCTCGGGGCGCCTGGAAGCGCTTAGCACCGGTATCCCTTCAGCGCAAAAAAAAGACGCCCTCCGGGGAGGGCGCCAAGTGCATCATGCGAGAGTGAGGGGAATTGCAGGGGATCTCACATGACGATGACGGTATCTCCCACTTTCACGCGGGCGAAGAGCTCGGTAACGGCCTCGTTCAGCATCCGGATGCAACCTGAGGACGCCGGACGGCCGATCGATGACGGCTCGTTTGTGCCATGAATGCGATAGAGTGAGGAGCCGAGGTAGATGGCCCGCGCACCGAGCGGATTGTCGGGGCCGCCCGCCATGTAGGCCGGGAGGTCGGGGCGGCGTTGGCGCATCTCTTTCGGCGGATACCAATCGGGCCATTCGACCTTGCGGCTGATCTTGTGCGTGCCGGACCACTCGAAACCGGTCTTGGCGGTGGCGATGCGGTACTTTACGGCACGGCCATCGCCCAGAATGTAATAGAGATTGTGGGTCTGGCTGACGATGACGATGGTGCCCGCCTTGTAGGGGCTGTCAAATCTTACGATTTTACCGTGCTTGAAGTTCTGATCGGCCGGTTTCGCGAGTTTGGGCTTCTTCGCGGGCTTGGCGGGCGCGGTGACGGTCGCCGTGTCGGCATTGGTCGTCTGGCTCGCCGAAACCTGCTCGAGCGAAAAGCCCATCGCGAGGAAACCGACGGTCATCGCCGCGGTCGCTGCAAAGTTTCTTAGTCCCTTCATGATCGCCGTCTTCCTGCTCACTTTGATTCCTCCGACCTTCATCCCTGACAACCAATTCTTTTGCGGGTGCCCTTTTCGGGCCCGCCGGTTTCGGTCCGATGGCGGAAGGAACGGTGTTTCGTTTCAAGCGTTTCTGTGTTGAGCGCACTTAAGCAAGAAACATTTGAAACAAAGCTTCGGCGGTCGCGAAAATTGTTTGCAACACAAGCGCTGTAGAAACCGCACCATCAAATCGGGCAGCGCAAAAGCAAGCCCCGCAGGGAGAAAGACAATGAGGACCTCGATCATCGCTACGGCCGCCGCCATCGCCGCAGGCGCCGCTCTTTTCGTCTCGACCGGTCTGGTTTCGGCCTCGATCGAGCCGACCACGACCGCCCAGACGCTTTACTCCAACGCTTCCGCCAAGGGTGATCGGCTCGATAACCCCGCTCCCGCGAAGGGCGACCGCCTGCCGGTTGCAACGACAGCCACGGGATCCAGAACCCTTGTCGTCGCTTACCGCACGGGTCCTGGCGCTTCGACCGCCGTGCTGTTCTAACGAGTCTCTGAGTTCTCACCCGGGCAGTTCCCCCGCCCCCTCGCTGTCCGGGCCCACGTAGCGGCGG
>JAEUMG010000164.1 GCA_016793355.1 Hyphomicrobiales bacterium
CAGTTCGACCGCATAGGCCTCCTGGCTGGCGGCCAGGAAGACGAAAACGGCGATGACGATGAGGAGAGGATTTCCAAACAGTCCAAGAAAGCCGAGGCCGAAGGCGGAAGCCTGGCCGATCCGCGTCGCCAGCCGGGTGGCCTTCATGCGTCCAAGCCGCATGGACAGCAGGGCCCGCAGCACGCGTCCCCCATCCATGGGGAATGCCGGCAGAAGATTGAACAGGACCAGCATGGCATTCACGATTGCGAGGCGCTGCAGGAAGCCGAGCGCCTCCCAGCCGGCCGGCGTGTCGATCGAGCCGCCGCCGATTCTCACGCCGAGGACAGCCACCAGGATCAGGACAATGGCGACATTCACGGCCGGGCCGGCGACGGCAATCAGGAGCTCCTGGCCCGGCCGGTCCGGCATCTTCTCGATATTGGCCACACCGCCGATCGGCAACAGCGTGATGTCGCGCGTCTGGATGCCATAGTGACGGGCCATCAGCACATGGCCGAATTCATGCGCGAGCACGCAGGCAAAGACCGCGAGAATGAAGAGAATCGACTCGGCCGCCGCCGCGCGACCGCCCTGGGCGCCGGCGACAATGCCGAACCACGCCAGAAGGAGGAAAAAAGTGATATGGATCCTGACTTCCGTTCCGGCGATGCGACCCAATGGAAATGACCAGCTCATTTCAAGACCCTTCTGATTGGCCGTCCTCTGGGCAGACAAATACGGCCCCACCCGGCGCCTTCTATATAGGACGGGTCTGACCGGTCCGCGCCATGGGCGAGACGGAAGTCCACCCACCCGTTGAGGTGAGGTTGACAGGCCTCAAAAACTGAGATGTTATAACATAACATTTCAGGAGAAGCCCAATGACCTCTTCCGTTCGTCTCGCCGCCGGGGTGACGCTCGCCTTCATGCTGACGGCGACCTCGGCCTTTGCCGCCCCGCGCGTCGTGGCCTCGATCAAGCCGATCCATTCGATCGCGGCTTCACTCATGCAGGGCACGGGCGAACCGGAATTGCTCCTCGACGCGGCTGTTTCCGAACATACCGCGCAACTCAAGCCGTCGCAGGTCGAGGCCTTGCAGAACGCCGATCTGATTCTGGTGGTCGGCGACAATCTCGAAGCCTTCTTCCGCAAGGCATTGGAAAATCCCGAAATCGCCGGGAAACGCACGCTGAAGCTCGCCGAAGCGCCCGGCGTCAGGACATTGCCGGTGCGCGAAGGCGGCGTCTGGGAAGCCCATCAGCACGGGGAAGGCGACGGCGATCACGATCACGATCATGACCATGACGAAGACCATGCCACGGGCAGCGAACCCGCCGGGCATGAACATGAACACGAGCATGAAGGCCCCGATCCGCATGTCTGGATGGATCCCGAAAATGCCAAGGCGATCGCCGCAGCCATTGCCGCCGAATTGTCGAGACAAGACCCGGCCAATGCCGCGGTCTATGCCGCAAACCGGAAGGCATTCGACGAACGCATGGATAAACTCTCCAAGGCGATCGAGACCGAGGTGGCGCCCGTCAGGGACCGGCGCTTCATCGTCTTTCATGACGCCTATCAGTATTTCGAGAACCGCTTCGGTCTGGCGGCCGCCGGCAGCATCACGCTCAACCCGGAGTCCACACCCGGCGCAAAGCGGCTCTCCGAAATCCATCGCCGCATCGCCGACACGGGAAGCGTGTGCGTATTCGCCGAACCGCAATTCGAGGCGAAATACGTCCAGACCGTCGTCGAAGGGACGGCGGCGCGCACCGCCGTGCTCGATGGGCTGGGCGCCGGCATTGCGGCCGGGCCCGCCGCCTATGAGGAGATGATGAAGGCTTTCACTGCCGACCTGACGCAGTGTCTGAGGGGTTAGGACGAGGGACGGGAAAGGGGCACCGCCCTCGCTTCACATTTCTGACGCATTGACCGATCATCCCCGCAGGTCCGATCGACAGGCTGCGAGGATGGTTTCGGATGGGCTTGGGTTTTCGATGCGTCCTTATCGGAGCCACGCTTGCGCTGCTGGGAGGGCCCGCCGCCGCCCATCCGCATGTCTGGATCGAGATGACGTCCGATGTCGTCTTCGATGAAAAGGGCATGGTGACCGGCGTCAATATCGAATGGACCTTCGATGACGGCTATGCCCAGATGGCTCTCGACGGGCTCGATACCGACGGCGACGGCGTCTACAGCGCCAGCGAGCTCGAAGCGCTCACCCGTGAGAACCTGGAATCGCTCAAGGACTATGATTACTTCCTGCATGTCTTCGGCGACGGAAAGCCGCTTCGCATCGGGCCCGCCAAGGATGCCGGACAGATCTACAGCAATCAGCGCCTCATGCTCTATTTTTCGGTGCCGCTCGAAACGCCGGTCGATCCCAAGGCGACCGACTTCTACTATCGCATCTACGATCCGGAATTCTTCATTGCCATGGATTACACCAAGGATGAACCGGTGACCGCGCAGGGGCCGATGCCCGCCGGCTGCAAGCTCGACCTCCTGCCGATCGTGACCGATGCGCAGACCGAGGAGACCCGCCGGATGCTTTCAACAAAAGGGCGCGACTGGCAGCCGCCGCCGGATGAGGATTTCGGTGCGATGTTCGCCCAGCCGGTTCATGTCGACTGCAAGGGGTGAAACCGTGAGGGTAAGCCCGAGCGCCTGCTCAAAACCCCTCCCCCTGGTGGGGAGAGATGGGGGTGGGGGGATTTCGTCGCCGGCCTCGCGCCCCCCACCCTCGATCCCTCCACACAGGGGGGCAGGAAACACAAATCGGGCGTTTGCGCTTTTCTCATTCATACTTCTCGTACTGATACTTGTCGCCCCCCTCTCCCCTGCACACGCTCAAGGCACCGACGGCGCGAGTGAGCCCGGGCAGCAGCAGAAGATCGATCCCCGCAAGCTCCTGGTGCAGCCGCGCAACGAAGACGGCAGCATCAAGGACATTTTCTTTTTCGACGATCCGGTGCTGTGGCTGCAGCAAAAACAGCGCAGCTATTACGGATCAATGCAGCAATCGATCAAGGCGATGAACACGGCTTCGCCATTGGCGGCAACGCTTGCCCTGATGGGACTGAGCTTCGGCTATGGCGTGTTCCATGCCGCAGGCCCCGGGCACGGCAAGGCGGTGATCTCGGCCTGGCTGCTGGCCACCGAAAACCAGCTCAAGCGCGGCATCGCCATCGCCTTCATGAGCGCGATGGTTCAGGCCCTGACGGCGATCACCATCGTCAGCAGCCTGTTGTTACTTGCCTATCTGGTGCTCGTCGCCAATCCCGGATCGACATCGCGCTACCTCGCAGGCGTGCTCGAGAGCGCGAGCTACGCGCTGATCGGCTGTATGGGCCTCTATCTGATCCGGACGGCGTTCCGCCCGCACGCAAATGGCAAAGCGCATGCCGGCAACCACCATCACGGGCACGATCATCACCACCATCATGGCCACGATCACCGCCATCACCACCACGAACACACGCATGACGAGGCTTGCGGCTGCGGCCATGCGCATGTGCCAAGCGCAGCGCAGGTCAAGGGCGACTGGTCCTGGCGTCAGGCCTGCTCCATGGCCTTTGCCATCGGCATCAGGCCCTGCAGCGGGGCGTTGATCGTGCTCTTCTTCGCCTATCCGCTTGGGCTCTACTGGGCGGGCGTTGCCTCGACACTCGTTATGGCGCTGGGCACTGCCATTACCGTTTCGGTGATCGCTGCGATCGCCGTCTATTCCAAGCACTTTGCCCTGCGCTGGGCGAAGAAGGACGATGCCTGGATGGCGAGGCTCGGCTTCTGGCTGCGAATATGCGGCGGCCTCGTCATAGCCTGCCTCGGCGGGCTGCTGTTCTGGGCGTCGCTCGGAACGGTCAATACAATGATGTAGGATTGGGGATCGCGATTCGTTGGGAGCGACCATGGCCCCGGTAAATCCGCAGACCAATCCGTGGCTGGCCCTGCCGCCCTTCATCATCGTCTGCGTCGCCGTCGGGCTTTCGGCGAGCTTCATCACCGCAAGCTCCGTAGCCGACTGGTATCCGACGCTGGCCAAGCCCGCATGGACGCCGCCGAACTGGATATTTGCGCCCGTCTGGACGACGCTTTACGTCGCCATGGGTTTCGCGGCCTGGCTCGTCTGGAAAAAGGACATGCGCTTTGCCGGCGTTCGCGCCGCGCTCATCCTGTTCGTGGCACAGCTTGCGCTCAATTTCATGTGGCCCTTCGTGTTTTTCGGGTTCCGCATGCCGGGCCTCGCGCTGGTCAGTATCGTGATGCTGTTCGTGCTTGTCGCGATGACCGCTTTTGCCTTCTTCCAGCAGAGCCGCTGGGCGGGGATCATCATGCTGCCCTATCTCGCCTGGGTCGGTTTTGCGACCGCGCTCAACTTCGCCATCTGGCGGTTGAACTGAACCGGGATCCCGGCCCATGATGGGGCCATGAAGGACGCAACCCCCTCTCCGCCTGCCACCCTTGAATCGAAACTCGCCGAAGGCCGCTTCGTCATAACGGCCGAAGTGGCGCCGCCCTTGACAGCGTCCGCCGATGTGCTGATCGAGCGCGTCAAGCCCCTCGAGGGCCTCGTCGACGCGGTGAATGTCACCGACGCGGCGAGTGCCCGTGCCGCACTCTCAAGCTTTGCCGCCTCGGCAATCCTGGTGCGCGAGGGCTTCGAGCCGGTCTTGCAGACGACCTGCCGCGACCGCAACCGCATCGCCCTGTCGTCGGACCTGCTAGGCGCCGCGGCGCAAGGCGTGCGCAACCTGCTTATCCTGCATGGCGACGATCCCAAGACCGGCGACATGCCGGATGCCAAGCCGGTCTATGATCTCGATTCCCGCGCGGTGATGTCGCTTGCCCGCGACATGCGCGACGAGGGCTGCCTGCTTTCGGGCCGCGAGATCATCGAACCCCCGCATTTCCATATCGGCTGCGCCGATGCGCCCGTCGATCCATCGGACAACTGGGAGCCGAAAGGTCTGGAGGCAAAGATCGCCGCCGGCGCACAATTTGCCCAGACGCAGTTCTGCTTCGACGCTGCACTCGCCGAGCGCTATTTCGCGCGGCTCGATGCGCTCGGCATCACAAAGCGGCTCAAGATCATTGCCGGCATCGGGCCCCTGCTCTCGGCCAAGCAGGCGCGCTTCATGAACGAGAAGCTCTTTGGCGTGTCGATCCCGGCTTCGATCATCGATCGGCTTGAAGCGGCGAGCGATCCCAAAGCCGAGGGCCGCGCCATCTGCGTCGAACTGATCGATCGCCTGCGCGCGATGAAGGGGGTCAGCGGCGTCCACATCATGGCACCATTGCAATCGCCGGAAGCAATTGCCGAGACGGTTAAGCTGGGTGGGTGGAGGTGATTACTCTCGCCAGACGCCCCGCGTTTACAGTGAGATAATCTCAAAGCTCCCCCGTCACGCACTTTTTGGCGAGGGCCTTGTACTGTTTCTCGGTGAACTGGATCGGATTGCCGCCGGCGGAAGGGTCCTTGATCGCCATGGCGGCGACCTCATCGAGCCGTTTGGTATCGATGCCGATATCCTTCAGTGCATTGGGAATGCCAATCTCCTTGCGAAGCGCGAGGATCCATTTGAGGAAACCATCGAAACCGCCCCTGATGCCGAGATAGCCTGCGGCGCGCGCGATATCCTTCTCGACCTTGCGGCGATTGGCTTTCAGCACATAGGGCATGACGATGCCGTTGAGGAGGCCGTGGTGCGCATCGTAGAGACCGCCGATCGGATGCGAAATCGCATGGATGGCGCCGAGCCCGCGCTGGAAGGCGGTCGCCCCCATTGCCGAAGCGACGAGCATGTTGCCGCGGGCATCGAGATCCGTACCCTTTCTGACGGCGCGGGCAAGATTGTCCTTGATGAGCCGCATGCCTTCGAGCGACACGCCCGCCGCAAGCGGGTGATAGAAGGGCGCGCAGAAGGCCTCGAGATTATGGGCAAGCGCGTCCATGCCGGTTGCGGCTGTAAGCTTCGCCGGCAGGCCGACCGTTAATTCTGGATCGAGGATCGCCACCTTCGGCATGATCGCCGGGTGGAAGATGATCTTCTTCTCATGCGTGACGGGATGGGTGACCACACCGGCACGGCCTACTTCCGAGCCCGTTCCGGCGGTGGTCGGCACCGCGATGATCGGCGCGATCCTTGACGCATCCGCGCGCGTCCACCAGTCGCCGATGTCTTCGAGATCGAAGACCGATATCTTCTGACCATGCATCAGCGCAATTAGCTTGCCGACATCGAGGCCCGACCCGCCGCCAAAGGCGACGACCCCGTCATGCTTGCCCGCCTTGAAGGCTTCCACGCCCTCGGTGATGTTCGATTCGACCGGATTGGGCCTGACATTGGCGAACACCTCGATGCCAAGCCCTGCCTTTTTGGTGTCGGCAACGATCTTCTTCACCATCGCCATGCCGGCAAGCCCCGGATCGGTGACGAAGAGCGGCCGCGAAATGCCATTTGCCTTGCAGTGTTCGGCGAGCTCGGCGATGCGGCCGGCGCCGAACTTAATGGCGGTCGGGAAGTTGAAATTGCGGTTCGGCAGGGTCATGGGATCAGCTCGTTTTCGTTCGTAGGTGATAGCTCTTGGGTCGGGTCAGCGCTTCATATCCGATGACGGAAAGCGTGGCGCCGCGTCCGGTATTCTTCACGCCCGTCCAGGTCAAGGCGGGATCGAGATAGTCGCAGCGATTCATGAAGACGGTGCCGGTCGCGATCTCATCGCCGATTTTCTGTGCGGCATCCGCATCCTCGGTCCAGATCGCCGCGGTAAGGCCATAAGGCGAATCGTTCATAAGATCGATCGCCTCGTCATCGCCCGACACTTTCATGATACCCACCACGGGGCCGAAGCTTTCCTCCGTCATCACCGACATCTGGTGATTGACGGAGGTTAACACCTGCGGTGCCATATAGGCCGAGCCCGGTTTGTCGAGCGCAAATGATCTGGGATCGACATGCGCCTTTGCGCCGGCGCGCACTGCGGATTTGATCTGCTTGCGGACGAAATCGGCAGCTTCAGGCCGCACCAATGGTCCGAGCGTCGTTGCTTCTTCAAGCGGATTGCCGAGCACATAGGTCTTGGTCAAGTCGACGAAGCCGTCGATGAAGTCGTTCCACACTTTCTTGTGCACATAGATGCGCTCGATGCCGCAGCAGCTCTGGCCGGAATTGAAATAGGCGCCATCGACCAGGTTTTCGATCGCATGCTTGATATTGGCATCGGGGCGGACATAGGCCGGGTCTTTGCCGCCGAGTTCCAGCCCGACATTGATGAAGCGCCCGGCAGCGGCTTTCTCCATCGCCGCGCCGCCGGCGACCGAGCCCGTAAAGCAGACCATGTTGACATGGCCGCCAGCAATAATGTCGGCCGTCTGCTTGTGGGAAAGGACGAGATGCTGGAACACGCCCTTGGGCAGCTTGGCCGCATCGAAGGCCTTCTGGAATCGCTCGGCGACAAGCAATGTTTGCGCCGCATGCTTGAGCACGACCGAATTACCGGCCATCAGCGCCGGGATGATCGAATTGACCGCAGTGAGATAGGGATAGTTCCAAGGCGCGATGGTGAGGACGACGCCCAATGGCTCGCGCTTGATATAGCGCAGGAAGCCTTCCTTCGGTCCTGGATCGATGCGGGCGAGCGAACTCTCCGCAATCGAGATCATGTAGCGGGCGCGCTCCTCGAAGCCGCGCAACTCCCCCGCCCCGTAGCGCACCGGGCGGCCCATTTGCCAGGCAAGCTCGGGAATGATCTTGTCCTTCATGGCAAGCATGGCGTCGACGGCGGCGTTGCAATATTGGGCGCGTTCGGCGAGCGGTAGGCGCTTCCACTTGTCCTGCGCGGCGTGGGCGCGCGTGAAGGCGGCTTCGATGTCCTTCTTCGAAGCGACCGGACGGCTGGCATAGGTGCTGCCGTCAACCGGCGAAATGCATTTGATGGTCTCTGGCATATCAGTATCTCTCGAACCCGCGCTTCAATTCGAAGTCGGTGATACGGCGGTCATATTCGAACTGTTCCCACTTCGCCGTGTGCACATAGTGATCGACGACATCGTCGCCCATCGCCGCGCGCAGGAGCTTGGATTTGTCCAGGAGCTCGGTCGCCTCGCGCAAGGTCTTGGGGATTTCGCGCAGCTTCTTCGACGTGTCATAGGCATCGCCCGCGAAGACCGGCTCGAGTTTCATCTTCCTGTCGACGCCATCGAGACCCGCCACCAGTAACGCGGCGAAGGCGAGATAGGGATTGAGATCGGCGCCGCCGACCCGGCATTCAACCCGAATTGCCTTGGTATCGGCCCCGCACAGACGGAAGCCCGCCGTACGATTGTCGAAGCTCCAGATCGCGCGCGTGGGCGCGAAGGTGCCGGCCATGAAGCGCTTGTAGGAGTTGATATAGGGAGCGAGGAAGTAGGTGATCTCGCCCGAATGCTGCAACTGACCGGCGAGGTAATGCTGCATGAGGCTCGACATGCCGTGCTCGCCTTTCTTGTCATAGAAAAGCGAGTCCTTGCCGTCCGCAGTCCACAGCGATTGATGGATATGCGAGGAATTCCCGGCAGCAGCAAAGTCCCACTTGGCCATGAAGGTGATCGACTTTCCGAGCGCCCAGGCGATTTCCTTGCAACCGTTCTTCATGATCGCATGCCGGTCCGCCATCTCGAGCGCCTCGGCATATTTGACGTTGATCTCTTCCTGGCCAGCACCCCATTCGCCCTTCGAGTTCTCGACCGGGATGCCCGCGCCATGCAGACCATTGCGGATGGCGCGCATGACGCCCTCCTCCTTGGTCGTCTGGAAGATGTGGTAGTCCTCGCTGTAATAGCCGGCGGTCTTGAGATCGCGATAGCCCTTGGCGTGAGCGGATTCATAGCTGTCGTCGAACAGGAAGAACTCGAGTTCGGACGCCATGAAGGCCTTCATCTTGTGGTCAGCGAGCCGCTTGAGCTGCTTCTTGAGAATCGCGCGCGGCGAGTGGGGAACCTCCTCATGCGTGTGATGATCGAGCACATCGCAGATGACCAGCGCCGTTGCATCAAGCCAGGGGACCCGCCGCAAGGTCGCCATGTCGGGCTTCAGGACGAAGTCACCATAGCCCTTATTCCAACTCACCGCTTTGTAGCCCGGCACCGGCTCCATCTCGATATCGTCGCCAAGGAGATAGTTGCAGCCATGCGTCTCCTCATAGGCACCGTCGGCGAAGTACTGCGCGTGGAAACGCTTGCCGATGAGCCGGCCCTGCATGTCGACCATGCAGGCGAGAACCGTGTCGATCTTCCCTGCCGAAACTTCCTTTTTCAGTTCGCCGAGCGTGAGCATCCCTGTCGTCATGCCGTCTTCTCCAATTCAGCAACCTCCTGGGCCGCCGCCTCACGCAAGGCCTTCGCGAGCCTTTCGGCCCATTCCGATTGGCCCTTCTCCACTTCGATGAGATCGTTGCGGATTTCAATCATCACATTGAGCAATCCCCTTGCGCCGGCATGGAGATTGAGCGTGTGGCAGACCCCATCCTTCGGGCCATAGGGCTCGTTCCGCTTGACCACGATATCTCTGGCCGTCCCAAGCACGGTGAGCATGCGATCGGCAAAGCGTGCGTCTTGGTCGTGAAGGATGCCCAGATGCAGATTGCGCCTGTTGCCTTTGAAGACCGGCGTGAAGCTGTGAACGGTAGCCAGGATCGTAAGCTTGTTCGCCGCCGCGCGCGCGTCGAGCATTGCCGAAACGGCGGCATGGAACGGCCGATAGACAGTCTCGATGCGCCCGAGCTTCTGCTCTGCATTCAGCCCTTCATTACCGGGAATAGGCGTTTGCTCACCCATGATGGGCATTGCGCTATCGGACTCGGGAGGCCGGTTGCAATCATAAACCAGCCGGGAATAGCGTTGAAGAATGAGTGGCGCATCGAGCAGCGCTGACAGCTTGCGCGAGACGGCTTCCGCGCCGATGTCCCACGCGAAGTGGCGGCTCAGATCGGTTTCATCAAGGCCCAGGCTGCCAAGCGATTTCGGTATGACCCGCCCGGCATGCTCGCAGACGAGTACGATATCCGATTGTCCGTTCGGATTGACGACGATTGCAGGTTCGTCTTCTCCGGACAGAAGTCCGCCACCCATTGTCACCCTGTTCGTCTGTTGGCGATTGTCGCGCGCCTTGATGAAGCGATATTTTCAGAATCGCCTAAGCCTGTCAAATTCATTACAGTCCAACAGAAGATGATGCCGGAATCTCACGATACCATTGCCGAACGCATCCGCCTGCAGGGCATGCGGTTGACCAGCGCCGAACACAGGCTGGTCGATGCGTTATTCGCCAACTATCCCGTCGCCGGACTGTCGAGCATCACGGAATTTGCGGCCTCCGCGGGCGTCAGCACGCCCACGGTGCTGCGCCTTGCCAAGAAACTGGGATTTTCGGGGTTTCCGGCCTTTCAGGCGGAACTGAGAGCGGAGCTGAGCGCGCAGCTCCAAAATCCAATTGCCCGGCGTGATCGATGGGCTTCGGAGGCGCCGGAAGAGCATATCCTCAATCGCTTTTCGCAGGCGGTACTCGACAATCTCCGCACATCGATGAAGCGTCTTGACCATCGCGAGTTCGACCGCATCTCGGAACTGCTCGCCCAGCGCCGACAGACCATTCATACGCTCGGCGGGCGCATTACCTACCCGCTCGCCCAGTATCTTCATACGCATCTCGAAATGGTGCGTCCCGGCGCATTCCTGATGCCAGCGCAACCGGCGCTCTGGCCGCAGTATCTTTTGAACCTCGATCGCAACAGCCTGCTCGTGGTGTTCGACATCCGCCGATACGATCCGCAGATCCTGGAGATCGCCAAGCTCGCGGACGCGCGCGGCGCGAAGACTATCCTGGTGACCGACCAGTGGATGAGCCCGATTGCGAGCTTCGCACTGCATTCGATCCCCTTGCGGATCGAGGTTCCCTCAAGCTGGGATTCCAACATCGCCCCGCTCTTTCTCATCGAGGCGCTTATCGCCGCAATCGCCAATCATCATTGGCCTGAGACGCAGCGACGGATTAAAGAGCTTGAAGCGCTCACAGAGGCGCAGCGCAAGGGCAGGAAATAGGACCGGGCTATCATGGCGAATTACGACTTCATCATCATCGGATCGGGCTCGGCCGGCGCCGTCATGGCGCACCGGCTTTCAGAGGATGGCAAGAACCGTGTCCTCGTCCTCGAATATGGCGGGACCGACTGGGGTCCGTTGATCCAGATGCCATCGGCGCTGTCCTATCCGATGAATATGAAGCGCTATGACTGGGGCTTCGTGTCGGAACCCGAACCCCATCTCAACAATCGCCGCCTGGTGACGCCGCGCGGCAAGGTCATCGGCGGGTCGTCCTCGATCAATGGCATGGTATATGTGCGCGGCCACGCCAAGGACTACGACACCTGGGAGGAGATGGGTGCCCGCGGCTGGGGCTACCGCCATGTTCTACCCTATTTCAAGCGCATGGAAACGAGCCACGGCGGCGAGGATGGCTGGCGTGGCACCGACGGCCCGTTGCATGTCACGCGTGGGACGATGAAAAATCCGCTCTATCAGGCCTTCATCGATGCCGGGCGCGAGGCGGGCTATCCCGTCACCGAAGATTACAATGGCCGCCAACAGGAAGGGTTGGGGCCATTCGAAATGACTGTCTGGAAAGGCGCTCGCTGGTCGTCCGCCAATGCCTATCTCCGCCCGGCTCTGAAGACCGGAAAGGTCAAGCTCGAAACCCATGCGCTCGCGCGTCGCATCATACTGGATGGCAAGCGGGCAACTGGAGTCGAATACGAACAGGGCGGGTCGATAAAAAATGCCTATGCCAATCGCGAAGTCATTCTTGCGGCGAGTGCGCTTAATTCGCCAAAGCTCTTGATGCTCTCGGGAATCGGACCCTCCGATCATCTGAAGGAAATGGGCATAGCGCCGATTCATGACTTGCCGGGCGTCGGCCAGAACCTTCACGACCATCTTGAGATACTTCTACAAGTGTCCTGCACCCAGCCCATCACGCTCAACGGAAAGATGGATCTGATCTCGAAAGGCGTGATCGGGCTCGAATGGCTTTTGTTCAAGACCGGCTTGGGCGCAACAAATCACTTTGAAAGCTGCGGCTTCATTCGCACCCGCGCCGGCATCGAATATCCCGATCTACAATACCACTTCCTGCCCGCCGCCATCCGCTATGACGGCAAGGCACCGGCTTCCGGCCACGGCTACCAGGTTCATGTCGGGCCCAACCGGTCGAAATCGCGCGGCTGGCTGAAGCTGCGATCGAACGATCCTAAAGACCCGCCACGCGCCCTCTTCAACTACATGTCGCATCCGCAGGATTGGGAGGATTTCCGGATCGGAATTCGATTGACGCGTGAAATCCTCGGACAGAACGCGCTTGCACCCTATCGCGGCGAGGAGCTGATGCCCGGCCCTGCGGTGCAAACTGACGAACAGATCGACGACTACATCCGCAATCATGTCGAGAGCGCCTATCACCCTTGCGGCGCCTGTCGCATGGGCTCGCCCGACGATCCACTGGCGGTCGTCGACGGAGAGTGCCGCGTCATCGGGATCGAGCGCCTTCGCGTAGCCGACGCTTCGATCATACCCATGGTGACCAACGGCAATCTCAATGGACCTTGCCTTATGATCGGCGAGAAGGCCTCCGATCACATACTCGGCCGCGACCCCTTGCCGCCTTCCAACCAGGAGCCCTGGATCAACCCCAACTGGCGGACTAGCCAGCGCTAACGCATCGCCTCGGCGAGCACGATCTCACGCAGTTCGCGCGTCACCGGACCCGGCTGGCCGCCACCGATCCGCTTTCCGTCGATCTCGACGATCGGCATCACGAAGTTCGATGAGCTGGTCAGAAATGCCTCATCCGCAGCATAGGCTTCTTCCGGCGTGAAGGCGCGTTCTTCGATCTCGACACCATGTTCGCGCGCCAGCTTGAACAGTCCGCGCCGTGTGACACCCGCAAGGATGCTGTTTGAGACGGGTCGCGTAATGACCTTGCCATCCTTGACGATATAAGCATTCGACGACGTCCCCTCAGTCACCTTGCCGTTTTCGACCATCCAGGCCTCGAAGGCGCCGGCTTTGGCGGCCGCCTGTTTGCCAAGGACCGGCGCCAGCAACATCACCGACTTGATGTCGCGCCGCATCCAGCGCAGATCGGGAACGGTGATGACCTTGACACCGGTTCGCGCATCGGCATTGTCGACAAGGTTCTTCACCTGCGTGAAGCCGATGAGCGTCGGCTTGGTATCTTTCGGAAACTTGAAATCGCGATCGGCGCTGCCGCGCGTGATCTGCATGTAGACCCAACCCTGGTCGAGCTTGTTGCGCCGGATGAGTTCCATGTGCATGGCCTTGAGTTCTTCCCTGCTGCACGGCCAGTCCATCTCGATTTCTTTCAGCGATCGCTCGAGCCGTTCCATATGCGGCTCGTAGTCGACGAGTTTGCCCCCAACCACCGCCGTCACTTCATAAACGCCGTCGGCAAACAGGAAGCCGCGATCGAAGATCGAAACCTTGCCCTCGGCCTCCGGCATATAGGCCCCGTTGACATAGACAGTCCGGCTCATTGCGATTCCCTCGTTTATGGCGCCGACAAACCAGATTTTGACCCTCGGGTCCATGGGGTTGCCGCGCCCCCCTCCGGCTGTGCTAGGAGACGCCCCATCGTCAACCGCGCCCAAGGAGCATCATGCCCCGATCTATCGCCGCGGCTTCGGTGGAAGCCATGCTGGCCCGCGAAGAAGCCATGTTCGTGCAGCGCAACCCCAAATCTGCGGCGCTCGCCAGCAAGACGGCCGAAAACTGGCTGCGCGGCGTTCCCATGCACTGGATGGTCGACTGGGGCACCCCATTTCCCTTATTTATTGCCTCCGCGCGGGGCGTCGACCTGACCGACGCCGATGGCAATACCTATCTCGACTTCTGCCTGGGCGACACCGGTGCGATGTTCGGCCACAGCCCGCCGCCGGTGGCCGAAACATTGGCACAGGCCGGCGCCGACGGCCTCACCACCATGCTGCCCTCTCCCGACGCCCCAGTTGTGGGCCGTCTACTGGAGGAGCGCTTCGGCCTACCATTCTGGCAGGTCACGGCAACGGCTTCCGACGCCAACCGCTCGGTCCTGCGCTGGTGTCGCGCCATCACCGGTCGCACGAAGATCCTGGTCTTCAACGGCTGCTATCATGGCGCCGTCGATGAAACCTATGTGCAGCTGAAGAACGGCAAACCGCAAGCGGACCCGGCCCTCATCGGCGAGCCGCATGACCTGACCCAGATTACCAAGGTCGTCGAGTTCAATGACATTCCGGCGCTCGAAGCGGCACTTGCCCCGGGCGATGTCGCCTGCGTGCTGGCCGAGCCGATCATGACCAATGTCGGGATGGTACTGGCCGATGACGGCTTCCACAAAGCCTTGCGCGATCTCACCCGCAAGACCGGCACGATCCTGATCATCGACGAGACGCATTGCATGTCGTCTGGTCCGGGCGGCTATACCCGCGCCAACGGACTTGCGCCGGATGTGATCGTGCTCGGCAAGCCGATCGCCGGCGGCATCCCGGCAGCGGTCTACGGCTTCTCGGCCGAGATGGCGAACCGCATCGGCGAGTATCTGAAAGGGCGACAACCCGGCCACTCCGGTATCGGCACGACCTTGTCGGGCTCGAAAATCCAGCTCGCACTCATGCGCTGCGTGCTTGAAACCTATTTCACGGACAAGGCCTTCGCGCCGATGCTGAAACTCGCCGAGGAACTGGAACGCGGCATTGCAACAGCAATCGAGAAGCACGATGCTCCCTGGCATGTCGTGCGGGTCGGCGCACGCGTCGAGTTCATGTGCACGCCGGATCGCCCGCGCAATGGCGGCGAAGCGGCCCGCGTCATCCATCGCCCGATCGACATGGCCGTGCATCAATATTTGCTCAATCGCGGCCTGATGATCACCCCCTTCCACAACATGCTGCTGATCTGCCCGGCAACGACATCCGAACACGTTGAGCGCCTCGTCTCCGGAATTGACTCGTGCTTGAAGGAACTGCTGAATTGACCTTTGTAACCCCCAAGCGCGAGGCCGAGGCGCAGGTTTTTCTCGAGGCCAATCCGGACGTCACTAGTTTTCACCTGATCTGGACCGACATGTGCGGAGTCCAGCGCGGCAAGATCCTGCGGCGTGACGAGCTTGTCCCGGCCTATCGTGATGGACGCTTCTTTCCGATCTCAGCCTTGGTTCTGGATGTGACCGGGCAGGACGTCGTCGAGACTGGCATGGTCTGGGACGACGGCGATCGCGATCTCTTGCTTTGGCCCGTGCCCAATAGCCTGCGCCGCATTCCCTGGCTCGCCGAACCGTCTGCGCAATACATCGCACATATCCATGAACTCGACGGCACGCCACATATTTGCGACCCGCGCAATCTTCTTGCGCAGGTCGCGGCGCGCTTTGCCGAACTCAAGCTGACGCCGGTCGCTGCCGTCGAACTCGAGTTCTACCTTGTCGACAAGGAGGCAGCGCTAGCCGGCAAGCCGATCCCGCCGAGGAATCAGGTCAATGCATCGCGCCCGCAGCATCTTCAGGCCTATTACCTCCAGGACCTCGACGATTTCGCGCCTTTCTTCTCCGATCTCTATACGATGGCGGCGATCCAGGACTTGCCGGCCAAGACGTTG
The DNA here is from genome assembly GCA_016793355.1 of Hyphomicrobiales bacterium. Taxonomy (GTDB): domain Bacteria; phylum Pseudomonadota; class Alphaproteobacteria; order Rhizobiales; family Aestuariivirgaceae; genus JAEUMG01. The sequence continues at coordinate 15,669 of JAEUMG010000164.1, forward strand.
ATCTCCGAATATGCGCCGGGGCAGATGGAAATCGTGTTGCGCCATCGCGCCGATGTGCTGAAGGCCGGCGATGAAGCGATCATGCTGAAGCGCCTGATCAAGGCTTGCGCCGAAAAACACGGCCTGATCGCAACTTTCATGGCCAAGCCCTATGCGCAATATTCCGGCTGCGGCATGCATATCCATGTGAGCGTTGCCGATGAAGCGGGCAGAAACCTCTTTGCCGCTGAGGATCCACTGAAGAACGAGCTTCTCCTCCAGGCTGTGGGCGGATTGAAAGCGACGATCGCAGAATCGATGCTGGTCTTTGCCCCCAATGCCAATTCCTACCGCCGCTTCAGGCGAAACTCATACGCGCCGGTTGCCGCCAATTGGGGCATCAACAACCGCACCGTTTCGATCCGCATTCCGGCGGGCGCTGCCGAAACCTGCCATATCGAGCATCGCCCGGCCGGCGCCGATGCCAATCCCTATTTCGTCCTCGCCTGCGTGTTGGCCGGCATTCATCACGGCATCGTCGAAAAGCTCGATCCCGGCAATCCCGTCACCGGCAATGGCTATGAGAAACGGTCGCGCCGTATCCCGTCGAACTGGTTCGAGGCGATCGACGCTTTCTGGCGCGCACCGGTAATGAAGGAATATTTCGGCGAAAAGCTCATCGATGTCTTCTGCACACTCAAGGAAGTCGAGGCCGATCGCTTCTTTGCGGAACCTTCGCCGCAGGATTATGCTTGGTATCTTAGAACGATTTGACGAGGCACGCCCATGGCCGCGATCGTCGGCTGGTCGCATAGCAAGTTTGGAAAGAGCGAGGAATCGCTCGAAGATCTGATCGCGAAGGCCGCCAGCGATGCGGTCCATTCCGCCGGGATTGGCTTTGCGGATGTTGACGCAATCTATCTCGGCAATTTCGGCGGATTCGAAAAGCAGGGATTCCCGGCATCTTTCGTGCTCGACGCCGATCCCGCATTGCGGTTCAAGCCTGCGACGCGCATCGAAAACGCCTGCGCTACCGGAACCGCTGCGATTCACACGGCCATAAACGCCATTCGCGCGCGGAACGCCCGCTTCGTCCTCGTCGTTGGCGCGGAGAGAATGACGACTGCGCCGGGCGAACTGATCGGCGACATCCTGCTCAACGCTTCATACCGCAAGGAGGAAGGCGATACGCCGGGCGGTTTCGCCGGCATCTTCGGGCGAATAGCGGAGCTTTATTTCCAGCGCCATGGCGATCAGTCGGAAGCCTTGGCGATGATCGCCGCAAAGAATCACAAGAACGGTGTCGCCAATCCTTACGCACAATTGCGCAAGGAACTGACTGTCGAGTTCTGCAATACGGTTTCGGACAAGAACCCGCTCGTCGCCGGACCCTTGAGGCGAACGGATTGCTCGCTGGTTTCCGACGGCGCCGCCGCCCTTGTTCTTTGCGACACGGAAACCGCCTTGCGTTTTCCGAGGGCTGTGCATTTCCGAGCCGTCGCTCATGCGCAGGATTTCCTGCCGATATCGCGGCGCGACATTGTCGCCTTCGAAGGCTGCGGGCGCGCTTGGCAGCTCGCTCACGAGCGCGCAGGAACGACGATCGAAGACCTTTCATTCGTCGAAACGCACGACTGCTTCACCATTGCAGAACTGATCGAGTATGAGACGATGGGTCTGACCGCGCCGGGCCAGGGAGCCACGGCGATACGCGAAGGCTGGACCGCAAAAGCAGGAAAACTGCCCGTCAATCCGTCAGGCGGGCTCAAGTCGAAAGGTCACCCGATCGGCGCCACCGGCGTATCGATGCACGTCATGGCGGCTCTCCAATTGCTCGGCGAAGCAGGCGACATGCAGGTCAGGGACGCAAAGCTCGCCGGCATCTTCAACATGGGCGGCGCTGCCGTCGCCAATCATGTCTCGATCCTCGAGCGACTGCGTTAAGCGTTCAGGGGCTTGCTGTCGGGCTTTTTCCCATAGGCCATCACCCGGTCGATCAGGGCGAGGAACAGCGCAGAGAAGACGAAGGCCATGTGCATGATTGTCAGCCACATGATCTCCGTCGAGGTGTATTGGCGCGAATTGAGGAAGATTTGCAGGAGATGGATCGAGGAGATCGCGACGATCGTCGAGGCGACTTTCACTTTCAGCGAGCCTGCGTCGATCTTGCCGAGAAATTCCAGTTCCCCGTCGCGATTGTCGAACCGGCTGACGAAGTTCTCGTAGCCGGATATCATGACCATGACGACGAGGCTTGCGACCAAGGCAGCGTCGATGAGACCGAGCATGGCAAGAATCGTGTCTGTCTCATCAAGGCTCATCATCTTCGACATAAAAGCAATGAGCTTAAGCCCGAAGCTTGCCGCATAGACGAGCAGTGCTACGGCCAGGCCCACATAGAAGACCACCAGCAGCCACCGGCTTGCCAGGATGATCGATTCAACCATTTGTTCGATGCGCTTCATTAAACGGCCTCGGTCGACACGAACGCGGCATCCTGATAGCTGAAATGGTACGGGAGGCAAGCCCATGCGCAGCACCAAGGCTATCCAGATCGTCGGTTGCCATGCCGAGGGCGAAGTCGGCGACGTCATAATCGGCGGTGTCGCGCCGCCGCCTGGAAAAACGCTGTGGGACCAGTCGCGTTTCATCGCGAGCGACGGCACCTTGCGGAACTTCGTCCTGAACGAGCCGCGCGGCGGCGTCTTCCGGCATGTCAATCTTGTAGTGCCGCCGAAAGCGCCGGAAGCTGCCTATGGTTTCATCATCATGGAGCCCGAGGACACGCCGCCCATGTCTGGCTCGAACTGCATCTGCGTTTCGACCGTGCTCCTCGATACCGGTATGATCCCGATGCAGGAGCCCGAAACACGATTCACTTTGGAGGCGCCGGCGGGCCTGGTCGCGGTCCGGGCCCGATGTCGCAACGGCAAGGCCGAGAGCATCACGCTTCGCAATGTGCCCGCCTTTGCCGACCGCCTTGCGGCGCCGCTCGAGGTCGAGGGAATTGGAACGATCAACGTCGATACCGCTTTCGGCGGCGACAGCTTCGTGATGGCGGATGCACGCGCTCTCGGCTTCTCGCTTGAAGCCAGCGAGGCCCGCGATCTTGCGGTGATCGGGCGCCTGATCGTTGCTGCGACGAATGCGCAGCTACCGTTACGCCATCCCGTGCTGGCCGATTGGTTCCATTATTCATTCTGCTTCCTGACGGGCCCGCTCGAGACAGTCGATGGTTGCCTGTCGAGCCGCAATGCCTGCGTGATCAAGCCGGGCAAGATCGACCGATCGCCGACGGGAACCGGTTGCTCCGCGCTGATGGCCGTGCTTAACGCCAAAGGGCGGTTAAAGCCTGGCGATCGCTATATCGGCCGCTCGATCATCGAGAGCCGGTTCGAAGGGCGGATCGTGGAGGGAGTCGACCTCGCCGGAAGGACTGCAATCATCCCGGAAATCACCGGCCGCGCCTGGATTACCGATCAGCGAACTCTCTTCCTCGATCCAGACGATCCCTGGCCGCAGGGCTACAAGCTGAGCGACACCTGGCCGCTCGATGCCTGAGCCTTGCTGAGTGGTTTGCGCGTGTCGCGGGTCGCTTCGCCCCTGCGGACGAGGCGATAACCGACGAAACGGCTGCACTCGATCGGGTCGTAGCCCAGCCTCTCGCGCAGTTTCCGGCGCAGTTTGCTGATATGGCAATCGAGCGTCTTGTCAGAGACTGACTCCTCGCAAGCGCCATAGATTGCCGAAAAGATCAGCTCCCGGCCAACCCAGCGGCCAGTACAGCTTGAAAGGTACTCGAGTATCCGCTGCTCGCGACGGGGTAGTCGCATTGGAGCGCCACCGATCAGGGGGTCGCTGCCATCGCCGAACACCCGGATGTCGCCGGTTGACGCCTGGTTTCCAGGGACGGACCGGCGCCTGATCGCGCCAGCCCGGGCGAGGATTTCGCGCACATGGATCGGCTTCTCGACGACGTCATCGGCGCCGGCGGCAAACAGCTTTAAGGTCTTCTCAAGCTTGCGGGCATCTGTAAGCGCGATCGCCGGTGCGGGAGACTTTTGTCGCATCAGTCCCAGGAGCGCAGCGCAGTCCGGACATTCGCCTAGGACGAAAGCTTCGACAGCAAGAATTTCCGTGCGTCCAGCTGAGTTAAGCCAGTCATGGAAGGTCTGCGGACTCTGCCCCATCACGGCTACGCCTTCTCTGTCAAAGGCAGCTGCATAGCTAGCCAGAACGGCCTCACGACAATCGACCAGAATAAGCAACCTGTACCCCCAATGGCGTATACCTGAAGCAGCGCCTAGTTTTTGCAGTATAAGCCAATTTCTTCGAAAAAATCTACATTGTGCTCTAGATTTCTATTGCAACATATTCGGCTTACGGAAGTTGATTGACCTATGGAAAGACAATTACACTTAGAGGAAGTACCTTTGGTTGTGCCGCTGGCGGGGTACAATCCGATTGCGGGCCTGCGGAAGCCAGCCCGGACAAGGAAAAGCCTGCCAACCCATGAGGCTGACAGGCTTATTTTTGGTTGCGGGAAGGCGCATTGGACAATACCGACAATCAGAATTGCAATCTCGGTATGATAGTAACGCAACAGCGCACCGTCGACCCGTAACACGCTATTGCTCACTGCTCACCATCACTCTGGGAAGCACGCCGTCGACAAGGTGCTGTGGCTTCTGCCTCCGTGCTGCTCGAACTCCGCCAGATGTCCACGCAGCCTCAATAGTGGGGGAAACAGTCCGTCATTAGTCCAAACGCTACGTGTGTGCCATTTACGTTATGCAGCGCGGCTTCTTGTAGAGGTTTCCGGGCTCTAAGAATGTCCGGTTGTCAGACCTCAAATTTCTGATTTCGCGCACTATTGTATCGAGCCCCTGGCACGATCCTTCATCTGGAGGGGTGCTTCTTCAATCTCCCTGATTGCCTGTATCGCGAGGCGCCCCATATCGGGATGGATTGACCAAGTACGAAGGAGCGGAATGTCGCTCGCGCTACCGAACCGCCCCAGGTTCACCAAAGCCTTTTCGATCACGTCCTCGATGCGGAAGAACTCGAAATAGCCGGATTGAAGGGTCGGCTTTTCAAGGGCCGCCCGGTAAATCGCTGCGACCTCGTCGGGGAAAAACTTGCCAAGAGAGGTCACCACTGGCTCCGAACCTGGAAGGCGCCGTGCGCTTTCCGCGAACATGTGGTCCGACCTGAAGAATTCCCCCACGACAGCAGCCGCGACACCGGCTTCATGCCGCGACAGGACGGCAAGCGGGGCTGCACAATTCGACTTGCGTTCCGAAAATGAAATGTCGTCGCGATTCAGCCAGTAAAGAAGCCGGCCGCAAGCCAGTAGCGCATGGTCCGCTGCAGAAACCGCTTCGGCCGACCGGTCAGGCAAAGGGCAGCGTAAGCGCGCCAACGATGCGTAGGCCATTTCGAACGTACGAATGCTATCCTGAAGGAATGCATCCTTCTTGGGCGGCAATCCTGTCCAGCGCTCAATGATTGTCCCGACAGTCGGGTCCGACTGTGATGCCACCTCCGCGATCAAGGTAGGAGTGAACATCGAGTAGCGATCGAGACTTTTGGCGGCCATCACCTGCAAGGCCTTGCGGTCGTCGTCAGAAAGGTCGTTCCAGCCTTGGCAATACGCGCCATCATAGGGATGATCGAATTGCGCGTTCCATAGGCCGGCCGCACGCTCCCATGAATCAGGACTATCCCCGTCGGCCAATACCTCCTTCATCTCCGCCCTAACGGTCACAACGTGTTCTTCTTGATCGTCGTCGAGTGCGCCGAGGGATTTGAGCGCATCGATTATCCCCCAGGCGTCAACGCCGCCATTGGGCATGCACGTTGCCTCGATGGCGGAAATCAATGCACGACGCTCATCATCATCTAATGCGTGGGCGCTCATCATGGCCGCATGCATCAGTCCGACTCGCAGGTGATGGGCGGCTCTCGGCCAGATTCGAACGAGAATATTGGGAAGGATCGTTCCGATCGACGGTGCGTCACGACTGGAATGCTTGTCGAGTTCGATCAGGAGGCCAACCTGGCCAGGGCTCAAGGTTTCGGACTGCAATCGCCCGCGCAAGTTCACTTTCATTGCGACCTTTGGTCCGTTGTAGAGGTGACCGCTTGAAATGGGGCCGCAAAT
>JAEUMG010000221.1 GCA_016793355.1 Hyphomicrobiales bacterium
CGTCGTCCTCCTCGTCGCGGCCGCGCCTTCGCAGGCCGAAGACGCTCCGCCCTTCACCGTCACGGCGATACCCGTCAAGTCCTTCGATCTGCTCGGCGTCCAGACGAAATTTGGCCCGCTCGAATGGCGCGGCGGCCTCGAACTCAAAAGCACCGACAAGCGTTTTGGCGGCCTTTCAAGCCTTGCCCTTTCCGCCGATGGCGGGAGACTCCTCGCGGTCAGCGATACCGGCTACTGGTTCCGCGCCAATCTCATCTACAGCGACGGCCGCCTCGCCGGCCTGTCCGATCCCGAGATCGCACCCCTCCTCGACAAGTCCGGCAAGCCCTTCGCCGGCAAGACCTGGAGCGATGCCGAAGCGCTCAGCGCCTGGCAGCCCGGCAACATCGACGGCAAGGTGATCGTCGGCTTCGAGACCCGTACCCGCGCCGGAATCTACGACCTCGGCAAACGCGGCCTCAAGGCGCGCATGGAACCCCTGCCCATCCCGCGCGAAATCCCCAAGGCCCGCATCAACAGCGAACTGGAAGCGATCGGCCGCTTCGCGGCGGGCCCTCTAAAGGGCCGTTTCATCGCCGTCTCCGAAGAGAACTTCGATGCCGACGGCAATATCCGCGCCTGGATCTTCGGCGGCAAGAATCCTTTTGCCTTCTCGATCGCGCGCAATGCCGATTACGTCATCACCGATCTCGCCATCCTCGATGCCTCGATCGTAACGGTCGAGCGAAGCTACGGAACGACCATGCTTCCCGGCGCCGCCATCCGCCAGTTTCCGATCGATGCCATAAAGGCCGGCGCGACCGTTGCGCCGCGCGTTCTCTTCGAAGGCCGCGCGCCCTTCTACACGATCGACAACATGGAAGGCATCGCGGTCTCGAAAAGCGAAGATCGCGAAACCCGCCTGACGCTCGTCTCCGACGACAATTTCCGCCGCGGTACGCAGCGCACCCTGCTCTTGCAGTTCGCGCTGCCGGAGTAAGTATCAGAACCTCATGGTGAGGTGCCCGCCCAGCGGGCCTCGAACCATGGCCGTCCTTCGAGGCATCGCTAACGCGATGCGCCTCGGGACGAAGTTCAACTCAACCCCGCCCGCAATAGCCCGTCGATGAGATGCCTTGTATCCTCCGGATGCCGGTCGGGAATGATCCGCGACAGATACTCGGTGCGGAAATCGGGATACACTTCGCGCACCACCCCGGCATAATAGGCCGCCTCGCGCTCGCGCCCCGCCATGGCGGTGCTCGCCGCAAGCAGCCGCGCCGTCCCGGGATGGTGCTTTACCGGATCGAGCGCCGCGATCGCCGCCTCATAGGCGCCGGTCTGGTAATAGATGCTGCCCAGGATCCAGCTGTAGTAATCCGGCGCGAGCGGATTGAGCGAAAGCGCCTTGAGACAATTCTTCAGCGCGATCTCCGGCTCGCCCGAATGTGCGAGTGCATCGGCATAATCGGCGAAAAGATCGGCGTCGCCCGGGCTCAGGTCGATCGCGGCTTCGAAATTCGCCAGGCTCTCGTCGTGCCGCTTGAGGTAGAGGCTGGCAAAGCCTCGCTCGCGCAGGCCCCGCCCGTCGAAGGGATCGGTGTCGACGGCATTGTCGGCGACCGACAAGGCCTGGCGCAGCAACTCGTCGTCGGTGAGGCCGCGCACCAGCCATTCCATGCTGAGCGTGCGCGACAGGCCGGCGATGGCCGGCGCGAATCCGCCATATTGATCGATCGACTTGCGGTACCAGTTCCGCGCCCGCCGCAAATTCGGAAGGTCGCTGCTGTTCATCGTGGCGCGGCCTTCAAGATAGAGCCGGTAGGCGGTCGCATCCTCGGCTGCCATCGGCATGTGGAGTTCCGCCCGTTCGATTGCGTCCGCCAGCGAGAAAATCAGCTGATGGGTGAGCCGGCTGAACAGGCCGGAGAGATTGTCGAGGTCGAACGGCAGTTCGATCGCCCACAGGACCGCCCCGGTTGCGGTGCTGGAGAGGCGGAAGGCTGCAACCAGGCCCGATGACATCGGCTTGAGACTTGTATTGACGGCATAGCGCACATTGCGCCCCGCGGCCCAGTCTTCCGGAGCCCTGCTGATATTGAAACTCGTATGCGCCGCGATCACGGTGAAGCTCCGGCATCGCGACAGACCCGCGATGACATCTTCGACGAGCGCCGTCGCCACGCGCCCGATCGTCGCGTCTTCCACGACGAGGCTCGGCGGCAGCAACACCACCGCCGGGAATTGCCGGCCGGCTTCGGTCTGCAGTTCCGCATTGGCGGGCTTGTTCTCGACCGGCGCTGCGGGCACGCGAAGCCGCGCAGCCTCGGCAAGCCCCAGTGTCGCGGCAAGCCGCCTCGTCGCAATATCGGGCTCAACACCCAGTTCCTCGCGCAAGATCTTGCGGCAGCGCTGATAGGCCTGCAGCGCCAGGCTGCGCTCGCCCTGCGCCTCGTAGGTCTCCATCAGCACCCGATAGCCGAGCTCTTCCGCCGGATCGATGTCGAGCAGTTGCTGCGCATAGGCCTGTTTCTTCGCCAGTGCCTCGCGCCCGCCGGCTCCGTGGATCAGTGCCGCCAGCGCCTGCACCGCCTTGTGCCGCAGCCGCGCCTGTATCTCGCTGCGCCAGTCCTCGAACGGTCCATCCGGAATCTCGATCCCGCCGAGCACGCCCTGAGACGCGCCTTGCGCCAGCGCCTCCAGCCGCGGCCATGCGGCTGCCGCAGCCAGCCTGCCGATGTCGGCATTGAGCGCCTCGGAAAGATCGGTTTTGAAATCCTCGATATTGAGCGCGATGGTGCTCGAATCATCATTGAGGATGCGGGCACCCAGCCGCTTTTCCAATCGCCTGACGCGCATCAATGTCTGCCGGAGATTGGCGTTGGCCTTCTCCTGGTCGAATTCAGCCCACAGCTGAACCCGTATGCGATGCCGCGGCATGGCGCGTCCGGGCTCGGCGGCAAGCAATGCGATGATGGCGAAGCCCTTGGCAGGGAGTGTCAGGAGCGCATCATCGCTCAGGATCGCGGGAGTGCCCAGAAGCCGGATCTGCACCGGCCTCCCCTTGCCCGTAGGCTCGACACGCGCTGCCGCTGTCGCCTGCATTCACCCCCTCCATCAACCGCGCGAGGTTGTCTTTCCACCCCCCGCGCTTGGTCCGCGCCCTTCCTCCCCCGTCAGACGCGCACAACTGGCATGCGACTCAACTTCGTCGTTTTTTTGATCGAGTCCAGGCAATAGCGATCAGCCTGGATCGCAGGAAATTGTGTCCGGAATAGAACGAGGCCCCGCCGCACCGCTTCGGCATCTCATGCGGCCGCCTTCTGGCTCTCGATTTCCTCCAATAGTGCAAGCCATTGGCTGGTTTCGCTGAATGTGAATTCGGACCGGCGCTGGCGGTCATTCGGAGCCGCGATCAGCCATTCGACCAGCAATGCCGCATCATCCGCCTTTTGGTCTACGGCATTTCTTTCTGCCCATGACGCTAGGATAGCCCGGCGATGATCCGGCAGCGCCGCGCTCTCGAACAACCGCCGATAGCCGCGTTCCTTGTAGTGAAGGCCCCGCGCCAGCAGGTTGAGCGCGGAGGACTCCCTTGCGGAAATCAACCCTTCGGCCTCCAGGGCCTCGAGGGTCGCGACGATATTGGCGAGCGGCTCGCTCAGGGCGAGAAACCCGAGCTCGGCCGGCCCATGCAATTGCGCGACGTCGCCGTCATCGTCGAATTCGCCTGACACATAGCGCCGGTACACGGCACCGATACCGATCATCCCAAAGGCTGCGCATTCCGAAGCCCGCAATGCCCCCATGCTGGCGGCCCCCGCGATGGCCACGCCTTTGGAAAGCCCGAACAGGATCTCCTTGTGCCACACCGCGCGCGTGTCTTCGAAGCGTCCATCGACAATGCCGATCGCGTTCGCGCCCTCGAGCACCGCCCGCGCCACATCGCCGTAGGCCGCCGGGCCGCGCAGTTCGAAGGCCGGATGAGAGCGTAGACTCGGCAGGAGCTTGGCGCAGCTCGGCCCTGCAAACAGAACCTTCATCGCGCCGCCTCCAGCAGGTGCCGCAAGGCACGGGACAAGACCTGCGTCCTCTCGCCATGCAGCGGGATCTGCAAGTCGGGTACGATGACGCGCGCGACCCGTGCTTCGAGCGGACCGCTTGCGAGTTCGACCACAATCGCCTCATCGATCCCGACGCGTGCGAGCGCACCGAGTACATGCAGGATGCGCTCGCCGAAATTTGTTGTCACCCAGGCCGGCATATCGCGCTGCGCCCCTGCGCCGTCGATCCGCATGGCCGCGCCGAACATGTCCTGCGCGGTTTTGCCCATGAAGCGGTCTCCCGGCTGGTAGTGAGACGGCGGCAAATCGTCCCGTGCGCCCGCCGCCATGGCAATGCGGGCCTGCGCGGCTTCGGTCACGGCCCGGATGATCGCCCGCTCCGGAGAAGGGTGGCACCCGCAACCGCCGCAGAGTGACGACCACGAATAGAACTCTCCCGCATCCCGCTCGCCCTGCGACAGGATCGCGAAATAGGCGGGTATCGCGATATCGCTGGTCATCTCAAAAAGCCGCAATTCCAATCCGCGGCGCGCGATGAGCTCTAGCAGGCCGCCGAGCTGCGGTCCTGCCGCCTGGATGCCGCGCCGCCGTGCATTGAGCTTGTGCGCCGGCATTAATTCGAGCTGCGCATAGGCATCGCGTTCGACCAGTTCGCACAAGCCGTGCAGCACCGCCTCGGCGACCAGGTTGCCGGAGGCGAGCCCGTCTGTCGCGACTTCGAAGGCATCGTGATAGCCCGGAGCTGCCGGCCTGTGATCGAGGCCGACAAGCGCCCAGGGCACCATCACGGCTTCGCCGCTGAAAAGACTGTAGCCCCTCACCCATAAGAGCGGCTCGTCAGGGTCGAGCCGGTGCGGCTGGCATCGCGCAATGCGGCCAAGGTCGAGGGCTGCGCGACCCGAAAGCGCCATCTCGCTCAGGCTGCCGATGATCACATCCTCCGGCAGGCGCTCGGCGACTGCGATTTCGGCGGCCTCCATCGCTGCGGAGGCGCGCGCCGATGCGGCATCTCTGCCCTTTCCGAGATTGACGGAAAGGCTGAAGGAGTTTGGACGCGTTGCGAGCGCGACCGGAATGCCGAGGCTGTCGAGCCCGGTGATCTCGCCAAGCCGCGTAATGCCGAGCGATGCGAGATGCGGCCTGATCCGCTCGAGCGTTGCTTGCGGAGTCAGGCAGCGATCGTGATCTGACGAAACCGGCCGCTCATGCGCGCCGTCAATCTCCATCACCGCGGCAAAGGCCGCGGCCGGCAGACGTGTATCTGCCGGCCGCCTGGGTCTGCCTGCCGCCGGTGCGGGCTCGCCGCTGTCCCGGCTGGCGTTGAGGCTCATGCCTGTCTCCGGGTTCTAGTGCCGTGTCGCCTGCGCTCTCATTGTGGTGAGAACGCCTGCAGTTGTTTGCGCCCTCATCGTGGTGAGAACGCCGGCCGTCGACTGTGCCCGCATGGTGGTCAGTACATTCGCCGTCGGCTGCGAGCGCATCGTGGTGAGCACGCCTTCCATTGCCACCTTCGGGAGTTCGACATCGTCTTCGAGCTCCTTCGCGGCAGCGCGAGCGACCGGGAACAATCGCCGGCCCATCTCATCGGTGATCCACAACACACCCTGTCCGTCATTTGACTTAGCCAATTGAACCTCCTCTTCGATATGTGAGTTCACAATGTCGCGGATATTCCGAACCCCTCCGCGCCATGCCGCAGCGCCACCCGAACGGCCGTAAAGCGCGAAATTCCCGCTTGTTCCGCGCCGTAAGTTTGATTTTGCGACGCAGCAGACTCCCAATCCCCCGCTAACAAAACATTAGGGATGCTGGTCGAATTCGCCGCGAATTTTCGGTTTCGTTAAGCATGAGCGCAGGCAGCCGCCTGCCGTGGCATCAGCCTTCATACTTCGCGAGAAAGTCGACCGGGGGCAGCCTCTGCATGTCTTCGATTGCCTCCGCCAGGCGATCATGCTCCCAGTCCCACCAGGCAAGTGCAATGATCCGTACACTGACATCAGGCTCGAACCGCCATCTGAGGAACCGCGCCGGCACGCCCGCGACGATTGCATGGGGCTCCACGTCGCTCGTCACGATCGCGCCGGCGGCCACGACTGCGCCATGCCCGATCCTGACACCGGGCATGATGATCGCACCGTGCCCGATCCACACATCGTGACCGATCTCGACTCTGGCTTTGCGCCGTTTCTCGCGAAACCCGCTGTCGAGCTTGGCATGGAGGAAATACTCATTTGGCCGATAGGTGATTTTGTGCTGGCTCACCCGTTCGATCGGATGTTCGAGGGCGTTGAGCCTGACATCCGATGCGATGGCGGTGAATTTGCCGATGGTCGTATAGATCGCTTCCGAATGGCGCTCGACATACGAATAGTCCCCGAGCTCGGAATCGATGAACTGCACGCGCTCCTTGATCTCGGTGAAGCGGCCGAGCTTCGCTTCGCGCAGCACCGCCGAGGGATGAATCTTGGGCTCGCCTTCGCGCGTCGCGCTCGCCGAATGCCGCTTCACCATCTCTCCTTCTCCCCCTTCCTTCACCCCTCTCCCCTCGTGGGAGAGGGCGGCATGCGCAAGCATGCCGGGTGAGGGGGGCTATCCACCCGAGAGATCTAACATAGTCTCACGAACACAAAAGCCGCCCCGGATGGAGCGGCTCTCGCAATACCATACTTGGCTGCGGATCAGGCGGCCTTCTGCGCCTCGCGCCGCTTGGCGATCTGGCGCTTGAGCTTCAGCGCCTTTGCCGACAGCACATCGTCATTCGCCTTTGCGAGGAAAGCATCGAGGCCGCCGCGATGCTCGACCGACTTGAGCGCGATCGCGCTAATGCGGAAGCTGTAGGCCTGGCCCATCGCATCGCTCATGAGGTGAACGTTGACCAGGTTGGGCATGAACCGCGTCTTGGTCTTGTTGTTCGCATGGCTGACCTTGTTGCCGACCTGCGCATTCTTTCCCGTCAACTCACAACGGCGAGCCATGAAACGTCTCCAATTCAGAAATTCGAAATGCCCGCAAAGGGCCAGGGCCGTGAGGCACCTTGTCGGGGCGTGTCTCTAACCAAAGGAACCCGCCCGGTCAAGCTTGCAGCCAGCTATGGGAGCATGACCAAATTCATACTAATAGCTGCGCAGTAAGTCAAGGATTTTTTCGCGATTCTTTCGCTTTTTTCTTATCCTCTTGATTTTCCATCCGGATTTCAGCTCCCCTTCGGGCCTCTCGGGGAATTGCTCCGTGTACAAACGATTCCGCGAAACGCCTGTTTCGATCCGGCACAGAGTGGTTAACGCAACAAGCTGAAATTGCATCATATTCTTTAATCTTCAGAGACGCGTTTGTGGCGCCCAGCCCGGCTCGCCACAACATCTTGTGTGAACAAAAATCGAAATCCGGTGTGAAAGCGATTCGGGCATGCTCCGTTCATGTGATGAGCCGGGAGCTTAACGAAATCGGGAAAATCCTCCCGATGATCTTCGCACCCCGTTAACTCCTGGAGGTCGTTTCTTAACGGAGGCTTGCCCAGACCGGCCGGATTTCTCCCAACCTCTCAGACCCCCGGTCCAACGAGATTGCGCAGGGCTTGAGGAACAGAAGTTGAATCTGACACGAGTCAGTGATTCGGACAGGCTTCGTTCGGCTTTGAATCCGCCGGTTAATCACCTGTCGCGAAATGGTGTCAGACGTGCCCAAACCATTAACAAAATTTGACTGGCGAAGCGTCCCGAAAGCGGCTGTAGCTCTCCCGCCTGCCCGGCGCTAGATTACCGAGACCCCATGCCTCCGTCGCCACCGCGTAACGTCACCGCCGTCCTCGGTCCCACCAATACCGGCAAGACCCATCTCGCGGTCGAGCGCATGCTTGGCCATGCCACGGGCATGATCGGCCTGCCCCTGCGTCTGCTGGCACGCGAAGTCTATGACCGCGTCCGCTTGCGCGTTGGCGATCACCAGGTCGCCCTGGTCACCGGCGAGGAAAAGATCATTCCGGCGCAACCTCGCTTCTGGGTTTGCACCGTCGAGGCGATGCCCGCCGACATCGACGTTGCCTTTTTAGCCATCGATGAAATCCAGCTCGCCGCCGATTTCGAACGCGGTCACATCTTCACTGACCGTCTGATGAATCGCCGCGGCCGCGAGGAGACGATGCTGCTCGGCGCGGCCACCATGCGCCCGATCGTCGAGAGGCTCCTCTCCGGCGTCAGCCACGTGTCGCGCCCACGCTTTTCCAAACTCACTTATGCCGGCCAGAAGAAGCTCACCCGCCTGCCCCGTCGCACCGCCGTCGTCGCCTTTTCCGCCGACATGGTCTATGCCGTTGCGGAATTGATCAGGCGCCAGCGCGGTGGTGCCGCCGTCGTGCTCGGGGCCTTGTCGCCGCGCACCCGCAACGCCCAGGTCGCGCTCTATCAATCGGGCGATGTCGACTATCTCGTTGCAACCGATGCGATCGGCATGGGTCTCAATATGGATGTCGACCATGTTGCCTTCGCGACGATCCGCAAGTTCGATGGCTTCCAGTTCCGCAATCTCAATCCGGCCGAACTCGCACAGGTTGCAGGTCGCGCCGGCCGCTACCTGAACGATGGGACCTTTGGCGTCACCGGCGAGGCCGAGCCTTTCGATGCCGAGACCGTCGACCGCATCGAGAACCACAATTTCGAACCGGTGCGCATGCTGCAATGGCGCAATCGCGAATTCGATTTTTCATCGCTCGACGCCTTGCGCCGCTCGCTCAATGCCATGCCGCGCAGCGAGGGCCTGACGCGCGCCCAGCCCGGCCCCGACATGCTGGCCCTGGAAGCGATG
>JAEUMG010000226.1 GCA_016793355.1 Hyphomicrobiales bacterium
CCGAGCGCCAGCAGCAATCCCACCACGAGAATGATCGCCAGCAATGGTTCGCGTGCAAAGGCAGAGCTGACGAGCAGGAACTCGCTCGTGAAAATGCCGAGCGGAGGCAGGCCGGCAATCGCCACGACGCCCAGGACCAAACCCCACCCCAAGACCGGATGCGTCACCGTCAATCCGCCCATTTCGCTGATGCGCTGGGTGCCCTTCGCCTGTGCGATATGACCGACGGCGAAGAATATCGCCGACTTGGTCAGAGAATGCATGGTCATGTGGAGCAGCCCGGCAAAATTGGCGAGTGGGCCGCCAATGCCGAAGGCAAATACGATGATCCCCATGTGCTCGATTGATGAATACGCGAACATGCGTTTGATATCGCGCCGGCGGTAGAGCATGAACCCGGCAAAGACGAGCGAAAGCAGTCCCAGAGCGATCATCAATGGACCCGCAGGGATGGCTCCGGGATGAGCGGCCAGGATCATCTTGAATCGCAATAGCGCGTAGAGCGCCACGTTGAGCAGGAGTCCGGAGAGAACGGCTGAAATCGGCGTCGGACCTTCGGCATGTGCATCGGGCAGCCAGGCGTGCAGCGGCGCCAGCCCCACCTTCGTACCATAGCCCAGCAGCAGAAACACGAAGGCGATGTTGATGAGCGCGGTATCGAAGGATTTGGCATTGGCGAAGAGAACGGTCCACACCATCGCATCGGTCCCTTCGCCAAGTACCGGTTTGGCGGCCATGTAGACCAGGATGGTTCCGAATAGCGCCAGTGCGATTCCGACGCTTCCGAGTATGAAGTACTTCCACGCCGCTTCGATCGCTTCGTGTGTACGGTAGATGCCCACCATCAGCACGGTCGTCAGGGTCGCAAGCTCGACTGCGACCCACATCAGCCCGATGTTGTTGGCCGTCAGTCCCAGATTCATCGCAAACATCAGCACCTGGTACATCGCGTGATAGAAGCGCAGATGTCCGGGCGTGAGCTTGCCGCGCTGCAGTTCGTGGCCGATATAGCTGGCGCTGAACACGCTGGTGGTGAACCCGACGAAGGCGGTGAGCACGATAAAGATGTTGTTGAGATCGTCGACGAAGAGGTAATTGCCGGGCGGCGGCCGCAGGCCGAGAAGGAGGATGGCCGAAACGAGCGTGGCGAAGGATGCAAGAACATTCACCCGCGCCGCGAGCCAATAGCCCGGCAACAGGACCAGGATCACCGCCGCGACGGCCGGGATCGCCAGGATGGCGACAAGAGGATCGAAGACCGCGAAGGGCCAGGCACCGGTCACGGGCGCTCTCCGCGCGAGGCATCGAGGGCTTCCAGCTCGACCGTGTCGAAGCGCTCGCGGATGCGGAACAGGAAAATTCCGATCACGATAAAGGCGACGAGCACCGAGAAGGCGATGCTGATCTCCACCACCAAGGGCATGCCCTTGGCGCCGGTCGCGGCAAGGATCAGGCCGTTCTCAAGCGACATGAAACCGATGATCTGGCTCACCGCATTGCGCCTCGTCACCATCATGAGCAGGCCGAGCAGGAGAACCGACAGGGCGAAGGCCAGATCTTCGCGGGCCAGCGGATCGGCCGTGCTCGTAGCCTTGAGCATGATGACCATGGACAGAGCGACAAGCCCGATGCCGAGCAGCATTGTGGGGCCGATACCCACGACGGTTTCGATCTCGCGATGGATTCCCAGCTTGATGACGACACGGCGCAGCGCCAGCGGGATGACGATGCCCTTGAGCAGGAGGGCGATCAGGGCCGGCACGTAGAGATGCGGGGCATCCTGGATATAGGCCTGCCAGGCGATTGAAGCGGACAGTACGATAGCCTGCAGCGCGAAGATGTTGAGAAGCGCAAACATCCTGTCCTGGTAGAGAAGCAGGAAACTGACCAGCACCATGGATCCGGCCAGCAGATGTGCGATGTCGAGTGCGAGGCCGTTCATCAGAAGCTCCCCGAGACGAACAGGAGCAGCACGCCGAGAAGACCCAGCATGAGCGCAATGCCGATGAAGTCGGGAACGCGAAACACCCGCATCTTGGCGATCGACGTTTCGAAAAGCGCCAGCAGAAGCCCGCCGACCGCGAGCTTCCCGACATAGCTGAGGGCCCCGACAACGTAGGCGGAGACCGCATTGCCGGTCAGCGCGATGCCCCAGGGCGCAAACAGGCAGGCGATCAGCGAGACATAGAGCAGCAGCTTCAATGCGGCGGCAAATTCGATCACCGCGAGATGGCGGCCCGAATACTCGAGCACCATGGCTTCATGCACCATGGTGAGTTCGAGATGGGTTGCCGGATTGTCGACCGGTATGCGTGAATTTTCGGCCAAAGCCACGATGATGAGCGCAGCCAGCGCCAGTCCCAGGGAAACGCGCAGGCTCGCATGACTCACCATGAAGTCGGCGATTGCCGAGAGCTGCGTCGAGCCGGCGACCAGTGCCAGCGTGAAGACGACAAGCAGCATCGCGGGCTCTGCGATACTCGCAAACATGATCTCACGGCTGGAGCCGATGCCGCCGAAGCTCGTCCCCACATCCATGCCGGCGAGCGCGAGCATGAATCGCGCCGACCCGAGGAGCGCGGTGATGACGATGAGGTCGGCCGTCCAGCTGAACTGGAGATTGGTCGCGAAGGTCGGGACCAGCGCCGCCGCCACCCATGTCGCCGCGAAGATCAGGTAGGGGCTCACGCGGAACAGCCAGGATGCGTTCTCCGCGATCACCGCCTCCTTGCGAATGAGGCGGAGGAGATCGCGATAGGGCTGGATGATCGACGGTCCGCGGCGACGCAGCAATCTCGCCTTCACCTTGCGCGTGAAGCCGACAAGCAGGGGTGCCAGCGCCAGCACCAGCAGCATCTGCAGGCCTTGCGTGATGAATGAGGCGATCAAGGCCATATCGCCAATCCGAGCAGGAGGATCACCAGGGCCGCGAAGACAAGGCTCAGATATTGTCGGATGGTGAGGAACTGGAAGCGGTCGAGCCGAAGTGCGCTTGCCGCGATGACGCGCGGAATCGGGGCGTAAATCGTCTCCCAGATCACGTCCTTGAGGGCGAGCCTGAAGCGGGCCGGCTCTGACGAGCCGGGCGGCGGCATTTCCACCGTTTCACGGGCGTGAAGCAGGCTTCCGGCAAATACGCGCCGGATCGGCTGCGAAGCGCTTGCCGCCGAGTATTGCGTCAGCGGACTGGGATCGGGATAGCCGCAATCCCAGGCCGGTGCGCGCCTGACTGCGCGTGATGCAAAGCGATGCAGGACCTCGACCGCGATGAGCGTCGAGATGGTGATGAAGAGAAAGACCAGGAGCCCGTTATAGGAGCTGCGGCTCTCGGCAATCGGGATGATCGTGTACCACGGCAATGCCGACTGCACGGGCATTTGCGCGCCGATGATGCTCCGCACCGTCGGTCCGATGGCGTCGATGATGGGCCCCGGAAACAGGCCCGCCAGGAGACAAAGCAGCGCCGGCATGACCATGGCGGCCAGAGAGTAACGATCGACTTCGACGGCCTTGGCAGCGGCGGCGCTTCGCGGCCGGCCCAGGAAAACGATGCCGTAGGCCCTGACGAAGCAGGCGGCCGCGAGAGCGGCGGCGAGCGCCAGCACGCCGCCGACCGCCGGAACCAGGACCTTGAGGCTCCATTGCGGGATGTTGGGGCTGAGCAGCACGGCTTGGAATGTCAGCCATTCCGAGACGAAGCCGTTGAGGGGTGGCAATGCCGAAATCGCCATGGAGCCCGCAAGAAAGAGGAAGGCGGTGACCGGCATGCGATGAATGAGGCCGCCGAGCCTGTCGAGATCGCGCTCATGTGTGGCGGTCAAGACCGCACCGGAACCGAAGAAAAGCAGACTCTTGAATAGCGAGTGATTGAGCGCGTGAAACAGGGCGGCGGTGAGCGCGAGCGCCGCCGCGGCCGGCATGGCGTTCTCCTGAAATGCCAGCGCAAGCCCGAGACCGATGAAGATGACCCCGATATTCTCGATCGTGCTATAGGCGAGGAGCCGCTTCAGATCGCGCTCCATGAGCGCCTGCAGGACGCCGAGAACCGCAGTGACGCTGCCCACGATCAGGACAAGAAGGCTTGCCCACCAGGGCGGCGTGCCGAGCAGATCGAACACGATGCGGATGAAGCCATAGACGGCAACCTTCGTCATGACGCCGCTCATGAGTGCCGACACATGGCTGGGGGCCGCCGGATGGGCGAGCGGCAGCCACGCATGCAAGGGCACGAGCCCGGCCTTTGATCCGGCACCGATTAAAGCGAGGATCAGGATCAATCCCGCCGAGATGGTGTCATGTTCGCCCGCGCGCATTGTGATGAAGGCATAGTGGCCGGTGGGGCCGGCAAGCAGGCCGAAAGTCAGCAGGAGCGCGAGACTGCCAAAGCCCGCCATGAGAAGATAGACGTAGCCCGCCCGCCTGGTCTCGGCCTCTTGATGGTGCGCCATCACCATCGCCCAGGACGCGAGTGACATGAACTCCCAGGAGACGAGGAAGCTGAAAGCGTCATCGGCGAGAAGGACAAGGTTCATCCCCGCCAGGAATGCGGGAAAGAAGGGCAGGACGCGGCCGGGCGATTCTTCATGTTCGCCGTAGCCGATTCCGTAAATGCTTGCGCCAAATCCCCCGAGATTGATCACGGCCAGGAAAAACGCGGACAGGGCGTCCATACGGAGATGAATGCCGAGCCACGGCAGACCGATCGGCAAGGTCATCACCGCATCGGCCTCTCCATTCGCCGCCCCGAGCCGCAAGAGCCCGACTGCTAGAAGTGCGATGCAGGCCAGCGCTGCCGCGCTGTAGACAACCCGGTTGCGAGACGGAAGCTTGGAAAGTGCGACCGCCAGAATGCTGGTCGCAAACAGGCCGGCAATTGAGGCAAGGGCAATTGCAAGGCTCGTCATGGTGGTGCGTTACGTCCCTGACGATGCCGCAAGGGTCTTCAGGCGCACGCCACGGCCGCCGCCCTGGCTCAGGGCGCCTTCGCCGATGAGCTCAATCCCTGCCTGGTCCAGGGCCGCGACGAGTTTCATGAGCGAATCGACATTCCCGCGCACGACGGATTCGCTGGCTTCCATGCGCTGGATGGTGGGAACCGAAAGACCGGAAAGTTCGGCGAGCTGCCGCTGGTCTATTCCGAGAAGGGCGCGGGCTGCCCGCATTTGCCCGGCACTGATCATCAGGTTTGCAGTTGCTGTTGTTTGGTGCTTCGCTAATATCTAGCACAGCCATTGTGATGTACAAGACATCAATATAACGATCAGGACCATCACCGTGATGGGCGAAGGGAAGGAAACGCGAATCACGGGCGGCGTATGAATTAAAGCCCACGACCTCTCATCTCAACCCGCCCCTCCTCGTGGCGACTCTTGAAATGCTGCCACACTGTGCCCAATTGGCAACAATGCCGAATGTTGCGGCGCTTCGCGTTGAAAGGCCCTGCATCGCGCGTTAAGACGGTTTCGCACTCGGGGGACTAACAGGGAGCCGCGAGCGGTTTGAAGCACAAGAAAGATCACGATATGGCTGCCGCGGCCCAGCACTCCAAGAAGAAATCCGAAGACGGCATCTGGGAAACAGTCAAGGTCATCGTCCAGGCCTTGCTCATCGCGTTCTTCGTGCGCACCTTCCTGTACCAGCCGTTCAACATTCCGTCAGGATCGATGTATCCGACCCTCATGGTCGGCGACTATCTGTTTGTTTCCAAGCTTTCCTATGGCTACGGCAAATACTCTTTCAATTTTTCATTCGGCATCCCCGGCTTCGATTCCATCAAGTTCGGCCCGATGCCTTTCGACGGCAGGGTCTTCTTTGCCGAATTGCCCGAGCGCGGTGATGTGGCGGTGTTCAAGCTGCCGCGCGACAACGAAACGGATTACATCAAGCGTGTGATCGGCTTGCCGGGCGACCGCATCCAGATGCGCGACGGCGTCCTTTATATCAATGGCGAGGCGGTCAAGAAGGAATTCATCGGCGAGTATGCGAATGCGGACGGCAAAGCCTTCTCATACGGCCACACGACGATCCCGATGTATCGGGAAACGCTCCCGAACGGCGTAAGCTACAATGTCCTGGATGCCGAACCCAGGGGCGGGGCGGACAATACCGAAGAATATCTGGTGCCTCCCGACAAGTACTTCATGATGGGCGACAACCGCGATAACTCTCAGGACAGCCGCTACAGCGACGTCGTCGGCTTCGTTCCTTACGAGAACTTTGTCGGCCGCGCCGATCTGATCTTCTTCTCGATCGAGCCCGATGTCTCGCTTTGGGAAGTGTGGAAGTGGCCGTTCGCGATCCGCTGGGGGCGCTTCTTCAACGTCGTTAACTGACGCCGTGGTCCGCTTCACGGAAGCGAGATATCAGGAGCTTGCAGAACGCCTCGGCTATGATTTCAAGGATCGCGCCATGCTGCGCCTGGCCCTGACGCATGCGAGCGTCGGCCGCGCCAATCGCGACTACGAGAGGCTTGAGTTTCTGGGCGACCGCGTGCTCGGCCTGGTCATCGCCGAGAAGCTCTATCTCGAAAACCCCGGCCAGCAGGAGGGTCCCATGGCATCATGGCACTCGGCCCTGGTCCGCGGGGAATTATGCGCCGAGATTGCTCGCCTGATCGGCCTTCAGGATTTCATCCAGCTTGGCCGCAAGGAATCGGAACTGGGCGTGCATCTGAGTTCGAGCGTACTTGGCGATGCCATGGAGGCGGTGATCGCCGCCATCTATCTTGACGGCGGACTCGACGCCGCCCGGCAGTTCATCCTCCGCTTCTGGGGTACCGCGATCGCCGACAAGAAGGCGCTGCGCAAGGATGCCAAAACCTTCCTGCAGGAATGGGCGCTCGCTCAGGGACTTCCCATCCCGGCATACCGGATCAAGGGACGCGAAGGCCCCGATCATGCGCCGCGCTTTGTCGTCGAAGTTGCGGTCGGCGACCGCCTGCCGGCCGAGGGCGAGGGCCTGAACAAGCGCCTCGCCGAACAGGCCGCGGCCAAGGCCTTCCTGCTGCGCGAGAATCTCAGGACATGACCGGGGAAGCGGCACATTGCGGCTTCTGCGCGATCATCGGCGCGCCGAACGCCGGCAAGTCGACGCTTGTCAATCAGCTCGCCGGCAGCAAGGTGTCGATCGTCTCGCGAAAGGCCCAGACGACCCGCGCCCGCATCCGTGCCATTACGGTTGAGGGAAATACCCAGATCGTCTTCGTGGACACGCCCGGCATATTCGCGCCGCGCCGCAAGCTCGACACAGCGATGGTCGCCAATGCCTGGAGCGGGGCAGGGGAAGCCGATGCCGTACTTCTCATCGTCGACGCCCGCAAAGGTCTCGATGATGAAGTCCGCACGATCATCGCGGGGCTAGGCGATGCACATCTCAAACCGGCACTGGTTCTCAATAAGATCGATGCCATCTCCCGCGACAAGCTCCTGCCGCTCACTGAGGCGTTGACGGCGCTCTATGCCTTTCCCAGGGTCTTCATGGTGAGCGCCATCAATGGCGACGGGGTCGCCGAACTCAAGAGCTACATTGCAGCGCAAATGCCCGAGGGGCCGTGGCTCTATCCGGGTGACCAGACCGCCGACATCCAATTGCGCTTCCTTGCCTCCGAAATCACGCGTGAGAAGCTCTATGAGCGGCTTCACGACGAATTGCCCTATGCCTCGACGGTCGAGACCGAAAGCTGGGAAGAGCGCAGGGACGGTTCCGTCCGCATCGGCCAGGTCATATTCGTCGAGCGCGACAGCCAGAAGATGATCGTCCTCGGCAAGGGCGGCCAGACCATCAAGCAGATCGGCCAGCTCGCTCGTACCGAGCTCGAGGCCCTGTTCGAGCGCAAGGTCCACCTTTTCCTGTTCGTGAAAGTGCGCGAGAATTGGGCGGAGGATCCGGAGCGGCTGCGCAATATGGGGCTCGATCTCTGATGGAATGGCGCGAAGAGGGCATAGTCCTCGGCGTTCGCCGCCATGGCGAGACCGGAGCCATTGTCGATCTCCTCACCGGCGGCCGTGGGCGCTGGACGGGCCTGGTTCGCGGCGGTCGCTCGCGCACCCAGCGCCCCGTTCTCCAGGAAGGCAATTTGGTTCTCGCCACCTGGCGGGCCCGGCTTGAGGAGCATCTTGGCAATTTTGCGATCGAACCCTTGTCTCTGCGGTCGGGATGGCTGATTGACGACCCGGGCAAGCTTGCCGCGCTCACCACCTTGACCTGCCTCTGCCAGCTCTTGCCTGAACGCGAACCGCATTCGCGGCTCTATGAAGCGGCACGCTTGGTTCTGGACGCGCTTGACGAACCGGCGATATGGCCGGCACTTTTCGTGCGCTGGGAATTGGGCCTGCTGGATGAACTTGGTTTCGGCCTCGATCTCGGCCAATGCGCTGCGACGGGCACGCGCGAAGGCCTCGTTTATGTTTCGCCGCGCACCGGCCGTGCGGTATCACGCGAGGCTGGTGAACCCTATCGTGACCGGCTGCTCAGGCTTCCGGAATTCCTGAATGGCAGCCAGGCCGCCACGCCCAATACCGAGGATATCATCGATGGCTTTCGCCTCACCGGACATTTCCTTTCCCGCCACATCTTCGAGCCGCGCAATGTCGACCCGCCCGATTGCCGCGAACGAATGATCGCGCGGATTCTCCAAAACCGGCCCGGATCGGAGTTCTGATCGCGGCCATTGGCTCCGCTGGCGGCTGGCGGTTTGAACAGCTATAGAACCGCGCGGCAACCATTATCAGCAGTGCGGAGAGCATTCATGGAATTCAGGCAACTCGGCGGATCCGGCTTCACGGTCCCGGTCCTGAGCCTGGGAACGGGGACCTTCGGCGGCGGCACCGCTTTCTTCAAAGCCTGGGGCGATACCGACGCTAAGGGGGCGACCCGCCTGATCGACATCTGTCTCGATGCCGGGTTGAACATGTTCGATACGGCCGACGTCTATTCCAAGGGCCTTGCCGAGGAAGTGCTGGGCGCGGCGATCAAGGGCCGGCGCGACAAGGTCATCGTCTCGACCAAGGCGACCTTCCGCTTCAGCGACGAGGCTAACGATGTCGGCTCCTCGCGCTATCATCTGACGCGGGCCATTAACGGCTCGCTGAAGCGTCTCGGCACTGACTATATCGACCTCTTCCAGCTACACGGCTTCGATGCCATGACGCCGATCGAGGAAACGCTCTTTACCCTCGATGAGATGGTCCGGGCCGGCAAGATCCGCTATATCGGCTGCTCGAACTTCTCAGGCTGGCACCTGATGAAGTCGCTTGCAATCTCCAGGCAATACGGCCTCGCCCGCCATGTTGCGCACCAGGCCTATTACTCGCTGATCGGCCGCGACTATGAGTGGGAACTCATGCCGCTTGGTCTCGACCAGGGTGTCAGCGCCGTGGTCTGGAGTCCTCTGGGCTGGGGCCGCCTTACCGGCAAGATCAGGCGCGGCCAGCCGCTTCCGAAGGTCAGCCGTCTCCACACAACCGCCGAGAATGGCCCACCGGTATCGGATGAATACGTCCATCGCGTCGTCGATGCCATTGACGAAGTCGCCAAGGAGACCGGCAAGACCGTGCCGCAGATAGCGCTTAACTGGCTTCTGCAGCGTCCGACGGTTGCCAATGTCATCATAGGCGCCCGCGATGAGGCGCAATTGCGCGAAAATCTCGGTGCCGTCGGCTGGAACCTGACCAAGGACCAGGTTGCGCGTCTCGACAAGGCGAGTGAGAAGACCAGGACCTATCCTTACTGGCACCAGGCGGATTTTACCGAACGCAACCCTCTACCTGTCTGAGCGAGCATGCTGGGAAGACTGAACCACGTCGCCATTGCGGTTCCCGACCTCGCCGCCGGAACCGCGGTCTATCGCGACACGCTGGGCGCGCGGGTATCGCAGCCCCAGGCGGAGCCCGCCCATGGCGTGACCGTCGTGTTCGTCGAGTTACCGAACACAAAGGTCGAATTGCTTGAGCCGCTCGGCGAGAATTCGCCGATCAAAGCCTTCCTGGAGAAGAACCCTTCGGGCGGCATCCACCATGTCTGCTACGAGGTGGAAGACATTCTCGCTGCGCGCGACCGATTGGTTGCCGCCGGCGCGCGGGTCCTCGGTGACGGCCAGCCGAAGACGGGTGCGCATGGCAAGCCGGTGCTGTTCCTGCATCCGAAGGATTTCTGCGGCACGCTTGTCGAACTGGAACAGGCATGAGCATCGGCGGCGCCCTCGCGCTCTATTTCATCATCTGGTGGGCCGTGCTCTTCACGGTCTTGCCGATCGGCGTGCGCAATGCTCATGAGGCCGGAGAAGAGGTCGAGCCCGGCAATGAGCCGGGCGCGCCGGTCAATCCGAATCTTCTGAAGAAGGCAATCTGGACGACTTTCATCTCCGGCGTCGTTTTCGTTTTCGTCTATTTTGCCTTCACTCTGGACTGGTTCTCGCTCGGCCGCCTGGTGCCGCCATAAGCTATTGTTTTGATTATAGTATTTATATCGCATAATCGCCGCAAAACATTGCCCTGCGCTGGCGATTCGGCTATAAATTCTGCTTGTTCGAATCTCTTCTCCCGCGCGGCCTAGCCGGGAGAATTTCCTTCCCTCCAAAGGCCTTCCGTGACTGACAAGGACGAGAATTCCGCCGGCGATATTTCGCCGATCACCATCGAAGAAGAGATGAAGAAGAGCTACCTCGATTACGCGATGAGCGTGATCGTGAGCCGCGCTCTTCCCGATGTTCGCGACGGCCTGAAGCCGGTGCACCGGCGGATTCTCTACACGATGTATGAGAACGGCTTCACGCCGGACAAGCCATACAAGAAATCGGCCCGCGTCGTCGGCGACGTCATGGGCAAGTATCATCCGCACGGCAATCTGGCGATCTACGACGCGCTGGTGCGCCTCGCGCAGGACTTCTCGCTGCGCCTGCCCTTGATCGACGGGCAGGGGAATTTCGGCTCCGTCGATGGCGATCCGCCGGCGGCCGACCGCTATACCGAATGCCGGCTTGCCAAGGCGGCAATGCCGATGCTCGACGATCTCGACAAGAACACCGTCGATTTCTCGCTCAACTATTCCGGCGAATTCCGCGAGCCGCTGGTGCTGCCGGCGAAGTTCCCGAACCTTCTCGTCAATGGCTCGGGCGGTATCGCGGTCGGCATGGCGACCAACATGGCGCCGCACAATTTGAGCGAAGTCGTCGATGCGACCATCGCAGTCATCGACAATCCGGCAACCTCGATCGACGATCTGATCGACATCATTCCGGGCCCCGACTTTCCGACCGGCGGCATCATCCTCGGCCGCGCCGGTATCAAATCGGCCTTCCACACCGGGCGTGGTTCGATCGTCATGCGCTCGCGGGTGCATGTGGAGGAGATCCGGAAGGAGCGCGAAGCGCTCATCGTCACCGAGATTCCCTACCAGGTGAACAAGGTCACGATGATCGAAAAGATCGCGGAAATGGTCCGCGAGAAGAAGATTGAGGGCATTTCCGACATCCGCGACGAGAGCGACCGTCATGGCATGCGGGTGGTCATCGAGCTCAAGCGCGACACAGTGCCGGATATCGTCCTGAACCAGCTCTGGCGCTTCTCGCAGCTCCAGCAGTCCTTCGGTGTCAACAATGTCGCGCTCACCGGCGGCCGCCCGGAGATCCTCAATCTCAAGGACCTGATCCAGGCCTTCATCAGCTTCCGCGAGGACGTGGTGACCCGCCGCGTCAAGCATCTGCTCACCAAGGCGCGCGACCGCGCCCATATCTTGGTCGGACTCGCGATCGCGGTTGCGAATATCGACGAAGTCATCGCGCTGATCCGCCGATCTAAGGATGCCGCCGAAGCCCGCGAAGCCTTGATGGCGCGTGCCTGGCCGGCAAAGGACATGGCGCCGCTGATCGCGCTCATCGCCGATCCGCGCCATCGCCTCGGCGAAGATGGTACCTACCGGCTCTCTGACGAACAGGCCCGCGCCATCCTCGAGCTGCGCCTCCAGCGCCTGACGGCGCTCGGCCGCGACGAGATCGGCGGAGAATTGGAAAAGCTCGCCGGAGAGATCACAGACTATCTCGAAATCCTGCGCTCGCGCGCCCGCGTCCAGGGCATCATCAAGGACGAACTCATTGCCATCAAGACGGAGTTCGGCACGCCGCGCCGCACCGAGATCGTCGACAATGAGGGCGAGATCGAGGACGAAGATCTCATCCAGCGCGAGGACATGGTCGTCACCGTCAGCCATGCCGGCTATATAAAGCGCGTGCCGCTCGCCGCCTATCGCGCCCAGCGCCGCGGCGGCAGGGGCCGCTCCGGCATGGATACGCGCGAAGAGGATTTCGTCACCAAGCTCTTCGTTGCGAGTACCCACCAGTGGCTTCTGTTCTTTTCCTCGGCGGGCTGGGTCTACAAGCTCAAAGTGTGGCGGATTCCCGTTTCCTCTCCGCAAGCGCGCGGCAAGCCGCTCATCAACATGCTGCGACTGGATCAGGGAGAGCGCATTACCACCATACTTCCAATGCCCGACAATGAAGCCGATTGGGAGAGTGTCGATGTGATGTTTGCGACGACCGGGGGATCGGTGCGCCGCAATCGGCTGGCGGATTGCCTGCCGCATACGCAGAACGGCAAACGCGTCATGACCTTTGAAGGAGAGGAGCGGATTGTCGACGTGCAGCTTTGCACCGATCGCGACGATGTCCTTCTCTACAGCAAACTCGGTCAGAGCATCCGCTTCCCCGTCGCCGATTTACGTGTCTTCGGCGGAAGCGGCAATACCGGCGTTTCGACCGGCGTTCGCGGCATGCGTCTCGCAGCGGATGACGAGGTCATATCGCTTGGGATATTGCGTCATGTAGAGGCAACGACGCCGGAACGCGAAGCCTATCTCAAAATGGCGCGTGCCGTTGCGGGTGAAACGGCTGCGGGCGAAGCATCTTCCGCCGAATTGAACGACAGCGGCTCGGAGGGAGGCGATGAAGCGGAGATCATGTTGAGCCAGGAGCGTTATGCCGAACTCGGCGCCGCCGAACAGTTCATTCTCTCGGTTTCCGCCAAGGGCTTTGGCAAGCGCACGTCGTCCTACGAGCATCGGATTACGCGCCGCGGCGGCAAAGGCATCACCGGCATGCTGGTGAGCGAGCGCAATGGCCCTGTGGTTGCTGCGTTCCCGGTGGAGGACAGCGATCAGATCATGCTGGTCACCGATGCCGGACAGCTCATCCGTTGCCCCGTGCATGACATCCGCAAATCGGGCCGCAATGCCCAGGGCGTGACGATATTCAAGACCACCGAGGGCGAAAGCGTCGTCTCGGTCGAACGCATCAGCGAGGAGGCCGAAGAGGAGGAAGGCGAGTAGGCCTTTGCCTTCAACGGCTTAGGAGAAAACGAGAAAAACAGCATAAAAATCCTTGACAGGGCGGGCTCTCAGCCTATGTTCCGCGTATGTTCGGTTCGGGGAAGGCGATATGACAAGGACAAGACGGAATGGACGGGGCAGGCACAGATGCGATGGCGCTATTGCGCCGAGCGGGATTTCCATGGCTAGCTCACCTCTCCGAGGGGAGAACCGCCCATGATGACCATACAGGCCTATATCGCCTTCTGCCTGGCCTCCTTCCTGATCGTGATCGTACCGGGGCCAACGGTAACGGTGATCATCGCCAACAGTCTGCGCCACGGCGCCCGCGCCGGGCTCCTCAACGTGGCGGGCACCCAGGCCGGGCTCATGGTCTGGCTCGCCATCGCGGTCCTGGGACTGGCGTCCGCCATCCAGTTCATGGGGGTATGGTTTGACGTACTCCGCCTGGCCGGCGCAGCCTACCTGATCTGGCTCGGAATCAAGCTGATCCGCTCGAAGGGCGAACTCATCACCGCCGAGCGCAGCCGCCCGCATGGCAGCTTCTTCCTCCAGGGCTTCATGGTGATCCTCTCCAACCCCAAGGTATTGCTCGTCTTCGGTGCGCTCATCCCGCAATTCATCGTGCCGGAGGGCGACTATGTCCGCCAGCTCCTGTTCCTGGGCGGGACCTTCATGGCCATCGCGACGGTCTTCGACAGCGTCTATGCCTTCGCCGCGGGAGGGGCGGGCGCGTGGCTGTCGCGCACCCGCATCCGGGCAATCGAGACGGTTAGCGGCCTGTGCCTCATCGGTGGCGGCGTCTGGCTCGCGCTGCGGGGGAGATGATAAAGCACCCCGCCCCGATGAACGAGGGAAGTGTGTCTCACCCCATGCCAAGCTTCTTCGCGAGCGCTTCGTCCCAGAAGATCGCTTCGATCTTGTGGCCGTCGAGGTCGCGAACGAAGCAGCCGTAATAGGGCGCGCCATAGTCCTCCCGGCCGCCCGGCTCGCCGTCGGCCTGGGCGCCATGGGCGATTGCCGCTGCATAGAACCGGTCGACCTCCTCTTTCGAGGCGGCATTGAAGCCGAAATGGCAGCCATTGCCGACGGTTGCCTTCTTGCCGTCAAAGGCCGTCCCGACCCAGAACTCCGGATATTCGCGCCCGAAGGCGACGGCGCCGGGATGTTCCATGATGATTTTGCAGCCGAGCGTCGCCAGCACGGTCTGATAGAACTTCCTTGCCTTGTCGAAGTCGTTGGTGCCGACCGAGACATGCGAGAGAATTGACGGGTTGCCCATCGTTTACCGAACCTCCTGATGCTTGGTTCCGACAGTCTGCCGGGGAGCGCTGACAGGTTGCGGCAGCATGCCGAAGCGGCTATGCCAGCGCCATGACCCGCACCGGATTCTATCCCGGCTCCTTCGACCCCGTCACCTATGGGCATCTCGACATCATCGCGCGTGCCGCGCGCATCGTCGACAAGCTTGTCCTCGGCATCGGCGTCCATCATGGAAAGCAGGCGATGCTAAGCGCCGCGCAGCGGATCAAGCTCCTCGATCAGGTCACGCGCCCGATCGTCGAACACACCCGCGTGAAGATCGAGATCGTCACATTCGACGATCTCGCGGTGAACGCTGCACGTCGCGCCCATGCCGGCCTCATCATCCGGGGCCTGCGCGATGCGAGCGACTTCGACTACGAAGTGCAGATGGGCCAGATGAACGGTGCCATGGCGCCCGACATCGAGACCGTATTTCTTGCCGCAAGCCCGGCAACGCGCATGATCGCGTCTTCGCTGGTCAAGCAGATCGCCAGAATGGGTGGCGACGTCACTTTGTTTATCCCCAAGGAAGCGCTGGCGCTCGTCAATGTGGCGCTCGCCGAAACGCGATGATCGGCCTTTAATTCGGCCAATTCCGCCGCCTACTAGCCGTCACACGATAGTCAACCCAAGGAGTTCACGATGAAATTCAAGCTTGCCGGCACCCTGGCTTTTGCCGGTGCCTTGAGCGCCATGCTGGCGGTCTCGGCCCAGGCCGCCGACGCCGAAAACACGCTCGTGCTCAAGACCAGCAAGGGCTGCGACGTTACCATCTCGCTCTTTCCCGATGTCGCGCCCAAGCATGTCGCCCAGATCAAGAAGCTGACCCGCCAGGGCTTCTATGACGGCATCATCTTCCACCGCGTGATCGACGGCTTCATGGCGCAGACCGGTGACCCGACCGGCACCGGCATGGGCGGCTCCAACGAGCCCGATCTTCCGGCCGAATTTTCAGACAAACATTTCGGCCGCGGCACGGTCGGCATGGCCCGCTCCCAGAATCCGAATTCGGGCAACAGCCAGTTCTTCATCATGTTTGCCGACGGCGGCTTTCTTGACGGCCAGTACACGGTCTGGGGCGAGGTGACCGAGGGCATGGACTGCGTCGACAGAATCGAGAAGGGCGAGCCGCCGG
>JAEUMG010000092.1 GCA_016793355.1 Hyphomicrobiales bacterium
CCGGTGAAAATCTCCACGCGATCGGCCCCGACTTCGGCCGCCAGGAACGGCAGGTCCGGCTCGGCATCGATGAACAGCGACACCCGCATGCCGCCCGCCTTGAGCCGCCCCACCACATCGCGCAGGAAGCCGCGATGCGCCTGGATGTTCCAGCCATGATCGGAGGTCGACTGGCGTATATCGTCGGGCACGAGCGTCACCTGATCGGGCTTTGCGGTTTCGACCAGCGTGACGAAATTGGCATCCGGATTGCCCTCGATATTATATTCGCGGCCCGGAAACTCCTTGCGGATGAGGTCGCGCAGCTTGGGCACGTCGCTCTTGCGGATATGGCGTTCATCCGGGCGCGGATGAACCGTCAGGCCATGCGCCCCGGCCTCGAGCGCAATGCGGCCGATCCCCTCCACGCTGGGCCACGGCAGGTTCCTCCGGTTCCGGAGAAACGCGATCGCATTCACATTGACGGACAGATTAACGGGCAAGGCACGTCTTCCTCATTGTCGACAGCTCTGTGACTACCGGCAATGTGGATGGCTAGAAACAGCCAGTCGAAGCGAATTTAACCAGACCACTTTGAATTGCGCGGACCGCTCGCCCACCGTCTTGACACCGGACGCTCCCGGCTACGTAACTAAAGCGCAGGAATACTTCGCAAGGATCTTGCTCTCGGGGGGAAACTGGCCATGGCCAACAAGAACGACTTCACGCCGGAAGAATGGGGCAAGGTTCTGGAGAGCATCATTGCTGCCGGCATCGCCGTTTCCGCCGTCGCGCCAAGCGGCTGGTGGGGAACTCTCAAGGAAGCCGTTGCAGGGCTCCCGGCGCTCACTACGGCCAGGCGCGATCCCAAAGCCAACGAACTCATCAAGGCGGCAATTGCCGATTTTGAGCGATCCCGTGATGGAAACATTCTTGCCATGCGCGATCGCTTCGCTCACGCGGAGGCCAAGGAGTGTGTGCAGCGCTCCCTGGCGAGCCTGCGGGAGGTGACCGCCATCGTCGATGCCAAGGCTCCCGACGAAGCGGCCGCCTTCAAGTCCTGGCTCCGCCAGATCAGCCAGAAAGTCGCGGAAGCCGCCGTGGAAGGCTCCTTTCTGGGCCTCGGCGGTGTCCGCGTCAGCGATGCAGAAAAGGCGACATTGCGCGACATATCCAGGGCGCTGGGCATGGCGGGCTGACCGCCCGCCTTCGATTGCTGCTGTGATACCGGCGCTAGGCGGGACCCGCATTGTGCCTGGTGAAATTTCAGCAAACAACCCTGACCTAGTTCATTTTGTGTTCTATGGGGTCGCCATGGACAGGGCCTCCGCCATCGAATACCAGCGCCTGCCGCTCATCGGCCAAGGCGGTCGCGGCGGAATTGGAGTTCCCCGGTCTTCAAGTCTTTGCCATGATCAGGAGCCGGCGCGGCAAGGACAAAACGATCGAGCGCTATTACCTTCTCAGCCGTCATTATCCCCCCTCTCAACTGCTCGCCATGGTGCGCGAGCACTGGGGCATCGAGAACCGATTGCATTGGACGCT
>JAEUMG010000270.1 GCA_016793355.1 Hyphomicrobiales bacterium
CGAGTGCGGCCGCTTCCTGTTCGACCGATTGCGCTTCGCGGGCGAGTTCGAGACTGCGGCTGTGTTCCCTCACGCAACCGTCAATATCGCCGCGCGGAAAGTAGAGATTGCCGCGCAGGAATCGCAGGCGTGCCTCGTCGGACTTGAGTTCCAGCGCGACGGCTACCGGCTCGGCGGCAGCGAGATCAGCAAAGGCGCCATCGAGATCGTCAATCACACGTTTCACTTGCGCGCGGCCGATCAGGGCACGGCAGCGGTCCGGATCGCTCGCCGCTGCAGTCAACGCGGAATCGAAGCAGGCGAGCGCGTCCGGCATCTTGCCGGTATCGTGGAGAATATCGCCCTTGAGCTTCAATAAGGCGAAACGATCCGCTTGCGACTTGCAGAGCTCGAGCCCGCGATTGACGTTGCGCAAGGCCTGATCATAGCGGTAAGCCGACATGTGAGCCCGCGCGGCTCCGAGATAGGCGGCTGGTGCCTCAGGCGCTTCTGCAAGATCGAGATGTTCGGCAAAAATTTCGGGATCGCGGCTCTCGTACCATTCGGCAGCGCATCGATGCAGCACGCTCTTGCGGCTCCTGAGCAGGCTGCCGTAGACGGCATCGCGGATCAGCGCGTGCTGGAACATGAAGCCCGGCCCGGGCTGCGCAACAATGAACCGGCCGAGCAATGCGTCCGGCACACTGCCGGACGTCCCCAGCAAGTGGCCGAGCGCTTTGCCATCGAAGCGTTGGCCGAGGACAGAAGCCGCCTGAACGACAGACTTCGCTGCGGGATCGAGACGGTCGAGGCGCGCCTGGACCAGGCTCTGGATTGTCGGCGGAACGGATCCGCTATCGCCCTCGACCATATTCCTCAGGAGCTGGTCGAGGAACAGGGGATTGCCGGCGGCACGCTCGATGCATAGCCGCGCAAATTCGGCATTGGCCGCGAGGAACGGCGTTGCGAGGGCGACCGCCTCCTCGGCATTAAGTGGTGCGAGATCGATGGTGATGAGCGAACTCGCGCCGGCTCGGGCCCGCCAGGCGTGATCGATCGGATCGTTTTCGAAGCGCGAGGTCATGATGAGGATGGCCGGGCACTGCGATGCCGCCGCCGACATGATCGCAAGGTTCGTCAGCGTATGTGGCTTCGCCCAATGCACGTCCTCGACCGCCAGGAGCATAGGCTGTCCGCGGCTGCCCCGCTCGATCAGTTGCGAGAGGGTGATGCGCAATCCTTCCTCGCGTGTCGCAATATCCATGGCGTCGAGGATGAGCCGCAGTTCCGGCGGCTGGGGCATACCCGTCAACTCGTTGATGAACACCTGGCCTTCGGCATCGCTCGCACCGCCGCCGGCTGCGATCATGTCGCGGACCAGGCTCTGGACCGCCTCGGAACCGGAGCCAAAGTCGACAACCTGTCCGGCATGACTGCGATAGCCTAGGCCGCGGGCGGTTGCGACCACTTCCTCCATGAAGCGTGTCTTGCCGATGCCTGCCTCGCCGCGAATCAGTATGGATGCGCCGCGCCCGCTATTGCGGCAGGCTTCGAGAACCGAGCGCAATTGCTCAAGCTCGAGCCTGCGCCCGATCATCGGCGTTCCGGCTTGCGCATCACGCCAGCCGTCGACGCGCCAGATCTCCTGTACGCCGCGAAATCCATCGATCTCGCGGCGGCCAAGCGATGCGCCATTTAGCCGTTGAGCGAGCCCCTGCCACAAGCGGTCGGACACCACGACCTCGCCCGCTCCGGCCTCGCCCGCAAGCCGCGAGGCGAGATTCACGGTATCGCCGGTGACCGTGTATTCGGAATGGACCGAGCTCCCCGTCGCGCTCGCGATGACATGCCCGGCGGCGATGCCGATATGGACGTCGAGCTCTTCCCCGAGCTCGAGCGACAAGGGCTTCATCCCGTCGCGGATGGCAAGCGCCGCCCGCACCGCGCGCTCAGTATCGTTGCCGTGCGCCCTAGGCGCCCCGAACACACCCATGACACAGTCGCCGATATGCTTGTCGACGCGGCCGCCATGTTCCTCTATCTGGCGATCCGCCATGGCGAAAAAGCCTTGCAGGAGCGTGTGGATATCCTCGGCATCGCGGCGGTTGGTGAGCGCGGTATAGCCGACGAGATCGGCGAAAAGCACGGCCGCGACGCGGCGCTCGCCCTCCGGCGCCACCGCTGCCGGCGGCGCCGCGATAGGTGCGGCTTCAACGTCGCGAAGGGCGGCTGTGATCTTGCGGCGCGGCCCAAGCGGCAGGCCCAGCTCCTTCAGATCATCGTCGGAAAGGTGGGATAACGCGGCAAGATCAACTTCGTTCTCGGCAAAAACAGCGATGTATTTCTCGAGGCCCAGCGCCGCCAGCAAGGCTGCGATGTCGCGCGCGCCGGTCATGGGACTCTGCCGTCCGTCCCCTCCGGATCCTCCGCCATCCAGGCATTGAGCAAGGTATATGCGACCGACAGGACCACCGGCCCGACGAATATTCCCACCAGGCCGAAGCCGAGCAGGCCGCCGATGACGCCGATGAAAATGAGAATGATCGGCAGGTCGGCACCGCGCTTGATCAGGAATGGCCGGATGAAGTTATCAATGATGACCACCGGTATCGACCAGATGAGAAGAAACGTCGCCCATGCCGTATCGCCCATCCAGAACATCCAGATGACGGCCCCGAACATGACGGGCCACACGCCGATCTGAGCGATCGCCAGGGCGAACATGATGGCGATTAGGAGCGGCGCGAAGGGAATTCCGGCGATGGCGAGTCCGATGCCGCCAAGCGCGGCCTGGATCAGCGCGGTGACGATGACGCCCAGGGCAACGCTCCTGATGGCCTGGCTCGCCAGCAGCACGGAATTCTCGCCACGGTCGCCCGCCAGCCTGCGACCGAAGCGGCGCAGCAGCGCGGCAGCACGCTCGCCATCGGCATAGAGAATGGAGGCGGCAATGACCGTAATCACAAAATGCATGATCATGCTGCCAACACCGCCGGCCTGGCCGATCAACCACTTTGTTGCATCAAAAGCATAGGGCGCGGCCTGCGCCCACAAGTCCCTGATTCCAAGACTGGTGAGCTTCGCCCAGCCCTGCCCGATCGGTTCGCCGATCATCGGCAGATCGGTCAGCCATCGTGGCGCCGGTGGTAATTCGAAACTCATCATCCAGCGCGCCCACGTGGCGATTTCATCGGCGTTGCTGACGATCGAAACCGCTGCGAAAGACAGAGGCAGTATCAGGATCAGCAGCAGCAGCGCCGTCATGACGATCGTTGCGAGCAGTCGGCTTCCCCACAGGTGCCGCTGCATACCCAAAAAGGCGGGCCAGGTGGCAATAACGATCATCATCGCCCAGACGATGGCCGGTAGAAATGGCTTAAGAATGTAAAACGAGGTGACGATCAGCGCGCCAAGGAAAAGCAGCGCCAGGGTGGTACGGGTGAGATCGCGCTTGATGTCGGTCACGGCGGTAAATCAAAGCCTATCACCGGGCGTGCCGCAACGCCATTGTGAGTTCAGGCCGGCACGTATCCGCGGAGATCGATATCGGAAGTCCGGCCGATAATCGAGTCGGCCGCCAATCGCGCCGAGCCATGGGCGAGCGTCCAGCCCAGATGCCCCTGCCCGACATTGAAATAGAGGTTCTCGACTTGCGACCTCCCGATTATCGGCGGCCCCTTGGGGGTCACCGGCCGCAGGCAGCAGAAGGGTTTCAATTCGGCAAGATTGATCCGCGTTTCCAGCTGCGGAAAGAGCCCCATGAAGGAGCGCGCCAAAGCCTCCGTCCGGTGCTTTTCGGGCCGGGTGTCGTAGCCAGCAATCTCGGCAAAACCGGACATGCGCAGGCGGTCAGTCCCTAAGGGCGCAAAGCCGAATTTGCGTTTCTCATCCAGGACCGGCCGGTCCGGCGCCTCGGGCCAGACACTCCGCGGAAAGGTGAGACTGTAGCCTTTCACGGGGAGAACCGGCAGGCGCATGCCAAGGTTCCTAGCAAGAAGCGGGCTTTCGGCGCCGGCAGCGAGGACGAACGCATCTGCCTTCATGTCACCCTTGCTGGTTTCGAGATGCGAGAGCCTCGCGCCGTCGCGCACCAGGCGGCGAACCAGGGTATTGAACTCGAAGCGAACGCCGCGCTCGCCGCAAATCCGTGCCAATTCGCAGGTGAAGGCGAAGCAATCGCCCGCCTCCTCGTCGGGATAATGGATGCCGCCCGCCAGTTGGTCGCGGCGCAGGCTCAGCGCCGGCACCATGGCCACGCACTGCTCGGTCGACAGCTCTTCATAATTAAGCCCGAGCGGCACTTGCGACTGCGACACGGCGATCGCCCCCTGCATCGTCTCCTGTTCTGAAAAGACCTTGAGCGTGCCTTTGAGGATCGGCGCATAGGCGATCGTTTCGCGCTCCCGCGTCTCTTTCAGGATCGCATGGCTGTAGAGCGCCAGTCGCAATACATCTTTGGTGTTTTCCCAGGAAGGCGCTACCCGCGAAGCCAGTATAAATTCGAGCCCCCAGCGCCACATGGCCGGAATCTGGCCGGGATGGACAAGAATTGGCGGCGCCTTGCCCAGTAAGCCAAGCAGCGTCTTGGTCGGAACTCCGGGCTGCGACCAGGGTACGGCCTGGCTGATCGCCACATAGCCGCCATTGGCGTGGCTGCATTCGAGCGCCGGCCCCGGCTGGCGATCGATCACCGTTACCTCATGGCCGTCGCGCAGCAATTGATAGGCCGTCGTAACCCCGACAATGCCTGCGCCGATCACCGCGACCTTCATTCTTCCTCCAGTGCAATCGTCACCCAGGCATGGCGGTGATGAGGGTAGACAGCTTGAGCGGGCTTGGGAAAGTGCGGATCGGCAAAGGCGCCGACTGCAACGGCGATCACGTTGGGCTTGCGCAAGGGATACCAGAAGACCGTGCTGCCGCAGCGCGGGCAGAAATGGTGGACAACCGGAAAACCGCTGTCGGAAAGCCGCTCAAAAACCGTCGACTCACCTTCGATCAGTACCCCGCTGCGATCGAAGAAAGCGGCTATGCCATAGCTGCTGCCGGTGCGCTTCTGGCATTCGAGGCAATGGCACAGGGACACGGATAGCGGCCTATGCCTGCAATGTGCCTGCAGCCCGCCGCAGGCGCAGCGAGCTGTTCGCATTTTTTCGCGCGGGTTCTCGGGGGCCAAATCTTCTACTCGCCTGTCATCAGCACCGCGGCGCCAACGAGGCGGCCCTTGCGGAGATCGTCA
>JAEUMG010000307.1 GCA_016793355.1 Hyphomicrobiales bacterium
GGCGAAGTCGAGAACGCCGTCGCCGGCGAGGAAGCCGCCGCCCCAGACCCAATGGGCGATCGGGGCATAGACGATGAGAAGCCAGGCGCCAAGGAACCACAGAAGTGCTGAGAATTTCATGCGCTCGGCGAAGGCGCCGCAGATCAGGGCCGGGGTGATCGCGGCAAAGGTCAGCTGGAAGGTGACGAACACGAATTCGGGGATCGTTCCGGTCAGTGAATCCTTGCCGACCCCGGCGAGGAAGCCTTTGGAAAGACCGCCAAGAAAGCTCTGCAGCGAGCCCCCGTCGGTGAAGGCGATGGAATAGCCGGCGACAAACCACAGAATGGTGATCAGCGATACGGCGGCGAATGTCTGCATCATGGTGGCAAGAACGTTCTTCTTGCGCACCAGTCCGCCGTAAAACAGGGCGAGGCCCGGAATGCTCATCATGAGCACAATGGCGGTCGACACCAGCATCCATGCGGTGTCGCCGGAATCGAGCGCCGGCGTAGCCTGGGCCAATGCCGGCGTGGCTGAAGCGCCGGCAAGCAATGCGGCGCCGAAGACGCGCCAGCGGGTGTTGCTATGCATCGTGAAAACTCCTCGGGAGACGATTAGAGCGCGCCCGGACCGGTCTCGCCGGTGCGGATGCGGGTGGCTTGTTCGAGCGGAAGGAGGAAGATCTTGCCGTCGCCGATCTGGCCGGTCTGGGCCGATGCCTGGATGGTTTCGACGGCCCGGTCGGCGAGCGCCGAATCGACGGCGATCTCGAGCTTGAGCTTCGGAACGAAGCTCACCGTATATTCGGCGCCGCGGTAGAACTCGGTATGGCCGCGCTGACGGCCGTGGCCCTTCACTTCCGTTACGGTAATGCCCTGGACACCAATGCCGCCAAGGGCCTCGCGGACCTCCTCGAGCTTATGCGGCTTGATGACAGCGATGATGTATTTCATTCACGCAGTCCCCTTGCAAATTGCAATGGCGCACTGCAACACAAGATCTATGCCAGATTCACAAATCCTCTTAACGCATTGTTCTATATCGTTATTTTGGACGGCGCCGGAACAACTGGAAGAATTTTGTGCCTAATCATTGTGCAGGCTCTGGATTCTGCCCGTTTTTTAATCGCGCCGCAGCCGGAGCAAGCCCTCCTGCGTCGTCGAGGCGGCCAGCCGGCCGTCACGGGTGAAAATCAGACCGCGGTTGAAGCCGCGGGCGCCCGATGCCGAAGGCGTATCCTGGGCGTAGAGGAGCCAGTCGGTCATGTCGAAATCGCGATGGAACCAGACGGCGTGATCGAGGCTCGCCGCCATGATCTGGGGATCGAAGATATGACGCCCGTGCGGCACCAGGGCCGTGTCGAGCAAGGTCATGTCGGTCGCATAGGCGAGGACGCATTGATTGAGCAGGCGGTCGGCCGGCATCCTGCCGCGAGCGCGGATCCAGACATTCTGGCTGGTCAGACCGGCCGCGGCCTTGGGATTGAGGTAGTGCTCGGGTTCGCACGGGCGCAATTCGATCGGGCGGTCGCGCTCGAGGTAGCGCTTCAGCGATACCGGCATATCGGCCGACGCGGCGGCCAGCAGATCCTGCTCGCTCGCCAGTTCGTCCGGACCGGGAACGGCGGGCGGAGCAAGCTGATGATCGAGGCCCGGCTCGGGGCGATGAAACGAGGCCGACATCGAAAAGATCGGCTCGCCATGCTGGATGGCGATGACCCTGCGGGTCGAGAAGCTGCCGCCATCGCGATCGCGGGTGACCTCATAAATGATGGGCACTTTCGGGTCTCCCGGCCGCATGAAATAGCCATGCAGGGAATGGGCGATCCGCGCGGCATCGACGGTGCGGATGGCCGCCACCAGGGCCTGGCCGATCACCTGACCGCCGAACACCCGCTGCCAGCCGACCTGCGGGCTGGTGCCGCGAAAAAGATTGAGTTCAAGCCGCTCGAGATCGAGCGTTTCGAGCAAGGCTTCGACACCGTCAGCCACCGGCAACCCCCAGAACCTGTTGACGCAGTCCGTCTCTATCGCTTGACGGCGGCAAACGAAACCCGTCTGGTTCAAGGGTGATCGAGCGCAGCGAAATCATTGTCATCGGCGCCGCCCTCAACGGGCTGGCGGCGGCCCTCGCGCTGGGTGGAAAACAGGCGCTGCGGCCCGCCGGGGTGACGCTCATCGATGCCAGGGACCCGCGCAACTTCGCCGACAGCGCGTTTGACGGGCGGGCCTCGGCGATCACCGCCTCGTCGCGGCGCATGTTCGAGGCGCTCGGCGTCTGGGATGCCATGGCACCCCAGGCGCAACCGATCAATCGCATCGCCGTTACCGACTCAGCGCCGGGCGACACAGCGCGCCCCACGCTCCTGCAATTCGGCGATGCGGGGCCGCCTGGCGCGCCGTCGGCCTATATCGTCGAGAACCGCCACCTCTATGATACCCTGTTCAAGGCCGTGGCGCAGAGCCCCTCAATCACGCTGCGGTTCGATACACGGATTGCCGCCTTCGAATTCGGCAAAGGGCCTGCCCGGCTCCGGACGGATGGCGGCCTGACCCTGCTTGCCGATCTGGTGGTCGCCGCCGACGGACGCAACTCGCCGGCGCGCGCGGCAGCCGGCATCAAGACGACGGGCTGGGACTATGGCCAGACCGGCATCGTGACCGCGGTTGCCCATGAGCTTCCCCATGAAGGCTGCGCGGAGGAGCATTTCCGTCCCGCCGGGCCGTTTGCCATCCTGCCGCTCACCGGCAATCGCTCTTCGCTCGTGTGGACCGAGGCGAGGGATACGGCGCG
>JAEUMG010000380.1 GCA_016793355.1 Hyphomicrobiales bacterium
CGCCATCCGCGACGGCAATCGGCCATGCGCTCCGGCCGGCCGCCGGGCTGGCGCGAGCGGCCGAAGGATGAGATCGACCGCATCCTCAAGGAGTGCCACCTGCTCGCCCGCCACGTCACCCCGCTCTTCGACGATACGTCATAGGGCCCGGTCCGCCGCAACTCTCCATGGGCGGGCCCGCCTGTCCTCGGGCTCGACCCGGGGAACCCGCCCATCCGGACTGGATGGCCGCCTCAAGGGCGGCCATGGAGGATGATCATTGCCCTCATCCTTCGCGGCATCGCTTCGCGCTGCGCCTCAGGACGAGGGGTGTTTCCTGCTTCCCGGCATATTCTTTTTCCCCTCTCCCCTCCGTGGGAGAGGGCGACGAGGGCCGTCAGGCCCGAGGCGGGTGAGGGGGGCCGTCAGGCCCGAGGCGGGTGAGGGGGTGTCGCCATTTGTCAAGCGCTTCTCGCGTTGCACCGCCCCCACATCCGGCCGCCGCTCGCGCGGCGTCCGCCTTAACCCGCGAAGGCGAAGGAGAGCCGGCCGGAAGACAGGCCTTTCTAGTCGTTGTACTGGACCTCGTCGACGAGGCGCGAGGCCTGCGACTGGTACTTGGCGAGATCGGCGACGTGGAGCGTGTCGGGGGTGAAGCTCCCCCAGGCCCGGACAATCTCGGCCGCCGGAACCTTCGGGTTCACCGGATACTCGAAATTGCCCTCGGCATAGAGCCGCTGGGCTTCGTCGCTGGCGAGGAATTCCATCAGCTTCAGCGCATTGTCCTTGTTGGGTGCGTTCTTGGCGAGCAGCATGCCGGAGATGTTCACCTGCGTGCCGCCGTCTTCGAAAGTCGGGAAAATGATACGCGCGGACTTCGCCCAATCCTTCTGCTCGGGCTCCTTCTCGTTCGTCATCATCAGTCCCATGTAATAGGTGTTGGCGATCGCGACGTCGCATTCGCCGGCAAAAACGCTCTTGGCTTGCGCCCGGTCGTTACCCGCCGGCTTGATCGCCAGATTGGCCTTGAGGCCTTCGAGCCATTTCTTGGCGTCGGCTTCGCCCTTATGTGCGATCATCGCCGCGATCAGCGCAAGGTTATAGGGATGGTTGCCGGGCCGCGTGCAGATCTTGCCCTTCCACTTGGGATCGGCGAGCTCTTCATAGGTGAACCTGTCCTGCTTCACCCGGTCATTCGAGGCGTAAACCACGCGGCCGCGCATGGTCAGTCCGAACCACTGATTGTTCTCGTCGCGCAGATTGGCCGGAACCTTGGAATTGATGAACGCGGACTCGAC
Source organism: Hyphomicrobiales bacterium (assembly GCA_016793355.1). Taxonomy (GTDB): domain Bacteria; phylum Pseudomonadota; class Alphaproteobacteria; order Rhizobiales; family Aestuariivirgaceae; genus JAEUMG01. Next base: position 1,278 of record JAEUMG010000380.1, read on the forward strand.
CGGCTGGGCCACGCCCCGGTCGGCCGCTTCGACGAGGCGGCCGACATCGGCGGTCAGAAGAACGTCGACCGGGCTGTTTGCGCCTTCCTGCACCATGCGCTCGACGAGCCCGTTTTCCGCGAACACGACCCGGGTCTCGATGCCGGTCTCGGCGGTAAAGCGCTGGAGCAGGGGGTCGATGAGCGGCGGTTGGCGGTAGGAGTAGATATTGACGACCTCTGCTGCCGAGGTAGGCCCCGCAAACCCGGCAAGCATCGCAAGCGACAGGGCCGTGCGCCGTGAAAATCTGATCATTGGCTCCCCCATTTGGTGTGGTCGGCGCTCATCCCACACGTCCGGCATGGCTGTCAATTAAAACCGAGTAAATTACTCGGCATATTAGAAGGACTCAAAACTGAAGGCCTCAGCGGCGATTTTCAGGGTTCCGATGCCCGATGAGGCGTGCTAGATGGCCGGGTTGCCTGCAGGGAGACGTGGCCGAGAGGCTGAAGGCGGCGGTTTGCTAAACCGTTATACGGCCTTAAAGCCGTATCGAGGGTTCGAATCCCTCCGTCTCCGCCATTCCAAATTTTCTCGTAAAATCAAATAGAAAGGATCGCCCTGGACGACCGGCCGGTTCCCGGGCTCCGTGCGCTGGCGGCGGCCAGGTCCTCCTGGATGAAGTGGAAGCAGCGGCCGGCGCAGGCGGCCTCGCTGGTGCAGATCAGGCCGGCATGGAAAGGCACCGCTGTGGCTGGCCAGGTCTGCGACACGCCTTTTCCGAGAAAGTTATTCGCGCTGCATCACGCCGTCGCCAAAGGGGTGGTCGATCACCATCTTCCAGCGTCCGTCCGCCTGCCGGTGCAGGACCGCGACCGAGAGCGCCGTCATCGGCCCATCCGGCCCCGGCGCGGTCCACGACATCAGATGGAGCCCGGTGTCGCCGGCAACCACCACCTCATGCGCGCCATAGGTGAAGTTCACGCCGCTCGCGATGAACCCGGCAAACATCGCGCGGAGATCGGCATCGCCTTCGACGGGCCGGCCCGGCTCTGCGACCACGATGGCCCCGGGCGCATAGGTCGCCATGATTCCGTCGATGTCGCCGGCGGCGAAGGCCGTGGTCATCGCTTTGACGGTTTCGAGAATTGCAGCCTTGTCCACGGTGTCCTCCGCATGGCTCTGTGTGGCGGATGTCGCGGCGAGCATCGCTGCCGCGACGGCGATCCGAACTCTCATCAGTCTCTCCCGATCTGGTTTCGGTGGGCGGAGAGTGCTGCTAGCTTGTGACAGTTTCCGTCAGGGGCTATCCGATGCGCCTGTTCCGCCTGTTCCGATTGCTTGACCTTATGCGGCTGCGCTCGACGCCGGTGACGGCGACGGCGCTCGCCACGGAATTGAGCGTGTCGGTCCGGTCCATCTATCGCGACATTGCGGATCTGCAGGCGATGGGCGCTCCGATTCGTGGCGAAGGCGGCATCGGCTATGTCATGGAGCGGGGCTACTTCCTGCCGTCCTTGCGGTTCGAGACCGACGAGCTGGACGCGATCGTCCTCGGCCTGAAGCTCGTTTCGGAGCGCGCCGCACCCGCCCTGGGCGGGGCGGCTCAGCGCGCGGCGGCGAAGCTTTCCTCGGTCCTCGGCGAGGCGCAGAAGGACAGCATGGCCGATTCCGCACTGGAGGCCGGCCCGTCCCGGGCCTCGAATCGCGATGGCGGCTCTTTGCCTTTCGCCAGACTGCGTGCCGCCATTGCCGCTAAGGAAATGCTGACGATCGACTACCGAAACGCGTCCGGCCGATTCTCGACCAGAGAGGCGCGCCCGCTGGGGCTGACCCTGTTCGAGAATGCCTGGCTGCTGACGATCTGGTGCGAAACGGCGCAGGACTTCCGGCACCTGCGTCTCGACCGGATCATTTCTCTGAGCGGAACCGGCAAGCGCTTTCGGGCGGAAAAAGGCAAGCGCTTCAAGGATGCCCTTGATCTTGAGCGCAGCAAGCTTGGCCAAAGGTCGCTCGGCACCTGACCTCTCATCCGATCAGCTTGGGCGGCACGCCCCGCAGAAGCTTCGACGTCAGACCCACTCCCTCCGTCAGTTTGAGTTTCGGTGCTGTCGGCTGGCCTCTTTGTGTGCAGCGAATTCAATGGCTTTCTGATGCCGATCGGCGTCGGAGTCACAAGCCGGTCTACTGGGTGAAACAGACGCATGCCCATGCCATGGGCACTTGACTCAGGGAACACGAGCGTCCTCTTGTCCGGTCATTGAGCATAGAGACGACAATGGCAAGAGAGCAGTGGGAATCATCTGGCGGATTCGTTCTCGCAACCATTGGCGCGGCCGTTGGCCTGGGTAACATTTGGCGGTTCTCCTATATTGCCGGTGAGAACGGCGGCGGTGCGTTTCTCCTGGTCTATCTCTTCTTCGTGCTGGTGGTCGGGTTTCCCTTGATGATTGCGGAAATCTCTCTTGGACGCCGCAATGCGGCTGACGCGATATCGGCTTACGAAGCTCCCGGGATTTCTGGAGCCTGGCGGCGGATCGGATGGCTAGGGGTCATCAGTGCGGTTCTGATTCTCGGCTATTATGCGGTCATTGCTGGCTGGGCGCTGAAGTACTTTGCGGGTGCCCTCACCGGCGATTTGTGGACAAGCGCCAGAACGGGCTATGGCCAATACTTCGATGATTTCATATCGTCCGCGGTCGAACCCGTGGTCTGGCAGGCCATCATGCTGACGCTGACAAGCGTGGTCGTAGCCAGGGGCATCAAAGGCGGCATCGAACGGCTGAACCGCCTCCTTATGCCCGCCCTTGCCGCGATCGTCATCGGCATCGGAGTCTATGCCGTTACGCTGCCCGGGTCAGGGTCAGGCGTCGCTTTCTTGCTGGCTCCTGACTGGAGCACGCTCGGGAGTCCGGCGGTCTATCTGAACGCACTTGGGCAAGCCTTCTTTTCCCTCGGCATCGGCGTTGCGGTTTTTGTGACCTATGGCAGCTACCTCGGAGCGCAAACGCGCATCCCGGCCATGGCCTTCGCCGTCACGATTGGAGATACGGTATTTGCCGTTGCGGCCGGCATCGCTATCTTCGCTACCGTTTTCGCGCTCGGTGGCGACCCTGCCGCCGGACCAAAGTTAGCCTTCATCACCTTGCCGCAAATCCTGCTCCAAATCCCCGCTGGCAACTGGATCGGGATCGCCTTCTTCTTTCTGCTCTCGGCGGCGGCACTGACATCGATGGTAGCCCTGCTGGAGGTGCCGGTTGCCTGCCTGTCAAGCCGGCTTGGTTGGTCACGGCAACGCGCTGCGGCCACCATGGGTTTGTTGTGCTTCGTGCTCGGACTTCCTGCAGCCCTCGGTTACGGTCCCCTGTCTGGCTTCCAGCCTTATGGCATGGCTCTTCTCGATCTCATCGATCACGTCGTGTCCAATCTGTTTCTACCGGTTTCCGGTCTGCTCATCGCATTGCTGGTCGGCTGGCACCTTGACCGCAAATTGGCTGCTCAAGCCGCAGATCTTGATGACCGCTTTGCTGCCGAAACGTGGCTTTGGAGCCTCCGACTCCTGGCACCCGCCGCCATCATTGTTGTCTTGCTCCGGTCATCCGGCCTTCTCTGATCGCCAAGGATTGAAGTCGCGAATCGGTCCGCATGGAAACAGATAGATGGCCGCAGATTGCGCGGCAGTGATCGCGATCGCCGTCGTCCAGAACCGCTGGATCCCGCGCACCTCGGCGCCCAGGCTCGTACGGAGCGCCTTTCGCGCCGCGTCACGCTGTCAGTCTTGTAGAGGACGCTAAAATCGCCCAGTCTTAATCTTCGACAGGAATATCCGCTGAAGGTCGGCTAACGAGAGTGAGATTGCCAAAATGATCAACAATTCCGCAGCCAAATCCCGTCTCGAGGCGCAACTCGCAGAACTCACGGGGCGGCGGGACAGGATTTTATCGGATTTGGCCGAGCCGCTCAGCCCCGATTTTTCCGAACAAGCCGTCGAAATGGAGGATGACGCCTCGCTCGAGGGGCAGGCTTCGCTCATTATGCGCGAAATCGCGTCCGTGAAGCGAGCATTGACAAGAATTGAGAATGGAACCTACGGGGAGTGTGTGCGGTGCGGTAACAAAATCGCTCCCAAGCGGCTCGAGGCCCGCCCGGAGGCCGCGCTATGCATCGAGTGCGCCCGCAAAGAACAGTGAAAGACCGGTGACCTTCACCGCCAGGACGGCTGCACGCGAACATCTCCTCGTTCGATGCTCCAGTGACAGATTTTTGTGATCGCCGGCCGGCTGGGGCAGACGGTCAGGTGAAACCGATTATTTGGTGCGAATGCGTATCGCAACCTTCAATGTCCAGAACCTTCGCCTTCGCCACCCTTCAGGACGGTCGCGGCTCGATGGCGCCCGCGATCGCGACGTGCTTGAAGACGCTCTTCCTCAGGCTATTGCCCTGGACTTTGCCGACCGGCGCCTGACAGCCGCGGTCCTGGCCCATGCCGGCGCCGACATAGTGTGCCTTCAAGAGGTCTTCGATCTCCAGTCGCTTGACTACTTCCACGACCATCTCCTGCGCCGCGCGTGCGGGCATGACTTTCCGTATCGCTACTGCTTTCCCGGCAATGACGGGGCCGGGAGGGATGTGGCGCTCATGAGCCGGCGAGAGGTCGCTGGAGTCAAAAGCCATGCAAAGCTCACCGCGACGGATCTTGAGCTTGCGGACCTTCCGGGGCGCAAGCCCCATACCCCGGTGTTTTGTCGCGACTGTTTGATGGCGAGGATCGGACCGCTCACGCTCTTTGTCTGCCACTTCAAGGCGCCTTGGCCGGATCCCGAAGCGGCATGGCCTGTGCGGCGGTTCGAGGCGCTGGCGGTACGACGACTGATCGAGCGCCGATTCAAAGGCGACCCCGACGCACTGTGGCTGGTCGCCGGTGACCTGAACGAGCCTGGCGATACTTCCGGCAGCGAAAGCGCGATTGCGCCGCTTACGCGGGACTTTGCCGTCGACCTCCTCGAGCGCCTTCCGGAAGCCGAGCGGTGGACCTACTATGATCGAGGCTCAAAACGCTATTCTCGCCCCGATTCGTTCCTTGCCTCGCCCGGACTGGCCGCACGCTGGCCAGATGCCCGGCCATATGCAATGCGAGTAGGATTGCCGCGTGAGGCCGGTCGCTATGAAGGCCCGCGCCTGCCAGACGTCGGACTGCACCGCCCGCGCGCCAGCGACCATGCCCTTCTTGTCGTGGAATTCGCAGGGCTCTGAACCTCCAACTCTCTGGCGAAATGTCGCGTCTTGCGGGCCCGAATCAGAAAGCGCTTGTTGCCGGTTCCGCTCCCACCGCTTGGCCGCACCAGTTGTTAACCATTTGTTAACCAAACCGGCTGGACCCTCCTGTAAACACGAATCCAGGGGGCATCGACATGACTTCACTGACACTGCGCGGCGCGGCTCAACACACCGGCACCAAGCCCTCGACGATCCTCCGTGCGATCCTGTCCGGCAAGCTCGGCTTCTCCCGTGACAGCGACGGTGCCTATGAGTTCGATCCCGATGAGCTGGAAAGGGTCTTCGCGCCGGACCGCCGCGCGGACCACGTGCCGCTTGCCCAGCTGCGGGTCATCGCCCATCCGGCCGCGGATGGCGAAGCCGGATCGTTATAGTCCCAAGCGGGCGAGTGCCGGCTGCGGTACGAGTACCGCGGTACCGTCTTCCACGGCGGCACAGGTTCCGTAGCTCTGGGAGGGAATGAGCAGACCGCCAAGAATGGCGTGCCGGCTGTGGACGCTTTTTCCCGCACTGTCGATCGTGGTCACCTCAACGGCGCCCGACTTCAGTCGGTCGATAAATGTGAGGCCGTCCGTTCCGGCAAACACCTCGACTGCATGGGTGCCCTGCGCGCGGGTGACGGTCGCGTGCTCACCCGTCTCGTCGATGCCGAAGATGAGTTCCTGCGGCTCCCTTTTGAATACCCCGCCGGGATTGGCGGTCGCCGGATAAGTGCATGACCACTTCAAGGCCTTCGCCTCGCAGGAGGGCGCAACGACGCCGGCCAGCGCAGCCGCCGCGAGCAGTGCGAGCAGCCGGGGACTGAGCTTCACGCTTTCCACCAAGACTTCGACTTGTTGTATTTGAGCTGGGCATTCTGCCCGGCGACAACGGCTTCCGCCTCGGTCGCTGCCACCCCGGATTTGACCGTTTTTTCCCCATCCACCAAGCGCCAGGTGAATCCGTCCTTTTCGGTTCCACGAACCGTCACAACTGTCTGCACGATCGCCGTCCCTCACTCAGTCGCGGAGACCGAATCTCCGCCCCTGCCTTAAGCGTTTGGCGGCAGGATCACCACCCGCGTTCCGATATCGACGCGGTCATAGAGATGAATGATTTCGATGTTGAGCAGGCTGATGCAGCCCGCGGTGATCTTCTTGCCGATCATATCCGGCTTGATGGCGCCGTGAATGCGGATCACCGTGTCGACATCGCCCTGGTAAAGGTAGAGCGCACGCGCGCCCATTGGGTTGTTCTTGCCGCCCGGCATGCCATTGATCCACTTCGCGATGTCGGGATGTTCGGCGATGTGCTCAGGCGTCGGCGTCCACATCGGCCACTTTTCCTTCCGGCCGATTGTCGCCTCGCCATACCAGGATCGGCCGTCCTTGCCGACGCCCACGCCGTAACGGACCGCCTTCCCGCCTGGTTGCACATGGAACAGGAACCGGCGCTTGGTGTCCACGACGACCGTACCCGGCGGCTCATTGGTCTTGTAATCGACCGTCCACCGCCGATACTTGCTCGGGACCTCCTGGGCATCGGATTCGAAAACCGGGAATGGCTCGCCCACGAGAGCCCGTGCCTCGCACGCAGGAAATAACCCAGCGGCAATCGTGGTTGTCATGAACACGCGACGGGAAATCGGCATAGTGTCACCCCCTTTGAGTCGGACTCCTAACGCCGGGAGCGCCGCGAATCAACGTGCTACTCAAGAAGGAATGTTTGGCGTATTATCCGCATCCGGATTCGATGTCTTTGAGGGGAAAGGCCAACGAAAATGAAGCTGAAGCTCGCCCTCGCGGCGATGGCAGCCGCGATCGTCACGCCACCTTCCGGGTATGCGGCGGATGTCGGATATAACGCAGCCGAAGCGACCTACGACTATTGCCTCGAACTGGCGCGCGACGAGGCCAACGCAAACATCGGGATGATCTATATTCATCCGGGATTGGTCAATCGTGACCAGCAGGCCCTGGCCGAAAAACAGGAACAGAAGCAGCGCAAGCAACTGGCCCAACGCGAGCAGCGCAAGGAGAAGTGCATCTAGCCTGCCGCGTTACCTGCGGCGCGCCTTACAGGCCTGATAGTTGGGAAACTTGACGACGGCGAGATAGGAGCCGTTCTTGTAACACCGCTGCGGGCTTGGATAGCATTGCCACTGGCCGGCGATGCTGCAGCCATAAACGGTTGCCTGAGCAGGACCACCCGACATGAATAGGAAAAGCGCCGCGCCGAAAAGCAAAGTCGCGGGCAGCCGCCCTGACGGATGGAGAAAGCGCCACGCATTCATCGATGGCCTCCATTTTCGATCGTATTCTTGCAGTGTCGCGCGATCGTCCCCATGTCGCAAGCCTCGTTCCTGAGCCTGGATTCCGATCGTAGTCTTGAGGCTGATCGGCATGGCAGTCGCCTGTCGACGGCGCAGACGCTCGCCGCTTGAAATGGAGGGTGTCTTGGCCGAAAAGCCTGCTTCGGGATTCGCGAAGGGAACTTAGAAATCAACCTGTCCATAGAGAAGGAGTGAATCGATGAGGAAGATTGCGTCCGCCCTGGCTGGCGGAGTTGCGGCGCTCGGCATGATGATGACTGCGGCGTCTGCCAACACGACCGTTCGGGCTGGCACGCTCGAATGCGATCTCTCAGGCGGCATCGGGCTGGTGTTCGTCGAGAAGCAGACGATGACCTGCACGTTCAAGGGCGCGCATGGCGGCCCGCCGGACATTTACACGGGCAAGCTGGACGAAGTCGGCATTACGCTCGGTGCAACCGCGGGCGGAGTCATGGTCTGGGCGGTGCTTGCGGCACAGCACAGCATCCCGCAGGGCGCCTTGGCCGGAACCTATGCGGGGCTGACCGCGAATGCCTCCATCGGCGTGGGCGGCGGCGCCAATGTGCTGATTGGCGGCACCGGTCGCTCCTTCGTGCTTCAGCCGATTTCTCTCGAAGGGCAGGTCGGCATCAACGTCGCCGGCGGTGTGACCACCCTGACGCTGACCCCTGCGAACTGAATGGAACTGACCCGCGAGCCCGTTTAGAGCAGCGGGCTCGCCAGTCGCAATGTATTGTCCATGAAGCGCTGGCGGAACGGGCGCGCCGCCCACGCCTTCGGGTCGAGCCGGTCCGATTGGGCGATGTAGTCATTTTGCAGGTTGAGCAGCACGGCTGCGAATTCGGCATCATAGACGAAAAGCGCGACTTCGTAATTGAGCCACAGGCTCCGCATGTCGAGATTGACCGTGCCGAACATCGACAGCGCGCGATCGGCGGTGATCGATTTCGTATGCAGGAGGCCGCCGCGATAGAGATAAATCTCAACGCCGATATCGAGCAACTCGTCATAATAGGATCGGCTCGCATAGCGCGTCAGGAATGAATCCACCTTCTCGGGAAGGACGATCGAGACTTTGACGCCGCGCGCTGCGGCTCCGCGCAAGGCAAGGATCAGGGCATCGTCGGGGACCAGATAGGGGGTGGTGATGACGATCTCGCTCTCGGCGGCATTGATGATGCCGAGCAGCATCTGCAGCAGGCCGTCATCGGTAAGGCCGGGGCCCGATGGAATCACCTGCATGTCCGCATCGCCTTCCGGCCGCGCCATGTGCAGGCCCGCGCTTACGATGACGTCATGCATCGCCTCGCCGGTCTCGAGAACCCAGTCGGCGATCAGCACGATGCCGAGCGGAACCACGGCAGAGCCTTCCAGTCGCACCATGGCATCGACCCATTCGCCCACCCCGGCATCCTGCTTGAAATACCGCGGATCGACCAAGTTCATGCTGCCGGTCCAGGCGATTTTGCCGTCTACAACGATGATCTTGCGGTGCAGGCGGACATCGGCGCGCCCGAATATACTGCGCAGGAGCCCGACTCGGAGCGCCTCGATCAGCTGCACGCCCGCTTCGCGCATGCGTCGCGGCTGGTCGCCTTTCCACCACGGCCGCGAGCCGAGCGCATCGACCAGCACGCGACAGTTGACGCCCCGTGCGCTGGCCCGGATCAGGGCCGCGACAATCTCATCCGCCGTCCCGCCCTCGTTCCAGATATAAAACTCCAGCATCACGCTGGTCTGTGCCGCGTCGATGTCGCGCGCAATGCTCTTGAGGATCTCCTGCGTATCGGAAAGCAGCGAAAACCGTGTTCCATGCACGGTGGGGCTCCCCACCAGATACCGCCCGATCCTGTCCAGGCCACGCGCTGCGGGAAGATGGCGCGACCAGTCAATATCGGTGAGGCGTGAAGGTATCTCCGCATTCGAAATCCGGCGATAGTCGAGCCGTAGGGAGTCGATTTCACGAATCCGGCGCGGGCTGATTCGCCTTTCACCGATGAAGAGATAGAAGACCGCGCCGCCGATCGGAAAGACCGAAACAAGCAGCAGCCATGCGAGCGCTACCCCGCGCGTTGGCCGGCGCATGATCACCCGCACTGCGATTGCCAGGGTGATGGCAAAATGGATAGCCGCGATGACCGTCGATGTCTGCAGAACGATGTTCATCGAAGGGCTACTCCGTCCGCGCCGCACTTGGGGAATTGATCTGGATCAAGGATGCAGCCCGCCGCTCAGCGCTACGAGGAATTTCGATCCAAGGGAAGCCGCCCATGCCTACCCACGTTGTTCTCGTCGTCTGTGCCATCAGCGCGGCCTTCATCGGCTTTGCACTCGTCCTGGCCTGGGCCGAGCGCAGAACGCGCAAGACCTAGCATCTCCGCCAGATCGCGCCGCGTTCGAGCACGGGCTTGAGGAGGCTGTCGTCGAAGGCGGGCAGTTCGTGTCCGCCGGGCTGCGGCGGCCGGGCCGGCCAGTGAAGCGCTGAAAGCACCTGGGGCTGGGCGTAATAATGCGCCAGCGTCAGGGCTACGAGGCCCGTGAAGGCCTGCGGACTTTCGGACTGGACGGCTTCGAGCAAGGCGTGGCGCTCCTGCGCGGAGCTCCTGGTGAAGGCGGAGGTGCCGCCGGCTTGTCTGGCAATTGAATCGACCAGCACCTGGAGCGCCCGGTTGTCAGCGAGAGCCTTCGCCAGGTTGCGATCACAACCGACCAGACTGGCGGCAGGCAATGCCAGACCATGACCAACACGCCCGCCAGGCGCGATGCTGTCCACCAGCGCCGCCATGAACGCTTCGCCCGTCACGCTAGCTCCTCCGCAAGTTCGCTGGCCATTTTTAGCGCCATGGCCCCGATCGTCGAGCCGGGATTGACTGCACCGACGGTCGGCATGATGCTTCCGTCGGCGATCTGCAGTCCGGAAACTTCATGGCATCGCCCGCATGCATCGACGAAGGAGCTGCGCGGATCGTCGCCCATCCGGGCGGTGCCAAGCAAATGCCAGCCGGTCATCGGGGGCAGGGGGGCGCGGATTTCGCGCCTTGCGCCGGCCGCTCTCAAGACCTCGCTCGTCCGCTCGTATCCCCAATCGATCATCGCTTTGGTGTTCTCCGACAGCGCGTAGCGCATCTTCACGGCGGGCAGGCCGTCTGGCTCCATCCGATCCAGCACGGTTACGCGGTTCTCCGCATCCGGCAGATCTTCGGTAACGATCATCAGCACTATCGAGTGCCGGAATTCCTCCGCCAGGTCGCGCTGCGCCAGCGGTCCCCAGGCGGGCGACAGCCGAAGCGCTTGCGCGAGCGGGGAATTTTCGCGGGTGACCTGGATCTGGAATCCGCGGACAAAACCGCGGGAAAGATCGGTTTCGTAGAATTCGTGACTGTAGAGAGCCGCACCCACCGGTCCTGCCGGTCCGTCGAGGTCGTCATCGAACAGGCCGCGGGCATAGGCAACGGGATGCATCATCAGATGGCGCCCAAGCACGCTGTTGGGATCGCGCCCCAGACCCGAGGCAAACAGGAGCCGTGGTGTTCCTATCCCGTTGGCGGCAACGACGACGTGACTTGCAGGCTGCTCATGAACGCTGCCGTCCTCATCGGCATAGGTCACGCCCGTCACGCGTTCGTTTTTGATGGTGACACGCAGCACAATGCACCCGCTTCGCACTTCGACGCCATTGGCCATCGCGGCCGGCAGATAGGTCAGGTCGCAGGACGATTTCGCGCCGCGCATGCAGCCCTGCAGGCACGGCCCGCAATTGTTGCAGGCCTGTCGTCCGCCATAGGGCCCCGTGTTGATCGCCGCGTCGACCGGCCACCAATGCCAGCCGAGGGCGTTGAAGGCCTGCGCCGCCAGCTCGCCGGCCCGGCCGATCGGCAGCGGCGGCATTGCCCGCTGAGGCTTCGGCGGATAGGCGGGGTCGCCGGCGAGCCCGCAGACCCCCGTCATCGCATCATTGAGATCGTAAAAGGGTTCGAGATCATTATAGGAATAGGGCCAGTCGACGCCTGCGCCATCGAGACGCCGGGTGAGGAAATCCGAAGGCTTGAGCCGCGGAAAATGCGCCGCCCAATTCACGCTTGATCCGCCGACGCCGTTCCACATCAGCGGCTTCAAGGGGGACTCACTGTCGTCGATAGCATAGTCCGCCGACCACGGATTGCCGCCTGCCGCCAACCTTGCATTGGGGGAAGTCGCCCATTGCCCGAAGGCCGCGCTTTGCCAGCCGGCGGAAGCCGCTGGCATGTCACGGTCTTTCAGCCACTTTCCACGCTCAAGACACAGAATCTTGAGGTTCGGGGCGAGCCGCGACAGCTGCCAGGCAAAAGCCGCCCCGCCCATGCCGGTCCCGACGATCACAATGTCGACAGGCCGCTGCTTCGCCACTCGACTCCTCCCCACCCCCGTGGCAAGCACTCTCCCACGAGCCGCCCCTCGATCGCCACATTTTATACCAACTGGCGGTTACTGTGTGGCAGGTCCGACTCGTCAGGTGCTTGTAACTTGACCTGACCGGCACCCAGGTGGGCAAATAAGAGATAAAGATCAAGGATTTCCGGAGAATCGGGATGAAGTTCCAGCTGTGGCCTGTCGTCTGTGCCTTCGCCTTCATGTTCATGCTCGGCGCTCCGCCGGCAATGGCGGCCGATAATGACAAGGTTGCAGCCGAACTCAAGGCCATCATCGACAGCGGTGAACCCGCGATCGGCAACGAGGACAATGATGAGAGAGTCATCGAGGTCTATGTCTTCTACGCGGCTGATCGCGACTACAAGCCGATCTGGGTGCGCGACACCGGTCCCAAGTCCAAGGCCAGGGAAGCTCTTGCGGTCTTCAAGGCCGCCAACGAAATGGGCCTAAACCCCGCAAATTACCGTGTCGCCGAGATTGAAAAACGTATGGGGGCGACGAGCCCGCGCGAACTGGCGGAATTGGAACTCCTGCTCAGTCGCGCCTTCATCGATTTCGGCCGCGACATCAACCGTGGCCGCGTCGTGCCAAAAACGGCGAGCGCCGAGAACGCCATCATGGCCAAGGAGCTTGGGCCGCTGACCCTGATCGACGGCGCCGAGGTCACCGACAGCATTTCGGAATACGTCGCCACGCTGGAACCCCAGACCCGGGAATATTACCGCCTCAAGCTGGCGCTCGCGGAATATCGTGAGATCGAAAAGAAAGGCGGCTGGCCGACGGTTCCCAAGGGTCCGGCTCTCAAACCCGACATGACCGACAAACGCGTGCCCATCATCCGCGAGCGCTTGAGAGTGAGCGGCGACTATCCCCGGGACGCAAAGGGTGATGGCGATTTCTACGGTGCCGATCTGGTTGCGGCCGTGAAGCGCTTTCAGGAGCGGCATGGTCTTACCGACGACGGGATTATCGCCGACAACACCCTTGAAGCCATGAATGTTCCGATTGCGGATCGTATCCGCCAGATGGAACTCAATCTCGAACGCCGCCGCTGGATGGATGACGATCTCGGCGGCTACTACATTTTTGTCAATGTCGCGGATCAGGAGCTCAAGGTGGTCCGCAATGAAAAGACCATCCACACCGCGAGGCTCGTTGTCGGCAAGCCCTACAGCCGCACGCCGGTCTTCTCGGAAAAGATGAAGTACATCGTCATCAATCCCTACTGGAACGTACCGTCTTCAATCGCCAACAACGAGTACCTGCCCAAGCTGAAGAAGGATCCGGGCTATCTCCAGCGCCAGAACATCCGCATCTTCTCGGGTGCCGGTGACAACGCCGCGGAGGTCAATCCCTACAATGTCAACTGGTCGTCCATGAACAGGATGCCTTATTCCTTGCGTCAGGATTCGGGCCCGAAGAACGCGCTTGGACGGGTGAAGTTCATGTTCCCGAACCGCTTCAACGTCTATCTCCACGACACGCCGCAAAAGAGCCTTTTCGAGAAGGATTTGCGCGTGTTCAGCCATGGCTGCATGCGCGTGCAGGACCCGCTTGATCTTGCCGCACTCCTCCTGGCTGATCAGGGTTGGGACCGCTCGCGCATCGATGTTGCGGTCGCCGGCGGCAAGCAGCGCGTGATCAATCTCGACAAGCCTATCCCTGTCCACGTCACTTACCTTACCGCCTGGGTGAACAAGGATGGCTCGGTCAACTTCCGGCGGGATGTCTACAACCGCGACCGTCAGCTTGCGGCGGCGCTTGCCGGCAGTCTCCCCACCGACGAGAGAGACGGCACCGCCGAGAGCGCATCGCTCGGGGAATAGCCGGGCGGTTTTCAGGAGGGCGGCATGTTTGCGAGGCTGGGACGCTGGTTCGACAGCCTGAAGCGCTGGACGCGCGAACTCTTCGCATTCAGGACGCCACCCGCTTCCGAAGCGGTGGCACCCCCCAGCCGTGTGAGGCGCGCCTGGCGCGTCACGTGGCGTGCTGGCGTAATCGTGTTCCTTCTCGCTTTCCTATTCTGGAACCTTGACTTTCTCTGGAACGTTCTGTGGACGCGCAACTATTCGCTGGCCTATCCAAGACCGATACTCGCCCAGGAGATTCCGCGCACAGGCGATCCCAATCAATGCCGGCGCTCGGCCATCGTTGATGTCCAGGCCTACCTGATTGATTTCGTGGTCAATCAGAACGCATGGATCTCGTCCATGCCGCAATACAAGATCGGCCTTCTCGGCATCGTGTCCTGGGAGTCGACGCCGTTCTTCGACAACAAGGCGGCGATCCAGCGCGGCATTCTCAACGCGCTGCGGCGGACAGGCGTCGAACTGACTGATATCCTCGGACGGGTGCGCGGCACGTCGCAGGCCGATCCGGATCTTCAGGCCGCTCGTGGCCTGCTTCAATATGACGAGCGCACATGGTGGTTCAATCCATTCGACCCCACGCGCCCCTTCGGCCCGGTGCAGCCTTCTTCGTCGATATATCGCAGCGCGATCCCGCTCTATGGGAAGTTCAATGATCGGCTCGCGGATTGCCAGGCAAGCTTCGACACCCGTGCCGACAATCTCCTGCAGTTCCTGGAGCGCATCGCACAGGATACCGGCTCGACGGTCGATGCCCTGGCGAAGCGGTCCCAGGGCAGGCGCTATGACCCCCAGACCGACACATTCGTGCCGGGCGAGGGCAACGATCGGGGCTGGTTCGACTTCCGGGCCGATGACCTGTTCATGTTCGCACTTGGCCAGATGTACGCCTATCACGGCCTGCTCCAGGCCGCCCGGCTCGACTTCGCGGACGTGGTCGACAAGCGCGATCTGGGGCCGATCTGGAATCTGCTCGAGCGTCATGTCGCGGAGGCTGCCGCGCTCTCCCCGACCATCGTGTCCAACGGCCGCGAGGATGGCATGATGATGCCCGACCACCTGGCTGTCATGGCGCAAAACATCTTGCGCGCCCGCGCCAACATGACCGAATTGCGCGACGTGCTTAAACGCTAGCTGAGTGTCTAATCCGGAGTCTCTACCTTCTCGAGAAGGGCAAGGAGGCCTCTGAGCAGTTCCACGGGCGAGGGCGGGCATCCGCGGATATGGAGATCAACCGGAACGACCGTGCTGACGCCGCCGTTCACCGCGTAGCTGCCGGCAAACAGCCCGCCGTCGATCGCGCAGCTTCCCGCCGCAACGACCCATTTGGGTGACGGCGTGGCCCTGTAGGTTCGCTCCAAAGCTTCCCTCATGTTCCTGGTCACCGGACCGGTTACGAGCAGCACATCGGCATGCCGCGGCGAGGCGACGAAGCGGATGCCGAACCTCTCGATGTCGTAAAATGCGTTATTGAGCGCATGGATTTCGAGCTCGCAGCCATTGCAGGAACCGGCATCGACCTGGCGGATCGACAGGCTGCGGCCCAGACGCCTACGCGCGGAACGGTCCAAAGCGGTTGCGAGTTCCGCCACATCCGCATCGGCGATTGCCGGGGCGCCTTCGGTAAGAGGGCCTCTTGTAAGGCTTTGGAAGAGCAGCTTTCGCATCGCTTACAGATCCTGCCCGGAATAGGAGCAGTTGAAGGATTTGTTGCACAGTGGGAAGTCGGCCACGATATTCCCTTCGATTGCCGCTTCGAGCAGTGGCCATTGAAACCAGGAGGGATCGCGCAGGTGACAGCGCTCTATCCTGCAATTGGGGCCGATCCTGAGCCAGGCCAGGATGTCGCCGCGAAATCCCTCAACGAGCGCCATGCCTTCCCTGGTCTCGT
>JAEUMG010000119.1 GCA_016793355.1 Hyphomicrobiales bacterium
GTCGGCCGACGGCGAAACCCTCTATGCCGGCGGATCGTTCGATATTGACGGTACGAGCCCGATCCTCGCCTGGCGCGATCGCGGCCGCGGGCCGATGCAGGTCCTGCCCGGTCCGCTCAACACAATTACCGACCTGACGACAGTCCCTGCCGGCGGCGTTGCCTTCGCCAGCGCCGATCCGGCCCTTGGAATTATCATGCCGGATGGCAGCCTGCTGCCCTTGCAGAACGGCCAGGCGGGACTTCGCGGCCCGATCAGCGCCGACATGCGAGCCAAGCGCGGCGGTCATTTCTGGGCTGCGCCCGATACGAGCGGAGTATGGTTCGGGCTCAAGCTCGGAAGCGGTGAGCCATGGCGCTTCGACGTGAAGCGCCTCGCCTTCGAAGCGATGGCCGAGCATCCCGCCGATTATATCGAGCCCAATATTGACCGCCTGCCAGTCGAGACCTGGATCAACGACTTTCCGACTCTCAATGCGCAGGTTCTCGAACTCCAGGCCTATGAACGGGCCAGAAGCCTGGCTATCGCACCCGACGGACAGAGCTTCATCCTCGGCGCCGAATGGGGCCTATACCGCTTCGATGCCAAGGGTCAGCAGATCTGGCGCATGCAGGTGCCGGGAACGACCTGGGGCGTAAATCTCTCCGCCGATGGCCGCATCATCGTTGCGGCTTTTGGCGACGGCACGATCCGCTGGTATCGCGCAAGTGATGGCGCGGAGCTACTCGCCTTTTTCGTCCACGTGCCTGACAAGCGATGGATCGCCTGGACACCCTCCGGCTACTATGCCGCGTCGCCCGGCGGCGAGGACCTGATCGGCTGGCACATCAACGGCAAGAACTGGGACGATACACCCGACTTCTTCCCCGCCTCGCGCTTCCGCCAGCGTTTCTATCGCCCTGACATCGTGCAACTGGTGCTCGAGACCGGCGACGAGGGAAAGGCGATCCAGCAGGCCAATGAGGCCACCGATCGCAAGACCGACGAGGAGTCGCTCGACGCCCTTCTGCCGCCGGTCGTGGAAGTGATCGCCGATCCGCGCGGCATCGAGGCCAAGGACAATGAACTCGTGCTCAAATACCGCCTGCGTTCGCCCTCGGGCCGTCCCGTGACGCGCGTCGAAGCGCGCATAGACGGGCAATTGTCGCAAGCGCGCGGCTTCAGCCTGGCCGAGAGCGATTACCCCGTCGAACAGGATCTCACCATCAACATCCCGATCCCGCCGCGCAACAGCACCGTATCGCTCATCGCCTTCACCGACGATCAGGCGAGCGTCCCCGCCTCGATCGCGGTCAAGTGGACGGGCCACTTGGCGACGGGGCCGAAACCCAAGCTCTTCGCCCTGCTCGTGGGGGTAAGCGATTATGACGACGACCAGCTCAAGCTGCGCTATGCCGCCAAGGACGCGACGGATCTTGAGGCCGCACTGAAGGAGCAGGAAGGCCGCTACTTCGAAAGCGTCAACACGGTCCTTCTGGTCGACCACAAGGCGAGCGAGAACAAGATCGAGGTGGAGCTATCGCGCCTGCGCAAGAAGGCGGGTCCCAGCGACTATGTGCTGGTGTTCATGGCGGGCCACGGCGTGACCGATGCGCAGGGCGGTTTCCATTTCCTGCCCGCGGATGCGAGCCTCGAGGAAGACGAAATGGCTGCAACATCCCTGAACGGCATCGTGATCCGCGAGAACCTGCGCACCATCCAGGCCAAGGTGCTGTTGTTCATGGATGCCTGCCATGCCGGCAGCGGCATCGACGGCGGCCAGGGACGCGCCGACATGACGGGCTTTGCCAATGATCTCTCGCAGGATTCGAATGGTATCGTAATGTTCGCCTCATCGACCGGCCGGCAGGTGTCGTTTGAGGATTCGCGCTGGGAGAATGGCGCTTTCACCGATGCGCTGATCGCAACCCTCAAAGATCCGGAAGCCTATGGCAAGGACGGGCTGCTCTCGACATCCGAGCTCGACGAGCAACTGTCCGAACGTGTCGCCATTCTCACCGAAAACCGGCAGAACGCCGTCATGACCAAGCCCAATGCGATCCCGCGGTTCTTTCTGGCGTCGGTGAATTGATGTTTCTTCCGTATTTCCCTCCGCCGCGCGTCAGCGCGGGTAGGGTGTCACGCGCCAGCGTGACGGGTGGGTCGACGGAGCGGCCGGTGCCTTTCAAACGGAGTGACGGCGCCACCCCACCCGGCGCTTCGCGCCACCCTCCCCACCTTCGGTGGCGGAGGGAGAACGTCTCACAAATTTGTAGTACAAATGCCCGGCGCCGTGCTAGCGTCGCTTGTCGAAAATGGGAGAAGTGAGGCCATGCCGACGGGCAAAGCACGCGGCAAGAGCCTTCACATCGCGGTGGCGCAAGACATCGGGGCGCGGATTCTGAAGGGTGAATTTGCGCCGGGCACACTTCTGCCGAACGAGGCGGAATGGTGCCGCGTCTACAAGGTGAGCCGTACCGCGGTGCGCGAGGCAATCAAGACCCTGTCGGGCAAGGGCATGATCCTGTCGCGCCCGAAGATCGGCTCGCGCGTCGAACCGCGCAGCTCTTGGAACCTGCTCGACCGCGACGTATTGACCTGGTACAGCGCCAGCGTCAATTACGAACGCTTCGCCCGCGAGGTCCAGCAGATCCGCTTCATGATCGAGCCGGAAGCCGCGGCTCTTGCCGCCGCCAACCGCACGCCGGAGCAACTCGCCGAGATCGAGGCGGCGCTCGCCGATATGATCGGCTCGCAAGACGCGGTTGCCTGGAACATCGCCGATGTGCGCTTCCATCTGACCATTCTCAACGCGTCCGGGAATGAGTTGATCGTGCCCTTCGGCCGGGCGATCGAATCGATGCTGGCCAAGCTCTTCGAATTCACCGTTGCGCAGCGCCTCAATCCGCGCGACGCCCTGTCGCTCCACGAGGCGATCCTCAAGGCGATCCGCGCCAGACGCCCGGAGGCCGCCCGCAAGGCTGCCCGCAATCTTATCGCCGATACCCAGAATACCATCAATCGCGCGGCACGGCGCGAAAAGCAGAAGCGCCGGGTCTTGAGCAGGTGACAGCCTTCGGATTGGCGGTTTGCCACTGGAGTGAGCCACCGCCGGCCGCTAGTCTGGCCGACCAAAGTCATGCGATTCCGAATTACCATCATCCTGATGATCGCACTGGGCGGACTGACGGCGATCGCCGTCGGTACGGTGCTTTTCGTATCGGCTTCGGCCAGTATCAAGAATACGCTGGAACTGACAAACATGCGCGCCCGGTTGACGATATCGGCGGTCGAACGTGGCGTATTCGAGCACGTCAAGCCTGCCCGCAATCTCATCGCCGACCTGAGCCGCAGGGTTGCCGACGGGACTCTCGATATCAATGATCGCGCCAGCCTTACTGAAACGCTATCCGGGGCCCTGGCCCCGGCACCGCAACTTGGCGGCGTGGTCGTGTGGCGGCCGGATGGGAGCGGATTATGGGTGACGCGTGGCGCCAACGGCCGAATTAACGTTGAAAACACGCCCGGCACAGCCGAATTCGAGGCCTTCCTCAAGGACATCGCCACGGTCAAGCAAATACGCTGGGGCAATCCCTATTATCGCGACGGCCAGACGTTCATCACCATAACCGGCAATCTGTCGCGCGACGGAGTTCAGCTTGGCGCCATCGGCGCAGGCGTTTCGCTGGTGGCACTGTCGCAATTCGTGGGCGAAGTCGCCGACCGTGATGTGACGCCGTTCATACTCTATGGCGACACCCATGTGCTGGCGCATCCGATCCTGGCGGATGGGGAGAATTCCAGGAGCCTATCGGCCGACAAGCCCCTGCTCCTGATTAGCGAGATCAATGACCCCGTACTCGCCCCCTTCCCCACACTGGAGCACCTGGCGGTTCCAGGCCTGAACGACTTCGACATTCGCGAGTCTGATGAAGCCAGCGGCGATCATCTCATCCTCTCGCGGATCAGCCCCGGCTTCGGCGACGTGCCGTGGCGCATTGGCGTCCATGTACCGGCCGATGCCATCAGCCAGCAGATAAATCGCCTTGCCGGCTCGATCGCGATCAGCCTCGCCACCCTGGCAGTCGCAGTGATCGCAGCGCTTGGCCTGGCCCGCATGGTGGCCCGCCCGGTCCGCGCCGTCTCCGCCGCAGCGGAGAAGATCGAGCGCCTCGAACTCGACACGATCGAGCCTCTGCGGCATTCCATCATCCGGGAAATCGACGACCAGGCGCGCTCTTTCAATCACATGGTTCAAGGCTTGCGGTGGCTTCAAACCTATGTGCCGCGCAAGCTTGTCCAGAGATTGATCGGCGCGACCGGCGCGCCCGCCGTAGAAGCGCGCCAAGCCGATCTCACGGTGATGTTCACCGACATCGTCGGGTTTACGGCGCGATCGGAGAAGATGCCGCCGGCGAGAGTGGCCGAAATGCTCAACGACCATTTCGAGCTGGTGAATGGCTGCATCGAGGCGGAACTGGGGACGTTGGACAAATATATCGGCGATGCGGCCATGGCGTTCTGGGGAGCGCCCGAGCCAATTCCCGATCATGCCGCGCGGGCCTGTCGTGCGGCACTGGCGATTGCGAAAGCAACCCGGGAAGGCATCGGCAGGGAACCGGAAACGACCGCTCACCTCAAAATCGCGATCCATACCGGGCCGTTGATCGTCGGCAATATCGGCGCCCGCACCCGCATGAACTACACCGTCATTGGTGATACGGTGAATGTTTGTTCGCGCATCGAGGAAATTGCCGGGACGCTGGCCGATCACGAGCCGGTCACGATACTTGTCAGCAGCGAAGTGGTAAATGCCGCCGGCAGCGGGTTCATGTTCGAGCCCCTCGGCAATCGCACCGTCAAGGGCCGCCAGCGGACCGTGTCGATCTGGCGCCTTGTCGGAGAACTGAGGCCCTTGAGCACCGGGGAGCCGGAGCCCATAATGGCGTCGTGACCCACATCGTATGCCCTCATTGCAACGCGGTGAACCGCGTTCCCGCCGACAAGCCCGCTGCGCAGGGAAAATGCGGGCGCTGCCACAGGCCCCTCTTCGACGGTCATCCGGCCGCCGCCTCGCTTGCGGGTTTCGATGCACAGATTCACAAGAGCGACATTCCGGTGGTCGTGGATTTCTGGGCCGAATGGTGCGGACCATGCAAGGCGATGGCACCACATTTCGAGCGGGCAGCTTCGGAACTTGAACCGGAATTCCGTTTCCTCAAAGTCGACACCGAAGCGGAGCCGGAACTGGCGGCACGCTATCAGATTCGCAGCATTCCGACGATCATGGTGCTCAAGCACGGCGCGATTGTTGCACAACAGGCCGGCGCCATGGATTCCGGCACCTTGCGGAACTGGCTGAAGCAGGTGGCGGGCTAGCCGCCTCCCTACGGTTTCCAATCATACTGCGGCTTGTAGCCGAGCACGCGCTGCGCCTTCTCGATCGAGATGAGCGATTCGTTCGCCTCAAGCGGGCGCTTGCGTTTGGTGCCGGGGAAGACTTCGTCGAGCAGCTTGTCATTGTGCTGCTTCATCACCGAATTGGTATTGGCAATGCCGAAGACATGGGCACCTTTCAGCTTCGATTCGAGCGACAGACGGATCGCCTGGGCGGCGTCGCGCGCGTCGATATAGGTCCACAGGTTGAAATGGCGCGAGCGGGCATCCTTCGCATATTCGGCAAAATTCGCGTAGTCGTGAGGCTCCTGCACATTCGAGAAACGCAGGCCGATGATCTTGGCCTCCTTGTCCCAGCGCGCGAACTGCTCGGCAAGCTTTTCGCCCATCAGCTTGGATAGCGAATAGGACCAGTGCGGCAATTCGAGCTCCTCGTCGACCGGCACATAAGCCGGGCCACCAACATAGGGGATGCCATAGACGGTCTCGCTCGAGGCCCACACGACATTGCGGATGCCGAGACGGCGTGCCGCCTCGAAGACATTATAGGTCGAGACCGTATTGACCGCGAAGATCACATGATCCGGCGCTTCGCCCGGCGAGGCGATGGCGCCCAGATGCACGATGCCGGTGACCGGCTCCTCGACGCGCGCATTGATGCCGGAAAAGGCCGCCATGAC
>JAEUMG010000396.1 GCA_016793355.1 Hyphomicrobiales bacterium
CTTCCGCCGGCCGTCGCTTCCTTCGCCACGCAATTCGACGGTGAATGCAAGCAGAAGGGTCTTGGTGCCGTCGTTGCAAGCGAGAACTTTCGCATCGACGAAGATCTCGACCTCAATGGCGACGGCAAAACCGACTATCTCCTGTACAAGTGCATGTTCGGCTGCGCCGGGGATCTCTCGGCCCTGACCGGGCGACTGACGCCGTGCCCATGGGGCACTCTGCTTCTGTCGGAGGCAGGCGGCTACAAGCGAATATTCCTGCCGGGCATGGTGAACCATATCCAGTCCGCGCCCACGGTAAGGGCGGTGATCTCCCCGCCGCGCATATTGCGGCTGGTCGGAAATTATTGCGCAGATCCGAGAGCCACCTTTGATCCGCAGTATGTCTATGAACTCAAAGCCGGCCGCTTTGAGCGCATCGCGATGTGCCCCGAATCGGGCTGCAAGGAACTCCTGAAGTAAGCCCCGGCCTACTCCGACGAGCCTTGCTCAAGCCTTGCCCCGCTTCATCGGAACCGCATCGAGGGGGCCGAGGAAATCGCTCTTGCCGAGCGCGACGCCGTTGTGGCGGAGGATGGCATAGGCAACCGTCACGTGGAAGAAGAAGTCGGGAACGGTCAACCGGCTTGCATGGGCCTCGGGGTCGAGGCCCCGCGTACTGTCGAAGAACAGCGGCAAGAGCGGCGCCCAGTGCCCGGCGAACTGCTTCGGCGTGATCGCCCGCAGATAGGCGATGGTCTGCTTGAGGCTAGCCTTAAGATCGACAAAACTCACCTCGTCATAGCCGACGCGCGGCGGCGGAGTGTCCGTGAAGTGGCGCGCGAAATCGACCGGGATGAAGCAGGCATACTGGACCTGCTGCAAGAGACTGTACATGTCGGGATAAAGCCGTGCCTGGAGCAGGATCGCCGGGTCGATCTTGTTGCGCCTGGCGTGACGCTCGGCAATGGCCAAGAGCCTTTCGACATTCCTCAGTGTCCGGATAAAAACCGGTATTGTGAAGCTGTAGGTCGCTTCGGTGTTCGTTTGACGAGCCATGAGCGCTGTCCCTCCCCCCGCATGCCTGCCCACCACACGCCCAAGCCGCTGCAGAGTCAATCGGGGATAAGTATCAGTTCTCCTCGCGGTCGTAGTAGTCGACAATGGCTTCGGCGCGGAAGATCCTGCGCAGCATCCGGTCTTGCGGCTTGTCGGCGACGACCAGCATCTTGCCCGAGTCGGGATATTCGCAGACCTCGATGTCGCACAGCGTCGAGAGCGCGAGATAGCGCAGATCGGTCGTGCCGGTATTGATGATTTGGTGGGCGACTTCGGGGCCGCCGGGCGGACAGGCGACGATGTCGTGCCGGCGCAAGGGATAGCGCTTGTCGCCGAAGCGCAATTCGCCCTCGCCTTCGAGGATGAAGAACATCTCCTCCTCGCCGCGATGATTGTGAAAGGGGCACTGCACCTTGCCGGGCGGGAGGACGGTGAGATTGTAGCCGAGCTTCCGCGCGCCAATATGGACACCGAGCGAGGCGCGCTTCGAGGTATAGCGGCCGTTCTCCTCGATATCGTCGAACTCGGCTTCGTCCAGATTCATAACCGGCTTCATGGCGTTCATCTCCGCTGCGGGTTCTCGACCGAGCCTTCGCTAGCATGGCTGGCCGAAGGGCGTAGTCATCCCGGGATGACTTCGCACCCGTAGTATCCTACCTCCCCAGGTGTTCCAGCAACTGCCAGGCGAGCTTCACGCGGGCCTCGTTGGGATAGAACTTGTTGGCAAGCAGAACAACACCGAGGCCCTTGTCGGGCCGGAAGGCGACATAGGCGCCGAAGCCCCTGGTCGAGCCGGTCTTGTTGATGAAGACATCGGGGCGCGGCGCTTCGGGCGGCTTCATCAGGTGGACGGGCGCCGGCTCCAGCGCCTGGCGGGGGAGACTCATGGCGATCACGTCTTCGAGGTTTACCGGATCGGCATATTGCTCCCAGATCAGGTCCTGGGTCATGGCGCCGACGCGATAATAGCCGGTATGGGTGCGCATGATCGCCCTGTCCAAATCGTCGGCGGGCTGGCGAAGGCCCATATTGGCCGCGATGAAGCGGAGAAGATCGCCCGCCGTGGTGCGGACGCCATAGGTCTCCATGGCGAGCAAGCCCGCTGACAGCCGCACCGGTGCATCAGTTTGAGTATAGCCCCGCGCGTAGTTTCCGGCCTCGCTCTTCGGCACGTCAAGGAATGTGTGCTTCAGGCCAAGCGGCACGAAGACATGTTTCTCCACGAGCTCTTGATATTCGCCGTTGAGCGCACGCGCCGTGACGAGACCCAGAAGGCCGATGCTCGGATTGGCATAGGTGCGCATCGTGCCGAGCTTGTAGGCGGGTGTCCAACTCCTGAAATAGGCATCGAGGTCGACACCTTCCGGAATCTGCAAGGGAAAGCCGCCGGCCGTATGAGTGGCAAGGTCAACCAGCGGAACCTGGCCGATGGGGCTGTCGCGCAGCTCGGGAATGTAGGTTCCGACCGTGGCCGAGAGCGACATCCTGCCGGTGATCTCGGCATAGGCGGCAAGGGTCACGGTGAACGTCTTGCTGATCGAGCCGCTCTCGAAAAGCGTGTCGGGGGTTACCGGCCTGCCGGCCTTGCGCGAGGCGGTGCCGAACTCAAAGGTATGGGTCTGGCCACCGGCAATCAGCCCGACCTGCATGCCGGGGATGCCGTGCTGCTCCATGACGGGACGTACCGCGCCGGCAACGAATTCCGCGAGCTGCAGGTTCCGGCCCTCGGCATGCGCGGGGATCGCGAGCAGCAGAGACAGCAAAAGCGCAGCACCGGTCCGCATCGTTCACCCCAGCCCAGATCAGGAAAACCGGGGAGGCCATGTCCCGGATGGAACCGGCCCCTTCACGCAGCACCGGTTTTCGACGGATTGGGATCGCGCTCGCGCTCCTCCATATCAAGCCGGTTGCCGGTTTCGAGCATCGCCTCTTGTGCAGCGCAGCACGACGACAGGGCGCGTGCTGCCATAAGCTTGTCGATCAAAAACTCAACGCGGCCAATATCCTTGCGATTCCTGATGCGGTCCTGCGGCATGTGCGGTCTCCCGAAACGGCATTCGGCTTTTGTCGCATGCGCGAATTAAAACCATCGCCTTCATCTCATGTTTATCACATTTCGGTGTACGCCTTGGAAACACCGCTTTCCGGGCGCATGAGACGCTTAGCGAGATCTCAAACCGGGAGGCCATAATGAACCGGATCCGAGAATTGCTGCAGGCGAAGGCAAGAATAGAAGCAACCCTCGAAGACCACGGTATCGCGCTGGATCCGCAGGCGCGCGCGGCGATCGGCTGGGCGCTCAAGTCGCAGGTCGAATGCGAAGGCTGCGCCATCGACAAGGCGGCGGCGCAGGTGATCGAGACTTACAAGACAGCGGCCTAGTCGATAACGGCGGTTTCATCCGCATACGGATAATGTGCCGCAGGCGGGCGCAACCGTCTCGGGCTGCGTTAACCCTGCCACGCTTTGGACTCAAATCGATGGCAAGTTTGTCCCTGGGATGGCTTGAACAGGGGAAGTTCATGGCCATGGCACATCTACCCACCGATCATCACCTCATCGCGCTCAAATCCGTCATCGAATCCGGCTCGGGAATCGATGCGATCGCCAATCGCAGCGACGGGCTGGAATGCGTCGAACGCGGCTGGCTCAGGCATCGGGCGCACCGGCATGACGAGGGCGGCCGCCTGACCGACGTTTGGGATCTTACGCCCGAGGGGCGCGAATTGCTCGACGTGATCCTGCGCGAGCGGCAGGGCACCCGCCCCGCCTGACAAACCGTCACCCCGAACATTTCGATCGAGCCGACAGTGCGGCGCACCCGTCCTCCCATCCGCTCAAGGGGATGACAGCTAGCGCAAAGGGCGGCCGGCCGGGGCTTACCCTTCCGGCCGCCAATAATGGAACAGACTGAACACCGGCGGGTCGACATCGAGGCCGTCCTCAAGCCGGCGCTCGACATGCCAGGCACGGCCGGCCGACCAGACGGTCGCCAGGACCACCGGTACGGCGGCGATCGCCATCAGCCCGTACATGATCGTCTCGGGAAGGCCCATGAGCCGCGACGCCGCCCACACCGTGGCCGCC
>JAEUMG010000397.1 GCA_016793355.1 Hyphomicrobiales bacterium
CCGAGACAAGATCTGCGCTTCTGATCTCTGGCCTCAGCGTGCTTGCGCCTGAGGATTATCAGACGATCGTGAAGCTCGAACTGGAATGCGAAGTGCGCGGCGGGCTGGATTTGATGTGAGGACTGCCCTGCATGATTGAGCTTTATACCTGGGGCACGCCCAACGGCCGCAAGATCTCGATCGCGCTCGAGGAAATGGGACTGCCCTATCGCGTCGTTCCGATCGATATCGGCAAGGATGAGCAGTTCAAGCCGGAATTCCTGGCAATCTCGCCCAACAACAAGATCCCCGCAATCGTCGATCGCGATACCGGCTTCAGCGTTTTCGAGTCGGGTGCCATCCTCATGTATCTCGGCGACAAGACCGGCATGCTCTATCCGGCAGCGCAAGAAAAGCGTCTCCGCATCCATGAATGGCTGATGTGGCAAATGTCGTCCGTTGGGCCTTTCCTCGGTCGCGCGCATTATTTTCTGAAGTACAATCCGGGCAAGGCACCTTTCGCGGAAGAGTGGTTCCACGCGGAAGCGCGTCGTCTCTATGGCGTGCTTGACCGGCTTCTTGCTGATCGCGAATTCATGTGCGGGGAGTACTCGATCGTCGATATCGCGACTTTCCCATGGATCGCGCGCTTCGAATGGCAGCGGATAGACCTCAACGACTATCCCAATGCCAGGCGCTGGTATCTCGCCATTGCGGCTCGCCCCGCCGTGAAGAAGGGCTTTGCCGTCCCCGATGCCGGCCTGCAAATCCCGATGCCGGACTAGCTCTTTCCCGGCATCAATTCATCCGCGCCAGGTCGCGATTTCTGGAAGGCATCGAGCCCCTCGCAGCGCGCGGAGAGTTCTTCCAATCGCGGATAGCGCTTGGCCGGCATCGCCTCTTCCAGTCTGAGCCGGATATAGCCGATCAGGCATCCGATGGTGATATCGGCCTGGGTGAGCTTGGCTCCGAAATACCACGGTGCCTTGGCATAGCCGTCGAGCATGGTCAGCGCGCCGGCAAGCTGGCCCATGCAGCGGGCGACCCATTCATGGGCAATGCAGGCATGGGCATGAAAATGCCGCTCATAGACGATGGCTGCGCACTTCTCTATCGCCCCGCTCGCCAGCACCGTCGCCTGCATGACGCGCCGCCGCTCCTCTCCGCCGGCCGGCATGAGCGCACGCTCCGGACCCACCAGCTGATCGAGATAGTCAAGAATCGCGCCGCTATCGATGAGCGTCTCATCGCCGTCGATGATGAGCGACGGGATGCGCACAAGCGGATTGATCTCGGCCATGCCCGGCTGGAAGACGGAAAGCCGGTTGCGCTCGAAGGGAATGCCATAGTGATGCAGGCTTACCGCCACGCGCCGCACGAATGGGGAATCATACTGGCCGACAAGGATCATCCGCTCTCTCCCGCCGGCCCGAGCTTAGCGCTTGGCGCGATCAGTTCGCAATCGCTTCAAGGCGCTTGAGACTCTTCTCGCGCCCGATCAAGGGCAGGAGCGCGGCAAGCTCGGGCCCGTGATCGAGGCCGGTGAGCGCCAGGCGCAAGGGCATGAACAGGCCCTTGCCTTTTCTCTCTGTCGCCGCCTTGACGGCATTTGTCCATTCCGCCCAGGTCGTTTCGCCCCAGGGCTCGGCAGGGAGCAGCCGCGCCGCCGTCGCGACGAATTCCCGATCCTCCGGCACGATGACGGGCGTGATCTCGCCGGTGACGACATCCCACCACCGTCTCGCATCGGAAAGGAGTTCGAGATTGCCGCGCACTGCGAGCCAGAAAGCCTCATCGCCGAAACGGAGCCTGTCCTTCACCGCCGCATAGGGCAGCATGTGCAGGAGCCTGGCATTGAGGTGGCGCAGTTCCGCTTCATCGAAGCGCGCCGGCGCGCGCGACAGTTTTCCGAGATCGAAACCGTCGATGAGTTCATCGTAACTGACGCAGGGATGGATCGACTCGGATGTGCCGAGCAAGGCCGTGTGACTGACTACCGCCATCGCCTCGAGGCCCTGGTCGCGCAACGAACGGATTGAGAGCGAGCCGAGCCGCTTCGACAGTCCCTTGCCGTCGGCTCCGATCAAGAGGCTGTGATGCGCGAAATGGGGGACATGGCCGCGCAAGGCTTCGAAGATTTCGATCTGCACCGCCGTGTTGACGACATGATCCTCGCCCCGGATCACATGCGTCACGCCAAGATCGATATCGTCGACGACCGACGTGAAGGTGTACAGATAGCTGCCATCGCCGCGAACCAGGACCGGATCGGAGAGCGAGGCGGTGTCGATATGCTGCGGCCCGCGTACGAGGTCATTCCACTCCACCCGGCGCTGGTCGAGCCGGAATCGCCAATGCGGCTTACGCCCTTCCGCTTCGAACTTCGCGCGCTCCTCGTCCGTCAGCTTCAGCGCGGCACGGTCATAGACCGGCGGCAGCCCGCGCGCGAGCTGACGCTTGCGACGCCGGTCCAACTCGTCCGGCGTCTCGTAGCAGGGATAGAGCCGGCCTTCCGCCTTGAGCAGATTCGCTGCCTCGTCATAGCGCGCGGTTCGCGCCGACTGCTTTTCGACCTGGTCGGGATGGATGCCGAGCCATTCGAGGTCTTCCGCAATCGCCGCGGCGTATTCGGGTTTCGAGCGCTCGAGATCGGTATCGTCGAAGCGCAGCAGAAACTGCCCGGCATTCTTGCGCGCGAACAGGAAATTGATGATCGCGGTGCGGGCATTGCCGATGTGGATGAGGCCGGTCGGCGAGGGCGCAAAGCGGACGAGCGTCATGCCGTCGTATCTCGAAATCCGTTGGTGATCGGATAGCGCCGGTCGCGGCCGAAATTGCGCCGCGTGATCTTGACGCCCGGCGCCGCCTGCCGCCGCTTATATTCGGCGACATAGAGCATGTGCTGCACGCGCCGCACGACCGCTTCGGGGTAGCCGAGCTTCACGATCTCGGCGACGGGCGATTCTTCTTCGACGAGGTGCGAAAGAATGCCGTCGAGCATGTCATAAGGCGGCAGGCTGTCCTGGTCGGTCTGGTTCTCGCGCAATTCCGCGGTCGGCGCCTTGGTGATGATCCGCTCGGGAATCACGTGGCCCTGGCTGTTGCGCCAACGGGCGAGCCGATAGACCTGTGTCTTATAAACATCCTTGATCGGATTGTAGCCGCCATTCATGTCGCCATAAAGCGTCGCATAGCCGACTGACATTTCCGACTTGTTGCCGGTGGTAAGTACCATGGCGCCGAATTTGTTGGAGATTGCCATCAGGATGACGCCGCGCGCCCGCGACTGGATGTTCTCTTCGGTCACATCGCGGTTATGCCCGTTGAAGAGCGGCTTCAACGCGGAAAGGAAGCCTTCGACGGGCTCCTTGATCGGCACGACGTCATAGCGCACGCCCAGGAGCTTGGCGCAGGCCTCCGCGTCTTCGAGGCTCGCGCGGCTGGTATAGGCATAGGGCATCATCACGCAATGCACGCGTTCCCTGCCGAGCGCATCGACGGCCATCGCGGCGACCACCGCCGAATCGATGCCGCCGGAAAGCCCGAGCACCACGCCCGGAAAGCGGTTCTTGTCGACATAGTCCTTGAGGCCCAGCACGCAGGCGCGCCAGGTCTCTTCCTCGCCCTCCGGCAGTTTGGCGATGTCGCCAGGCGTTATCCGCCAGCCCGTTGCATCGCGCCGCCATTCGGTGATGGCGATGTCTTCGACGAACATCGGCATCTGCAGCGCCAGCGTGCGATCGGCATTGAGCGCGAAGGAAGCGCCGTCGAAGACCAGTTCATCCTGTCCGCCGACCTGATTGAGATAGGCGAGCGGCAGGCCGGTCTCGGTCACCCGCGCGACAACGAGATTGAGCCTGACATCGTCCTTGTTCTGCTCGAAGGGCGAACCATTCGGCACAAGCAGAATTTCGGCGCCCGTCTCGGCCAGAGTCTCGCAAGCCTCCTCGGTCCAGATGTCCTCGCAGATCGGAACCCCGATCCGGACACCCTTGAAACTGATTGGGCCCGGCGCGGGGCCGGCGGCGAAAACGCGCTTCTCGTCGAACACGCCGTAGTTCGGCAAATCGTATTTGTAACGCAGCGTCCCGATCCTGCCTTCGGTGAGGAGGGCGACAGCGTTATGGAGCTTGCCGTTATCATGCCACGGCAGTCCAACCAGGATGGCGGGGCCGTCCGCCGTCTCTTGCGCCAGATCCTCCGCTGCCCGCCGGCAGGCCGCAACCAGTGAAGGCCGCAGCACCAGGTCCTCCGGCGGATAGCCGCAAAGGAAAAGCTCCGGATAGAGCACGAGATCGGCCTTGGCCGCCTTGGCCCTATCCCAGGCGGCGCGGGCCGTGGCGCGATTGGCCTCGACGGCTCCAACCGTGGGGTTGAGTTGGGCCAGCGCGATGATGAGGCGGTCGGTCATGGCTGCCTCATAGAGCAAGGTCTTGGTGCCATCAATCGCGGCCGTTGACCCGATCCTCAAAACTCAGCATGACAGGCCGCATGATACTGCATGACGTTATCGCCGCCGCCCCGGCGGATGCCATCGCCATTGCCGCGCCCGATCGCCAACCGTTAACCTATGCCGGTCTTGCAGCCCAGATCGCCGATATCGGCCGCGCTCTCGCCAGGGCCGGCGTCGCGCCCCGGGACAAGGTGGCGATCGTGCTGCCCAACGGCCCCGACATGGCGAGCGCCTTTCTGGGGGTCGCCTGTGCCGCCGTCGCGGCACCGCTCAATCCCGCCTACAAGGCGGACGAGTTCCGCTTCTATATGGACGATCTCAAGGTCCGGCTCCTTATCCTGGAGCAGGGCGACCAGACACCGGCGCGTGCCGTCGCAGCCGAACTCGGCATTACGGTCCTCGACATCAAGCCAAAGCCCGAGGCGGGCCGCTTCGACATTCCGGGCGCCAACGGCTCGGTATCGCCGCGCTGCCCGTCTCCCGATGATGCTGCCCTCGTACTTCACACCTCCGGCACGACGTCGCGGCCCAAGATCGTGCCCCTGACGCACGCCAATCTCACCTCTTCGGCGAAGAACATCATCGCGACCTTGCAGCTTACCGCCAAGGATCGCTGCCTCAACATCATGCCGCTGTTCCATATTCACGGACTGGTCGCCGGCGTGTTGTCGAGCCTCGCCGCCCAGGGCTCGGTCTATTGCGCCCCGGGTTTCAACGCGCTCAAATTCTTCGGCTGGATGGATGAGGCGCGACCGAGCTGGTACACGGCGGTGCCGACCATGCACCAGGCGATCCTCGCACGTGCGCCGCGCAATGCCGAGATCATCGCTCGCAACCCCCTGCGCTTCGTGCGCTCGAGTTCGGCGTCCTTGCCCGCACCCGTTCTCCATGAGCTTGAAGCCGCGCTCAACTGTCCGGTGATCGAAGCCTATTCGATGACCGAGAGCGCTCACCAGATGACGTCGAACCAGTTGCCGCCGGGCAATCGCAAGCCGGGCTTCGTCGGCCGCGCCGCCGGTCCCGAGGTGGCGGTCATGGCGCCGGATGGCCGCCTGCTCGGACCCGGCGAAGAGGGCGAGGTCGTGATCCGCGGTCCCAATGTCACAACCGGCTATGAGAGCAATCCCGCCGCAAACGAGTCGGCCTTCGCCCATGGCTGGTTCCACACCGGCGATCAGGGCTTGATGGACGAAGATGGCTTCCTCAAGATCACCGGCCGCCTCAAGGAAATCATCAATCGCGGCGGCGAAAAGATCGCGCCCGTCGAAGTCGACGAGATCCTGATGGAGCATCCGGCCGTGCAGCAGGCGGTTACCTTCGCGCTGCCGCATGACAAGCTCGGCGAGGATGTCGCCGCCGCCAT
>JAEUMG010000047.1 GCA_016793355.1 Hyphomicrobiales bacterium
CAGGGGACGGCGTTTCTTCCTTGGCCTGGCCTCGCCATCGGATTTGGCCTTATCGGAAGACTTCTGCCTTGGCTTAGGCGGACGCGGCTTCGGGGGCTCGAGCACGATATCGCGCGCCGCCGCAACGATCAGCCGCCTGACGGCCGATTCCATCGTGCGCAGGATTCGCAAGACCGCGCGGTGGAGCGGCTTCGGCACCCGCTCGACGGTTCCGCCTTCGACGAGGCCGATCATGGCGAAGAGCGCCATGACATGGCCGATGAGCGGCAGGCGCTGGTGTTCGATGGCGGAAGCTCTGTCCATGGCGGCTCCATAGAACAGTAGCGGAACTCAGTCAAGGGAATAATCCAAGCAGCCGAGGATTCTTAATCCACCGGCACTGCCTCGATCATCACGATGGCCTGGGCATAGGGAAAGTCATCGGTCAGCGTGACGTGAATGCGGGCGACATGGCCGGGCGGGACAATGCGATCGAGCTGCGCCCTGGCACCGCCCGTCAATTCCATGGTCGGGCGTCCGGACGGCTCGTTGACGACGCCCATGTCCTTCCAGAAGACGCCGCGCCTGAAGCCGGTTCCGAGCGCCTTGGAGCAGGCTTCCTTGGCGGCGAAGCGCTTGGCGTAAGTCGCGGCACGCTGGACGCGGCGATCGGATTTCCTGCGCTCGATGTCGGTGAACACCCGGTTGAGAAAACGCTCGCCATATCTTTCGAGGGTCTTCTCGAGCCGCCTGATGTCGACAATGTCGTTGCCGAGGCCGACGATCATTTGAGACCCCGCGAGCCAGGCTTGACGGCGGGGATTGCCGCAAGATCGGGCGGCAGGGCATCGGCCGGAAAGGTTGCGATGTCGAGCTGCGCGAGGCTTGCAAGCGGAACCCCGACATCCGCCTTGCCGCCGGAGCGGTCGATCAGGCAGGCGGCGGCAACCGTGACACCACCCTCCTCCGCAATTCCGGCGATGCATTCGCGCGACGACAGGCCGGTTGTCACGATATCCTCGACCATGACGCAGCGCATGCCCTTCCCGATATGGAAGCCGCGGCGGAGCGCCAGCCTGCCGTCGACGCGCTCGAAGAAGAGCGCCGGAACGCCAAGCTGGCGTCCCATTTCATAGCCGACAACAACGCCGCCCATGGCCGGCGAGGCGACAAGGTCGATCGGCCCCGCGTAAAGACGACGCAATTTCGCGGCGAGCGCCTTGCACAGGCGCTCGGCCCGCTGCGCATCCATGAGAACGCGGGCGCATTGCAGATAGCGGCCGCTATGGAGGCCGGACGACAGTACGAAGTGGCCCTCTAGGAGAGCGCCCGCGTCACGAAATTCTCGCAGAACCTGTTCTTCGGTCATCGCCTATCCCGTCGCCCGCTCGATCGCACTCACCAAGGGCCTCGCACGCAAGCCGGCCATGATTTCATTGAGGTGCTTCAGATCGTGCACTTCGAGCAAGATGTCCAGATCGAAGAAGTCGCGCGCCACGCCGCGGGTGACCATCTGAAGCTCGTCGATGTTGCCGCCCGATTCGCCGATCGTCTGGGCGACCTGGGCGAGTGCGCCCACCTCATTGTGGATGGTGACCTTGATCCGCGCCGGGAAGCGCTGGTCTTCCGCGGCCGCGTCCCAAGTGAGATCGATCCAGCGTTCCGGTTCGGCATCGAATTTTTCCAGCGCCTTGGCGAAGATCGGATAGACCGTGATGCCCTGGCCGGGGGTCAATATGCCGACAATGCGCTCGCCCGGCACGGCGCCCGTCTCGAGCGAGATGGCGAGGGCCGTGCCGCGCGCGGCACCGCGAACCGGAACCCCCTCCTCGCTTTCGCTCTTCGGCCTGGCAGCCGCGCTGCGCTTCTTCCTGGCGCCCGCCTCCTTCACCTCGATGCCCATTGCCTTGAGCATGTCGCTTGCCGCCAACTCGCCGCGCCCGATGGCGGCGAGCGCATCCTCGACATTGCGATGGCCGAGCTTGGGGGTTGCCGCCTGCAAGGTGTTTTCGGATAGAGACTTGCCGCTCTTGGCAAGAAGCCGATCGAGAATTTCGCGGCCGAGCCCCGCATACTGGCGGCGCACGGCGGCCCGCGTCGCGCGCCTGATCGCCGAGCGGGCCTTGCCGGTGACGGCGAGACCCTCCCAGGCGGCGGGCGGCACCTGCGCTTCGGAGCGGATGATGTCGACCTCGTCGCCATTCTCGAGTTCGGTCGCCAAGGGCTTGTGGCGGCCATTGATGCGGCAACCGACGCAGCTGTCGCCGATGCTGGTATGGACGGCATAGGCGAAGTCGATGGGGGTTGCCCCTTTCGGAAGCGCGATGAGCTGGCCCTTGGGCGTGAAGCAGAATACCTGATCGTGGAAGAGTTCGAGTTTCGTGTGCTCGAGAAATTCCTTCGGACTCTCGCCTTCGGAGAGCATCTCGACCAGGTGGCGCAGCCAGCGATAGGCGTTCGATTCCGCCGCCGGAACGCGCGCACCGTTCATCGCCTTGCGCGGATCGGTAACATCCTTGTAGAGCGCATGCGCCGCGACACCGCGCTCGGCGATTTCATGCATGTCGCGGGTGCGAATCTGCATTTCCACACGCATGTGATGCGGGCCGATCACGGTCGTGTGCAGCGAGCGGTAGTCATTCTGCTTGGGCGTCGAAATATAATCCTTGAAGCGCCCCGGAACCGCG
Source organism: Hyphomicrobiales bacterium (assembly GCA_016793355.1). Classification (GTDB taxonomy): domain Bacteria; phylum Pseudomonadota; class Alphaproteobacteria; order Rhizobiales; family Aestuariivirgaceae; genus JAEUMG01. The sequence goes on from JAEUMG010000047.1 coordinate 2,667, forward strand.
CGCCAGGTGCGGTGGACGACCCCAAGCGCCAGGTAGCACTGCTCGATCGAAGGAACGATGACGCGAAACCCGAATATGTCGGACAACTGGCCGAGCGAGAGATGCTTTCGCTCCATCTTGCGCCAGATCGAATAAGCCTTCTTCTCGCGGCCCGAAACTTCGGCGTCGATGCCATTCTCGGTGAACTTTGCCTGAAGCGCCTTTTCGATCTCGAGGAGAGCGCCCCCGCTTTCCTCGTGCAACCGGTCGAGCCGCTTCTTGACGGTCGCATAGGCATCGGGATTGAGAACCTTGAAGGCAATGTCCTCCAGCTCGTCGCGGACATTCTGCATGCCCATGCGTCCGGCGAGCGGAGCGTAGATATCCATCGTCTCCTGGGCGATGCGCAGGCGCTTTTCGGGCGGCACATGCTCGAGGGTGCGCATGTTGTGGAGACGGTCGGCAAGCTTGACGAGCAGGACCCGGACGTCCTTGGAGATCGCGACCAGAAGCTTGCGCAGGTTTTCGGCCTGGGTGGCTTCCTTGGTGACGAGGTCGAGGCGCTTGATCTTGGTCAGGCCGTCGACCAGCTCGGCGATCTCGTGACCGAATTTTTCCTCGATTTCCTGGCGGGTTGCGGCGGTATCCTCGACGACGTCGTGAAGCAGTGCCGCGGCGATCGTGGCATCGTCGAGCTTGAGCTCGGTCAGGATGGCGGCAACTTCGAGGGGATGGTTGAAATAGGCCTCGCCGGAGGCACGCTTCTGGTGCCCATGCGCCCGCATGGCATAGACATAGGCGCGATTCAGCAGATCCTCGTTGGCATCGGGATCATAGCTCGTTACCCGCTCTACAAGTTCATACTGCCGCATCATCGCGCCACACCTCCGGCGCAAGTGTAGAACAAAAAAGGCCGGACGCGCTGGGCCCGGCCTTGAAAATTCGCTTTAGGGAAAACGATCAATAACCGTTCCGCTGGCTTCCCGGGCTTTCCGCCGGCGGCAGGCCTTCCAGGCCGCGCAGGAGCTCCTCTTCGGTCATCTGTTCGAAATCGGCGACATCGGCGCCCATATCCTGGGCCTCGACCACGACCGACACACCGCCCGACTGCTGGATGAGCGGGACTTCGGTCGGCTCCGGTTCGTCCACCTCGACATGCTTCTGCATGGCGTGGATGTACTCTTCCCTCAGATCGTCCTTGTCGATCGCTTCATCGGCGATCTCGCGCAGGGCAACGACCGGGTTCTTGTCATTGTCGCGGCCGACGGTCAGGGGCGCGCCCTGCGAAATCATGCGGGCACGATGGGCCGAGAGGAGCACGAGCTCGAATCGGTTGGGCAACTTATCGATGCAATCTTCAACTGTGACGCGCGCCATGGGGCTCGTCTTCTCCAAGCTGGGGTGTGGCTGAAACGCGGCCTTCTATTCCCAAACCCGGCAGAATGCAAGGGGCTAGAAAGTCTATTCCACGACCACCAGGGCGCCGACCCTGGCGCGGTCGTAGAGGTCGATCACCTCCTCGTTCAGCATGCGGATGCAGCCTGACGAAACGGCACCGCCGATCGTCCAGGGCTGGGCCGTACCGTGGATGCGGAATTCCGTGTCCCCGATATAGAGCGCCCGGGCACCCAGGGGGTTATCAGGCCCGCCAGGCATGAAATCGGGGATGTAGTGGCCGTTTGCCGCCTCGCGCTCAATCATTTCCGCGGGCGGCCGCCAGTCGGGCCACACAGCCTTGCGGCTGATCTTGTTGCGCCCCGACCATGTGAAGCCCTCGCGGCCGACGCCGACCGCGTATTCGATCGCCTTGCCGTCGGGCAGAATGTAATAAAGCCGGCGGTCGCGGGTCCGGACCAGGATCGAGCCCGGCGATAAATCGCTTTTGAAATCAACGGTTTTGGCGCCGCTATAGGATATTGTCCGGGTGGTCCGCTTGCCCTTTGTGGGCGAATTGCCGAGACCGCCGTAAATCTCGAATGTGTCCGGCGGAAACTGCAGCTTGCCGGCAAGCGCGGGCTCCATCGCGAAGGCCACACCCAGAAAGACAACCGGAATCCACAGCTTGCGCATACCGCCACCCCTACTCACGAACGCCACCAACCGGTCCGAAAGGATGCCGAAGACTGGTTAAGGTCTCACAAATCCTGAACGTCGACCACCCCGGAAATGGCCTTGATCGCCGCCTTGACCTGCGGGGTCACGGTGAATTTGCTGCCGAGCGCGATGTCGACCTCGCGGCCCTCTGGGGTCTGGAGGATGATCTTGACGGGCGACCGGCCGCCATTGGTCAAGCGCCGGGCGATCGATTCGACCGGGGCCGCATCGCGCACGAAGATGGTCACGCCGGAGGCGATGGTGGTGGCGGCTTCATCCAGTTTCTCAACCCCCTGCAGGCGGAGCCGGACTTCCTCACCCTCAACAGAGGCTTCGACACGGGCGATCACCGCCCTGCCCGGCTCGAGCAGATCGCGCGCCGCGGCCAGGGTGTCGGAGAAGCAGATCGCCTCGAACTGGCCGGTCGGATCGGAGAAGCCGACAAAGGCGAATTTGGTGCCCGATCTGGCGCGCCGTTCCTGGCGATGCGTCACCGTGCCGGCGAGCTTTGCCGCGGTTGCACCCTTGTTCAGGGCCTTGTCGAGAAAGGAGGTCCAGGTTTCGACCCCAAGCCTATGCAAAGGCTTGAGGTAGTCATCCAGCGGGTGGCCGGAGAGATAGAAGCCCACGGCCTCGAATTCCTGGGAGAGACGCTCCATCGGCAACCACGCCTCGCGGGCCGGCAGGGCAACATCCTCGGAGGGGCCGGCGACAGCGCCGAACAGGTCGTTCTGACCGGCCTCGGTCTCGGCGCTCGTGCGGCTCGCCATGGCCAGAATGGCATCGATGCCCCCCAGAACCTGGGCACGATTTCCGCAGAGCGTGTCGAAGGCACCGGCCTTGGCGAGACTCTCGAGAGCCCGGCGATTGAGCTCGCGCGCATCCATGCGGCGGGCAAAATCTCCCAGCGACGTGAAGGGCCCGCCGCCGGCACGTGTCTCGACTATGTGCCTGACCATCCCCTGCCCGACATTCTTGAGCGCGGCGAGGGAATAGACGATGGCGCCGCCGGAGACTTCGAAGTCAACCGTCGAGGCATTGACGCAAGGCGGAACGATGTGCACGCCAAGCCGTTGCGCTTCGCGACGGAAGACCATGAGCTTGTCGGTATTGCCGATGTCGAGCGACATCGAGGCGGCGAGGAATTCGACCGGGTAGTTCGCCTTGAGATAGGCGGTCTGATAGGCAACGACGGCATAGGCGGCGGCATGCGACTTGTTGAAGCCATAGCCGGCGAATTTCGCCATCAGGTCGAAGATGTATTCGGCGCGGTGGGCCTCGATACCCTTGGCCGTCGCGCCCGAAACGAAACGTTCCTTTTGCGCGTCCATCTCGGACTTGATCTTCTTGCCCATGGCGCGGCGCAGCAGATCGGCCTCGCCCAGCGAATAGCCCGACAGGACCTGGGCGATCTGCATGACCTGCTCCTGATAGACCATCACGCCATAGGTCTCTTTCAGGATCGGCTCGATCAGGGGATGGAGATAGTCGATCTCCTCGGTGCCCTTCTTGCACGCGATGAAGCGCGGGATATTGTCCATCGGGCCAGGCCGATAGAGCGCCACGATGGCGATGATGTCTTCAATGCAATCGGCGCGCATCTTCCTGACGACATCGCGCATGCCCGAGCTTTCCAGCTGGAACACGCCTACCGTCTCGCCGCTTCCCAGCATCTCGTAGGTCCTGGGATCGTCGTAGGGAATTCGGTCTATGTCGAAGTCCGGAACGCGCCGGTGGATGAGGCGCAGGGCCTTGTCGATGACGGTCAGCGTCTTGAGACCGAGAAAATCGAACTTCACGAGCCCGGCCTTCTCGACATACTTCATGTTGAACTGCGTAGCCGGAATCGACGATCGCGGATCGCGATAGAGAGGTACCAGTTCGTGGAGCGGGCGATCGCCGATGACGATACCTGCCGCATGGGTCGATGCGTGGCGATAGAGGCCTTCGAGCTTGAGCCCGATCTCCAGCATTGTCTTGACGGCGGGATCCTTGTCGCGCTCCTCCTGGAGCCGCGGCTCGCCTTCGATAGCCTGGGCAAGCGAAACCGGGTTGGCCGGATTCATCGGGATTAATTTGCACAGGCGATCGACCTGGCCATAGGGCATCTGCAGGACGCGGCCGACATCCCGGCACACGGCGCGCGCCTGCAATTTGCCGAAGGTGATGATCTGCGCTACGCGCTCGCTGCCGTGGCGCTCCTGTACGTAGCGGATAACCTCGTCGCGCCGGTCCTGGCAGAAATCGATGTCGAAGTCCGGCATCGAGACGCGCTCGGGATTGAGAAAACGCTCGAACAGCAGGTTGAACCGGAACGGATCGAGGTCGGTGATCGTCAGCGCATAGGCGACAAGGGAACCGGCACCGGAGCCGCGACCGGGGCCGACCGGGATGCCCTTTGACTTGGCATGCTTGATGAAGTCCGAGACAATCAGGAAGTAGCCCGGAAACTCCATCTTGATGATGACGTCGAGTTCAAATTCCAGTCGCGCCCGGTACTGTTCGGCCGAGATACCCGCGACAAGCGGCCGTTGGGCAAAACGCGCCTCGAGCCCAGCGCGCGCTTCCTCGCGCAGCAGCGCGGCTTCGTCGCCTTCGGCGAATCGGGGAAGAATCGGCTTGCGGGATTTCACGAAGAAGGCGCAACGCCGGGCAATCTCGACGGTCGATTCGATCGCTTCTGGGATGTCGGCGAAGAGCGCCGCCATTTCCTGGGGCGACTTGAAGTAGTGTTCCGCCGTGACACGCCGGCGATCGGCGGTCGCCAGCACTTCGCCGTCGGCAATGCACAGGAGCGCGTCATGCGCAGCATAGTCTTCAGGGCGGGCGAAATACGGCTCGTTCGTCGCCACCACAGGCAGATCAAGCTCAATAGCGAGCGCCACCAGGGCCTCCTCGCTCATGTACTCATCCTCGCTGTCGTGACGCTGAAGTTCGACATAGAGCCGGTCGCCGAAGATCAGCCTGAGTCCGAGCAGGCGGTCACGCGCAAGTCCGGCATGCTGCTGTCGAAGCGCGGTATCGAGCGGCCCGGTCGGGCCGCCCGTAAGGCAGATCAGGCCCTCGGCACTCTCCGCGAGATGATCAATCGCAACATGCGGTTCGGCATGATCCGGCGTCTCGAGAAACGCCCGGCTCGACAGCCGCATGAGATTGCGATAGCCGGCCTCGTCCTTCGCCAGCAGCGCCAGGACCGGAAACCGCTCGATCGCTGCGCCCGGCCGAAGCGCATGATCACGATCGGTGTCGCGAAAATCGACCTGAAGGGTGATGCCGATGATCGGCTGGATGCCCTTCTCGATCATCGCCTCGGAGAATTCGAGCGCGCCGAAAAGATTGCCGGTATCGGTGATGGCCAACGCCGGCATGCCCATTTCGGCGGCGAGCTTCGCCATCTGTTTGATCGGCAAGGCCCCTTCCGACAGAGAATAGGCCGAATGGGCGCGCAGATGCACGAAGGGAACGCCCATTGCCTGCGATTCTGATGCCATGCCGACAGATTAGCCGATCCGGCCGGCCGATTTCGAGAGTGCCGGCGGTGGTGTCCACATCTCCCGTCAAGGCCGGTGTTCGACCAGTGTCCCGTTTTCGAGCCTGACAATACGCCTCATGCGCTGGGCGAGGTCGAGATTGTGGGTCGCGACGAGCGCGCCCAAGCCTTCTTCGCGGATCAGGCGGACAAACTCCTCGTGCACCTGCTCGGAGGTACGCGGGTCGAGATTGCCGGTCGGCTCGTCGGCCAAGAGCAAGAGCGGCTTGTTGGCAAGCGCGCGGGCAACAGCCACGCGCTGCCGCTCGCCGCCGGAAAGCTCCGCCGGACGATGGGTCAGACGCTCGCCCAATCCCAGGCGTGCAAGGAGTTCCGTGGCGCGCTTCGCTGCCGCGGCGCGCGGCGTCCCGGCGATGAGCTGCGGCATGATCACGTTTTCGATGGCGTTGAATTCCGGCAGCAGATGATGGAACTGGTAGACAAAGCCGATGCCGACGCGGCGGACGCGGGTGCGCGCGAGATCATCCAATGCCGAACAGTTCTGGCCGGCGATCAGAACCTCACCGGACGTCGGGGCCTCGAGAAGGCCGGCGATATGGAGGAGCGACGACTTGCCGGCGCCCGAGGGTCCAACCAGGGCGACACTCTCGCCGGCGGCGACAGTCAGGTGTGCGTTGGTGAAAACATCAAGCCGTTCCGGACCCTGGCTGTAGCTCCGGCAGATGCCGCGCAGTTCGAGCGCGGGATGCAGCGACGTTTCCATCACTCGTATCTCAAGGCTTCCACGGGATCGAGCCGTGCCGCCCGCCACGAGGGGTAAAGAGTGGCGGTGAAAGACAACACCAGTGCCATGACGGCGACCCAGCCGGTCTGGACGGGGTCGATGTCGGCGGGCAATTGCGTGAGGAAGTAGATTTCTTTCGGGAACACCCGCGTGCCAAAGACGGCTTCTACGCCATCCTGAATACGATCGATGTTGATTGCGAAAATCACGCCCAGTATCACGCCGGCAACGGTACCGAGAACGCCAATCGTGGCGCCGGTCATGAAAAAGACGCGCTGGATCGAGGCTCGCGTCGCGCCCATGGTGCGCAGGATCGCAATGTCGTGCGCCTTGTCCTTGACCAGCATGATCATGCCGGAAATGACATTGAAGGCGGCCACGAGGATGATCAGCGCCAGGATGAAGAACATCACATTGCGTTCGACGGCAAGCGCGGTGAAGAACGTCTGGTTGCGACCTTTCCAGGTGAGAATCGAGTAACCCGGACCGACCGCGTCGATAATGGCCGGAAGGTAAGAATCGATTTCCTCCGGCCTGTCGATCATCAATTCGATCGCCGACACGCCGGACTCGGAAACGAAGTACTCCTGGGCATCGGGCAGCGGCATATAAATCATGCCGTCGTCGTATTGGACCATTCCCGCCTCGAACACGCCGACGACCGTAAAGTCGCGGATGCGCGGCGCGTTGCCCATGATGGTGTCAGGGCCCTCGGGCGAGATGATCGTCAGGGTGCTGCCCGGCCCAAGCAGGTGCCGGTCGGCAAGGCCGCGGCCGATGATGATGCCTTCCGCCTTGTCGAAGCCGTCGAGCGTCGGCACTTCATCGATGGCGTTCGGGTCCTTGAAAGCGGTAATGAGCTTGTCGTTCTGCAGGCCCTTGAGCTGCTTCAAGTCTGCTTCGGTCACGCCATGGACGAGAACGAAGCTGCTGGTCACCGACGATGTGGCGAGGGCCTGGCCTTCGACAAAGGGAATGATACTCGTCACACCGGGGATCAAAGACAGGCGGTCGGCGATCGGCTTGAAATTCGCGATCGGTTCGCGGTCTTCCGAAACGATGGTCGCATGGCCGCTAAAACCGAGAATCTTGTTCAGGAGTTCGGTGCGAAAACCGTTCATGACCGCCATGACGACAATGAGCGTCGCGACGCCGAGCATGATGCCAAGGAACGAGAAGATCGAAATGACCGAGATGAAGCCTTCGCGGCGGCGGGCGCGCAGGTAACGGAGCGCGAGAAGCCGCTCAAAGCCGGCGAAGGGACGCGTATCGCCTGCGGCGCGATCCATCAGGCGCTGAAGCGGTCCACGATTTCAGTCAGCGGGACATTCGAGCGCTCGCCGGTGCGCCGGTTCTTCACTTCCGCAATGCCGTCCTTGAGTCCGCGCGGTCCGATGATGACCTGCCAGGGCAGGCCGATGAGATCCATGGTTGCAAATTTCGCACCGGGCCGCGCATCGGTATCGTCATAGAGAACCTCGACACCCTTCGCCCCGAGAGCACCGTAGATTTTCTCGCAGGCGGCATCGGTCCCTGAATCGCCGGCTTTCAAGTTGATCAGTGCCAGCTTGAAGGGCGCGACGGGCTCCGGCCAGATAATGCCGGCTTCATCGTGACTCGCCTCGATGATGGCGCCAACCAGGCGCGACACGCCGATCCCATAGGAGCCGGAGAGCACCGTGACGGGCTGGCCGTCCTTGCCCTGAACGACAGCACCCAACGGCTCGGAATATTTCGAGCCGAAAAAGAAGATGTGGCCGACCTCTATGCCGCGCCCCGAGAGCCGGCGATCGGCCGGCAGCTTTTCGAACTCGGCGGCCTCGTGCTTGTCGTCGGTTGCGGCATATTTGGAGGTAAAATCCTCCACCAGTTTTCCGACGGCAGCGGCATCGTCATAGTCGATCGAGAATTCCGTCCAGTCCATGTCGTAGAAGTCGCGATCGAAGAATACCTGGCTTTCGCCGGTGTCGGCGAGGATCAGAAACTCGTGGCTATCCTTGCCGCCGATCGGCCCGGTCTCGGCGCGCATCGGGATGGCCTTGAGCCCCATTCGAGCGAAGGTACGCAAGTATGAAACGAACATCTTATTGTAGCTGTGCCGGCCGCCCTCCGCATCGAGATCGAAGGAGTAGGCATCCTTCATCAGGAACTCGCGACCGCGCATAACGCCGAATCGCGGGCGCACCTCGTCGCGGAATTTCCATTGAATGTGGTAGAGATTGCGCGGCAGGTCACGGTAGCTCTGGGCGCCATGGCGGAAAATATCCGTAATCATTTCCTCGTTGGTCGGACCAAACAGCATGTCGCGGTCATGCCGGTCCTTGATGCGCAGCATTTCCTTGCCATAAGCATCGTAGCGGCCAGATTTGCGCCAAAGATCGGCCGACTGGATGGTCGGCATCAGGACTTCGATGGCCCCGGCGCGGTTTTGTTCTTCGCGAACGATCTGCTCGATCTTCTTGAGAACCCGAAAGCCCAGCGGCAACCAGGAGTAGCTGCCGGCGGCTTCCTGCCTGATCATCCCGGCCCGCAGCATGAGCTTATGGGAGATGATTTCAGCCTCCTTGGGATCATCCCTCAGGATCGGCAGGAAATAGGCGGAAAGGCGCATGAACGGAGAATCCTGTCGCGGAAAGCGGGAGCCGGGCCTGTTTACGCGAAACCCCGTATAACTCAAGTGATGTCGGTTTTGGGGCGCGGCATTCGAGTGCCCTAAGACCGTCAACCTTTCTTCACATTTAACGTGACAGCCGACAAAATTATGCTAGCCTGTTGCTCAATAACGACAAGGACGTGGTGTTCCGGTTTGTTAGGACCCAGGTCTGGGGAGGTGTCTCCGGGTGCGCCGCGACTTATCTCGCAGGCAGCCGCCGACAGTGGCAAGGATGTCGCTGTTTCAACGGAGAGGAAGTACGCTGCATATTGAGGGCAAGGCTTTAGGGCCTTGCCCTTTTTCGCGTCCGCTTATTGCTCACGCGGCCCTTTCCGAACCGCAACCGCTGCAAGAGTTCGCGCGCTGTCGCATGCAAAAGCGGGTGACGCCAGCTCGGTGCAATGGCGCTCAAAGGTTCCAGGACAAAGCGCCGCGCCGCAATTCCAGGATGCGGCAGGATGAGTTTGCCGCGCGCGGTTGCATGTTGCCGCCCGCGCAGGATGAGCCCGCGATAGTCGAGCAGGTCGAGATCGAGCGTGCGCGGGCCCCAGCGCATCGTGCGCCTGCGTCCGGCAGCACGCTCGATGGCGTGAAGCCTCGCCAGGAGCGCTTGCGGCGGAAGGTGGGTTTCAATCGCGGCGACAGCGTTTATGAAATCGGGCTGATTGAGCCGGCCAAAGGGTCCGGTTTCCACCAAGTCTGAAGCCGCAACGAGCCTGAGGCCATTCCCGTTCATGCACCGCAGCGCATGCGTCACGGCTTGACGTGGCGTCCCCCAAGGCCCCGCCATATTGGCTCCCAGCGCCACGAGTATCATGATTGCGCTTGAGCGGCGATTGGCCGACGCCTATGAAAACCGCCTAATTTGATCGTGGAGATTTGAACCATGAATTTTTACCAGGACGAGCGCGTAGCGCTCTTTATCGACGGCGCCAATCTCTATGCAACCGCAAAAGCGCTGGGCTTCGACATCGACTACAAGCGGCTACTCGGCTTTTTCCGGAAACGGTCGCGCCTGATCCGCGCCATCTATTACACAGCCCTGATGGACGATGCCGAGTACTCGCCCATCCGTCCGCTGATCGATTGGCTCGACTATAACGGCTACAAGGTCGTCACCAAGCCCGCCAAAGAATTCACCGACTCGATGGGCCGCCGCAAGATCAAGGGAAACATGGACATCGAACTGGCGATCGATGTCATGCAGCTGTCCGACAATCTCGACCATATCGTGCTGTTTTCGGGCGACGGCGACTTCCGCTCTCTGGTATCGGCGGTGCAGGCCAAGGGCCGGCGCGTCAGCGTCGTTTCGACCCTGACCACGAGGCCGCCGATGGTGGCCGACGATCTGCGCCGTCAGGGCGACCAATTCATCGACCTTGCCGACCTGCGCGATGAGATCGGCCGCGATCCGGTCGATCGCGACAGCAGGCAGCGCGACCGCAACCATGCGTCCGTGCAGGCGCCTGACCGGAATTTCGAAGAGTTTGTCGACGACAACATCTGAACCGTGGCTGGTCGACCGGATGCCGCAACACCCGGGCATGACTGCCCCTTGTGCGCGCGGCTAGTGGCATTTCGCCAGGCGCAGCGTGCGGCGCATCCGGACTGGTTCAACGCACCGGTTCCCGGATTCGGCGATCCGCATGCACGTCTGCTGATTGTCGGCCTGGCTCCCGGGCTGCAGGGCGCCAATCGCACCGGCCGGCCATTCACCGGCGACTATGCCGGACAGCTTCTCTACACGACGCTGCGGCGGTTCGGATTTGCGCAGGGCAATTATGGCGAGCGTCCCGACGATGGGCTGGTGTTGACCGATGCCTTGATCACCAACGCCGTGCGCTGCGTTCCGCCGGAAAACAAGCCGACGCCGCAGGAGATCAAGACCTGCAGGGTCTTCCTCGAAGGTCAGATCGCCGCCCTGCCCGGGCTTGCCGCGATCGTCGCGCTCGGCCGCATCGCCCATGATTCCGTGCTCACGGCCCTAAAGCAGCGGCGCGCCGCATTTCCGTTCGCGCATGGGGCGCAGCATGCAACTGCGCGGGTGGCCCTTTTCGACAGCTATCACTGCTCGCGCTACAATACGAACACCGGCGTTCTGACACCCGCCATGTTCGACGATGTGTTCGCCGCGGTTCGACGCTATCTCGACACGCGCCCGCCGCCGGCTGCCCCTTCAGCCCTTCTCGCGCATTAATCGCGCGCGCTCGCGGTCCCAGGACCGTTCCTTGATCGTCTCTCGCTTGTCGTGAAGCTTCCTGCCCTTGGCGAGCGCAATATCGACCTTGGCGCGCCCTCTCGAGTTAAAATAGATCTTGAGGGGGACGATCGTCAGCCCTTCCCGCAAGACGCCACCGGCAAGCTTGCCGATTTCACGCTTATGCAGGAGCAATTTGCGCGGCCGGCGCGTCTCGTGATTGAAACGATTGGCCTCACGATATTCCGGAATATAGGCATTGACGAGATAGAGTTCCCCGTCCTGAACCGCGGCGTAGGACTCGCCAAGATTGGCCTTGCCGCCGCGCAACGACTTCACCTCGGTTCCCCTCAGTTCGATGCCGGCTTCGTAGGTGTCGAGAATCTCGTAGTCGAAGCGCGCGCGGCGGTTGTCGGCGACAACTTTGCGCGCGACATCCTTGCGCGAGGCTTTCGCGCCGCCGCTTTTCGATGACATCATACAACCCTAGTTCAGCAGCCCGGCATGGACCAGCGCGTCACGCACCTGCTTACGGGTGGATTCGCCGATCGGCGCCAGCGGCAGTCGCACGTCCGCCTCGCACAAGCCCAGGAGGTTTGCGGCATATTTGACCGGCGCCGGCGAGGTTTCGACGAACAACGCGACGTGCAGCGGCATGAGGCGATCCTGCAAAGTCAGAGCCTTCGCGTAATTTCCCGACAAGGTCGCGTCCTGGAACTCCGCGCAAAGCCGCGGCGCGACATTGGCCGTCACCGAAATGCAGCCCTTGCCGCCGTGGGCATTGAAGGCGAGCGCGGTTCCGTCTTCGCCTGAAAGTTGTATAAACTCGGTTCCGGAGGCCAGACGCTGCCGTGACGGGCGCGTCAGATCGGCGGAGGCATCCTTCGTACCGATGATATTCGGGCAATCCTTGGCCAGCCGCGCCAGCGTCTCGACGGTAATGTTGGCGACCGTGCGGCCAGGCACATTGTACACAAAGATCGGTATATCGACGGCCTTGGCGATGGTCTTGAAGTGGGCGTAGAGCCCCTCCTGCGTCGGCTTGTTGTAGTAGGGCACCACGATCAAGGCGGCATCGGCACCGGCCTTCTTCGCGTGACGGGTATATTCCAGGGCTTCTTCGGTGTTGTTGGAACCGGTTCCGGCAATGACCGGGACGCGACCCCTGGCTTCGTCGACGGCGATTTCGATCACGAGTTTGTGTTCTTCCTCGCTCAGCGTCGGCGACTCCCCCGTGGTCCCGACCGGCACGATCCCGTGACTACCCTCGGCAATCTGCCAGGATATGAATTTGCGCAGCGCGGCTTCATCGACCCGACCGTTCCTGAAAGGGGTGATAAGCGCTGGAATTGAGCCGCGGACGTTCACTTAAGGTTGCTCCGGAAATAAGAATTTGGAAACCAAGCCCGCCTAGTGTGACGGACTTCCCCCCTTTGAGGGACGCAAGGGCGCCACAATAGACTGTGGAGTCTGGAGCGGCAAGCACGCAGGATTAGGGCCGATTTGCCCAATCATGGTCGCATTTGCCGGTTAGGCGCGGTGGGTGACAGGGTTACAGAGCGGGGCGTGATGGGACGTAGATCAGCATTCGGGGCCTTCTTCTTTGTTTCGATCCTTGTCGCCAGCGTGCTCTCGCCCCTGCCTATCGCTCCATTGCCGATCTCGACGGCGCATGCCGATGAACCCAGCCGGACAGCCATTTCAGCCGTGGATGCTGCCTTCAAGGGCCAGATAAGCAATGCCCAGGAGCTGGCCCAGCGGTCCGGCGATCCGGCGGCGGTCAAGATGGTTGAACTCGTCTATCTGCGCGACAAGGGCAAGAACGCCGGCTACCAGCGAATCATGCGGTTTCTAAACGACGCTCCGAACTGGCCGCTCGCTGACACACTGATGCGCCGGGCCGAGCAGGCTCTCTATATCAACCGCGAACCGGCCGAAGTGGTTTTCGCCCATTTCGCGGAACGCAAGCCGCAAACCTCGGAAGGCATGCTGGCGCTGGTGCGCGCCTACCTCGCGAGCGGCAACCAGGCAGCGGCGCGGCAGTGGCTCGCGAAGGCCTGGGAGCGGCCGCAGCTTGATGCCGCGACCGAGGAGCAGGCGCTCGCCGAATTCGGCAATCTCATCACCGCCAACGACCACAAGCGGCGGGTCGCCGCACTGATCTACGCACAGGAGACCAATGCGGCAATCCGGGCCGCCAAGCGCTTGCCGCGCGAATATCAGGCGGCCGCACAAACCGCGCAGGCCCTGATCAAGAATGCCGCCGGCTCGGAGAAAAAATACGCTGATCTCTCCTCTGCGATGAAGCAGTGGCTGCCAGTGCAGTACGCGCTGGCGCGGCATTACCGGTGGACGAACCAGAACGACAAGGCGCGCGCCGTGCTTGCCAAAATTCCCGCCGACCACAAGACGATTCAGGATGGCGAGGCCTGGTGGGTCGAACGGCGGCTGATCGCAAGGCGGTCGCTGGGGCTTGGCAGCACGGAGAATTGGAAAACCGCCTATCGTCTTGCCACTGCACATGGATTTGCCAGCGGAGCAAACGCCGTCGAAGGCGAATTTCTGTCGGGCTGGATCGCGCTGCGCTACCTGAAAGATCCAAAGACCGCGCTCAAGCATTTTACACGCATCGAACAGATCGCCCCGACCCGCACCGATCTTGCCCGCGCTCAGTATTGGCTCGGCCGCACCTATGCCGAGCTCGGTTCCCCGGGCGAAGCGAAGGCGGCTTATCGCAAGGCGGCGAAATTCCCGACAATCTATTATGGCCAGCTCGCGCGCGAGCAGATCGGGCTTGAAAAAGCGCCAGTCGAAATGGCCGGCGGCCAACCCTCCGCCGCGGCGCGCAATCGGATCGCCAAGGACGAGGCCGCGCGCGCTTTCAAGATGGTTGCCGCCAGCGGCCGTAAGCGCGAACTCAATATGTTCGTTTCAGCCTTCGCCAACCGGTTCAAGACCATCGACGACATGAATGCGGCTGCGAATCTCGCCTGGGACGCCGGCGGCCCCGTCCTTGCCCTGCGGGTCGCCAAGGCGGCCGCAAGCAAGGATCTCGATATCGATTATTGGGGTTATCCGACGAAGGCGATGCCGGCCTGGAACCATGTCGGGCCGCCGGTCGAAAAAGCGCTGGTCTACGGACTGGCACGGCAGGAGAGCGAGTTCGATGCAACCGCGGGCAGCCACGCCGGCGCGCAAGGGTTGATGCAGCTCATGCCGGGAACGGCAAAGATCGTCGCGAGGCAATACGGGCTGCCCTATGCGGAGAGCAAGTTGACCGGCGATCCGGCCTATAATGTGAAGCTCGGCGCCGCGCATCTCGGCGACCTCATTTCCGATTACAAGGGCTCCTACGTCCTGACTCTGGTTGCCTACAATGCCGGTCCCCGCCGAGCGCGCGAATGGCTCGCCGCTTACGGCGATCTACGCAGCGGGCAGGTCGATCCCATTGACTGGGTCGAGTCGATTCCGTTCCAGGAAACGCGGCAATACGTACAGAAAGTACTCCAGAATACCCATATCTACCGGTCGCGCCTCACACCCACCGCGATGCATGGCATGACGGCCGACCTGCGGCGCGGCTCTCCCGGCTCGGTAGCCGTTGCAACCACCAGTGATGATGACTCCAGCGATGGAGGGTGCTCCGTCAAGCCAGCATCGATCGCCGACCTTCTCAGTAGCAGCAGCGAGTGTAACTGATCCTCGAAATGCTCTGACGGCTTCAACGGCAGCGATTAATGCTTAGGCAAGCCAGACAAATCGGCGCCTAAGATTTTTGCGGTGCAAAAGAATCGGGCAGCGACCGTTCTCCTGCTCAATCAAAAATATCCAAGTTACTTCAATCATTTACGCCATCTCCCTACGCCAGCGCCCAGCTGGCACATGGCTTGCGCTGCAGTGCAAGGTCATTTTGACGGGGAGAAACGAATGGCTTTCACAACAGAAATAAGAAAACGGGTTCTGGCTACAGCGATGCTGGGTGCGATGGTACTCGGCGGCTCGGCTGCACAGGCCCAGGAAGAGACGATTAAGGTCGGCATTCTGCATTCGCTGTCGGGAACGATGGCGATCTCGGAGACGACCCTGAAAGACGTCATGCTCATGCTCATCGAAGAGCAAAACAAGAAAGGAGGATTGCTCGGCAAGAAACTCGAAGCCGTCGTTGTCGACCCGGCGTCGAACTGGCCGCTCTTCGCGGAGAAGGCACGTGACCTTTTGGCCAAGGACAAGGTCGCGGCGGTGTTCGGCTGCTGGACCTCGGTGTCGCGCAAGTCCGTGTTGCCGGTATTCGAGGAGTTGAACGGCCTCCTCTTCTACCCGGTCCAATATGAGGGCGAGGAAAGCTCGAAAAATGTCTTCTACACGGGCGCTGCGCCCAACCAGCAGGCAATTCCGGCCGTCGACTATCTGATGAGCGAAGAAGGAGGTGGCGTTAAGCGCTGGGTCCTCGCCGGGACCGACTATGTTTATCCACGCACGACCAACAAGATCCTCGAAGCCTATCTCAAGGCCAATGGGGTCGCCGCCGAGGACATCATGATCAACTACACGCCATTCGGTCATTCCGACTGGCAGACGATCGTGTCCGACATCAAGAAATTCGGCTCAGCCGGCAAGAAGACGGCGGTCGTATCAACCATCAACGGCGACGCCAATGTCCCCTTCTACAAGGAACTCGGGAATCAGGGCGTGAAGGCCGAGGACATTCCGGTCGTTGCCTTCTCGGTCGGCGAAGAAGAGCTCGCCGGCCTCGATACGGCACCGCTGATCGGCCATCTCGCCGCCTGGAACTACTTCCAAAGCGTCGATGATCCGATCAATGCGCAGTTCATCAAGGACTGGAAAACGTTCATCAAGGACGAAAAGCGAGTCACAAACGATCCGATGGAAGCCCATGTCATCGGCTTCAACATGTGGGTCGAAGCGGTGAAGAAGGCAGGCACAACCGATCCGGATGCGGTCGGGGACGCGATCATCGGGGTGAGCGTTCCCAATCTTTCGGGCGGCACTTCGACCATGATGCCGAACCATCATATCACCAAGCCGGTGCTTATCGGCGAAATCCAGGCGGACGGCCAGTTTCAAACCGTCTGGCAGACCTCGGGAACGGTGGTCGGCGACGAATGGTCGGATTATCTCGAGGGGTCGAAGGACCTCATCTCCGACTGGCGTAAGCCCATGTCCTGCGGGAACTTCAACGTTGTAACGGGCAAGTGCGGGGGACAGGGCAGCTAAGGCCAAGCCGCTTTTCCTTTTCGCATCCGGAGGCAGATCCGGATCCCACTCTCCGGATCTGCCTCCACCAATTCAACCCGAGGCCCATGCGAAATCCAACACCTGCCCTGCGTGCCATCGCCGCCTTTTTCTGGCTGATTTCTCTTGCCTGCGCCGCGCACGCAAGTGATCTAGCAAGCGCGCTCAAGGGTCTCGATACCTCCAAATTTCCCGAGAAAGAGAAGGCGATTGCCGCCATCGTTGCGAGCGGGGATCCGCGCGTGGCCGACATTCTCACAGCGCTGGGCGACGGCAAGCTCCTGATCCGCAAATCGGACCGCCGCGTTGTGATCGGCGATGGTGACGGCCAGTCGAAAATCAGCGACGCCGCGACCGGCGAAGACCTGGGCCAAATTTCTGAAGGCGAATTCGACAAGATCGCCATCAATAACAAGATCAGGCGCCAGATCAAGGCGATCATAGGCAGCCTTACA
This sequence comes from Hyphomicrobiales bacterium, assembly GCA_016793355.1. Taxonomy (GTDB): domain Bacteria; phylum Pseudomonadota; class Alphaproteobacteria; order Rhizobiales; family Aestuariivirgaceae; genus JAEUMG01. The sequence goes on from JAEUMG010000047.1 coordinate 19,572, forward strand.
CTGTTCGCGGCCGACCCAATCACGCGCCTCAAGGCGGCCGAGGAGATATTCCGCAGCCGCGACCAGGCTGCGTTCGAGCCATTGCAAGAAGCACTCGGCAAAGAGAGCGACGCCGCTGTGAGGCGCGCAATGGAACAAGCTCTCGCCGGTCTAATTCTGACCTCTGATGCAGCGGATAAGGAGCGGATCGCGGCCATCGAGACAGTGAAGTCGAAGGGTGGTCAGGATGCCACAGCCCTGCTTGCCGAGATCGCCCATGGCGAAGATCGCGTTGCTCAGGCCGCTCGCGAGGCGCTCGCCTGGCTTGAGCGTAGCCGCGTCTGGTGGGACGCGCTCCAGAATGCCGTTTATGGCCTCAGCCTCGGTTCCGTCCTGCTGCTCGCCGCAATAGGTCTTGCCATAACCTTCGGCGTGATGGGCGTCATCAATATGGCGCATGGCGAGATGGTCATGATCGGCGCCTATGTGACCTTCATCGTCCAGGAGATCATCCGCAATTCGGCGCCAGGCCTCTTCGACTATTCGCTGCTGATCGCACTACCGCTCGCCTTCTTTCTCACGGGAACGGTCGGCGTCGGAATCGAGCGCAGCGTCATCCGCTTTCTTTATGGCCGGCCGCTCGAAACGCTGCTCGCAACCTGGGGTCTGTCGCTCATCCTGCAGCAGGCCGTCCGCTCAATCTTCGGACCGACAAACCGCGAAGTCGGCACGCCGTCCTGGATGTCGGGCTCTTTTCAGATCGGCGAAATCTCGCTTACCGTCAATCGCATCGTTATCATCCTGTTCGCACTTGCCGTGTTTCTGTGCCTGCTGCTCGCAATGCGCTACACGCGCTTCGGCCTGCAAATGCGCGCCGTGACACAGAACCGCGAAATGGCCGGCGCCATGGGTATCAATACGGCGCGCATCGATGCTCTCACCTTCGGCCTTGGCTCTGGGATCGCGGGGATCGCCGGCGTTGCACTCAGCCAGATCGACAATGTCAGCCCCAATCTTGGGCAGTCCTACATCATCGACAGTTTCATGGTTGTGGTCTTTGGCGGCGTCGGCAATCTGTGGGGCACGCTCGTCGCGGCGATGACGCTCGGCATCGCCAACAAGTTCCTCGAACCTCTTGCCGGCGCGGTATTGGGCAAGATCCTTGTCCTGATCTTCATCATCCTGTTCATTCAAAAACGGCCCCGCGGGCTCTTCGCGCTCAGGGGCCGTGCGGTTGAAGCATGATCACCTGGCGATTGCTCAGCAGCGCGCGCGGTGTCGCCATCACGACTTTGGTGATCCTTGTCGCGACGGTGCTCGTTCCTGCCCTGCATTTGCTTACGCCGTCCAACTCCGCGCTGCACATACCGGCGCATGTGATGGCATTGTTCGGCAAGTATCTCTGCTTCGCCATGCTGGCCCTTTCGATCGATCTCATCTGGGGCTTTTGCGGAATCCTGAGCCTCGGTCACGGCGCATTCTTCGCCCTGGGGGGTTACGGCATGGGCATGTATCTGATGCGTCAGATCGGCACTCGCGGCGTCTATGGCAATGCCGAATTGCCGGATTTCATGGTCTTCCTCAATTGGAACGAGTTGCCCTGGTACTGGTATGGCTTCGACCAGTTCTGGTTCGCCGCGCTTATGGTGCTGCTCGTGCCTGGCCTCCTCGCTTTCCTATTCGGCCTTCTCGCGTTTCGCTCGCGGGTCAGCGGCGTCTATCTCTCGATCATCACGCAGGCCCTGACCTTCGCCCTTATGCTGGCGTTTTTCCGGAACGACATGGGCTTCGGCGGCAATAATGGTCTTACCGACTTCAAGGATATTCTGGGTTTCAATCTGCAGTCCGGAAGCACGCGGGCGGCGCTTTTTGCTGTAAGCTGTCTGGCACTGGCGGCAAGTCTCTTGACCTGCCTTTTCATCACCCGATCGCGGCTCGGAACGGTTATGACCGCAATCCGCGATGCCGAAAGCCGCACAAGGTTCCTCGGCTATCGGGTCGAAGCCTTCAAGCTCTTCGCTTTCACCTTGTCGGCCTGCATCGCGGGGCTTGCCGGCGCACTTTATGTACCGCAGGTCGGAATTATCAATCCGAGCGAGTTTGCCCCCGCAAATTCGATTGAAGCCGTCATCTGGGCAGCGATCGGCGGCCGCGGCACATTGTTCGGGCCGATCATCGGTGCAATCGTGGTGAACTTCGGAAAAAGCTGGTTCACCTCGGTCCTCCCCGATATCTGGCTGTTTGCACTGGGCGGGCTGTTCCTGGCGGTAACGCTGTTCCTGCCGCAGGGGCTGGCGGGACTGTTCAAGATGCGGGCGCGAAAACCGGTTGTCCCGCCAATACCAGCCGCGCAACCCGAAGCCGCGGAGTAGCAGCATGGAACTCGCAGCGGGCAGCATACTCTATCTCGATGGCGTAAGTGTAAGTTTCGACGGCTTCAAGGCGCTCAACGACCTCTCCTTCACCGTCGCGCCAGGCGAGATGCGCGCCATCATCGGGCCGAATGGGGCGGGCAAGACAACAATGATGGATGTCGTGACCGGTAAAACCCGGCCCGACACCGGTGATGTATTGTTCAAGGGAGATTGCGATCTGACACGGCTCGACGAGGCTCAGATCGCCCAGCTCGGAATCGGCCGGAAGTTCCAGAAGCCGAGCGTCTATGAGAAGTTGACTGTAACGGAGAACATATCGCTCGCACTATCCGGCGACCGCAGCGTATACGCATCGCTGTTCTGGCGCATTTCTCCGGCGCAGCAGATACGCGTCGAACACATTCTCGAGATCATCCGGCTTACGCCGCAACGCGACATGATTGCAGCACGTTTATCGCATGGACAAAAGCAATGGCTCGAGATCGGCATGCTGCTCGCGCAAGACCCCAAGCTGTTGCTCGTCGATGAACCTGTCGCCGGCATGACGGACGCAGAGACGGCGGCGACAGCCGAACTCTTGAAGTCAATCGCCGGCGAACACTCTGTGGTGGTGGTCGAACATGACATGGCCTTCGTTCGCGAACTCGATGTCAAGGTGACCGTCCTCCATGAAGGCTCGGTGCTGTCGGAGGGATCGCTCGATCATGTGAGCGCAGATCAGCGCGTAATCGAGGTCTATCTCGGACGATGAACGCGCTCACGGTCAAGGGGGTCGATGTTTCCTATGGTGCCGCGCGAGTGCTCAAAAAGTTCTCGCTCAGCGTTGAAACCGGAAAAGTCACCTGCCTGCTGGGGCGCAATGGCGTTGGAAAATCGACACTGCTGCGCACCATTGTCGGCCAGTTGCGCCAGACGCATGGAACGGTCTCGCTTGGCGAGAGAGACATTTCAGAACTGAAGCCATTCGAGCGCGCACGACTCGGTGTCGCGTATGTTCCGCAAGGGCGGGAGATCTTTCCCCTGCTTACGGTCAAGGAAAATCTTGAAACCGGCTATGCGAAACTGCCCCCTATGCAACGCAAGCTGCCGGCAGAGATCTTCGAGCTCTTTCCGGTGCTGTCCGCCATGCTGGGACGGCGCGGAGGAGATCTTTCGGGCGGTCAACAGCAGCAATTGGCAATCGCCCGCGCCCTGGTGACGCGGCCCAGACTGCTCTTGCTCGATGAGCCTACGGAAGGCATTCAGCCCTCAATCATCAAGGACATCGGCCGGGCTATCTCGTTTCTCCGGCATAGGGGGGACATGGGCATACTGCTCGTGGAGCAGTATTACGATTTCGCGCGAGTACTCGCGGACAGGATTTGCGTTATCGACCGGGGCGAGATCGTCGTTTCGGGCAGTGCCAGCGACCTCGGCGAAGCCGAAATCAAACGGCATTTGACGGTCTGACGCAGCGGGTCAGTGTGGACCGGCCGATCCGCGCTTGCCGCGACTGCTACCATAGAGGCGGTCGAACTCCTCTTCCTTGCCCTCGGCAAGCAGACCCGCCTGCAGTATCCATTCTTCGCGAATGACGCGACCGTTGAATTTCAAGTGATCGTCGACCCAAGCCACTTCCTCGTCGCTCCATGCGGCGATCTGATCAAAGTGAAAAAAACCGAGACTGTGGAGCGTTCGTTCATTTTTGGGACCGATGCCGCTGATCCGTTGCAGATTGTCAGCCTTCCCGCCTCTCGCCTGAGCAATGCCCTTCGGGCGCCCGGTCCGCGCAGCAGCAGAATCCCGCGAGGTTTCGGCGGCCCCGGATAGTGGCATGCGTGGAGTAGCCGGTTCTTCGGGCAGGTCCGGTTCCACCGTGCCATCCGCCGACGCGGTGGTCGGCCGGCGCATCAGCAGCGCACGAAGTGCGTAACCGACCAGGCAGCCAACAAAGAATGCAAGGAAGACCCAGAGCGCGATTTCGAGAACAAGATGTGGCATGATGGCGGCTCGGCTTGGCTTACGTTCCGGCCCGATCGCGACCATGCCAGCCAACAAAGATACCCATCGCCAATGCGATCAGCATCCAAAGCCAGTTATGCTCGACGACGATCCAGCT